>CALRCM010000015.1 GCA_943354555.1 Candidatus Peribacteria bacterium | reverse complement strand
GCGCCGTGAGAGGGGCATCCTCCAGACTTTCCCAGAACATACTTGCCACAAAATTTCCTGGCGCGCTGAGGAGCTCGGACAATACACCGCCGATCTTTGCGAAGAGCGAAGGTCTGGCAGGAGCGCTATCTCCCGCACGGGCAACGACTGTGCCATTGGTCGCACTGTCCCAGCATGTCCACTGACCGGTCTTGCAGCAGTACGGAGTGCCGGTTGTACATTGTGGCTCCGCACCGTTGCAGCTACGGGCAGAACTGCTTCGCGCTGAACTACTTTTTTGAGAACTCTGATTTCCTCCTGTGCAACAGCAAGAAAAACCCAATGTCTGTCTACAGTCGTCTCCGCAGGTTCCTCCAGAATTCAGACAGTCGGCCTTCAGCGTACATGACGTTCCCGTGGGACACATGCCAGCCGAGGAACTCTGCTGCGATCCTCCACTACTCCCAACCTCGGGACCACAATTCGCACAATCCCCCTGACAGGCACTATCACCACATTTTCCCGAGTATTCGATAGGGATGCCTTCAGGGCATCCAAGAAATCCGATGGTACATTGATCAGAAACAAATTGCGCAGTACAGCTGAAGCCCGAAGGGCAGGCGAAGCGCTCTGAAGATTGATTTGCTTGGCTCGAGCTTCTCGCAACACTACTGCTATGTGCTGCTGCAGAACTACTAGCCGGAGCCGCACTACTCTCCTGCCCTGCCGAACTGCTTGTGGAGGCGGAGGACGTGGGAGGGTCTCCTGGAGCTGTACACGTCTGCTGGCCGTCGACCCCAGTGCAGTTAAACCCCGTACAACATGTCGTATCCCCCGGCAAAGGTGTCCCGCCATAATCATCACAGCATTGTTCTCCGCACCTATCTCCCAATTCTTTACAAACGTTACAGGGCGGCCGGTCTCCGCAGACTCCTCCAGCAGAACTACTCTGGGCCGCCGATGAGGTGCCGGGACTTAGAGTGCAAATTCCTGGAGCACCTGCACAATAATTTCCCGTGCAACATTCCGTGGTTTGCTGCTGGCCAACGTTGCAGCAGGGCTGACCGCACAGAAAACCTGTTGCTTTACAGCTGCCGCAGGCGGGAAACGTGCTACAGGTTCCTCCTCCCCCTGCACCCCCTTCAACGCCCTGCCATGAGCACGCTCCAAAAATACAGCCACCCGCAGGACAGCAAACCCCAGAACACAATGTCATTCCCCCTGAACACACCGCCTGTCCCTGCAGCAAATGCTGCGCTGAAGGCCACAATGAAATATACGCAACAGCTGCAAGTGCAACCGAAGTGATTCCAAGAATGCCAATGCGAATCCTGCCTGAAGACATTATTAGTCGCAAGAGTAGCAAAAATACTGTCGAATCCTTCCATCGGAATACACAAACTGCATTGACCTATGACAAAATTTTGACAATGCAATAAATTCTTTCTCTGGATGAACAATCCTTGATCTAAAACCTTCAAAGAAACGCATCTTTTGAATCCTTTACCTCCGGAACTCCGGATGCCACCGCGACTTCAGAAAGAAGTACCCGATGACGCCAATGGTTGTCACCGGTGACACCCACTGCGGCACATGATGACCAAAACTATCTGCAAGCATGATCATCCCAAGAAAAAGAATGGAGTACATTGCACCGTTTTTGAGGTAGAGATACTTCTTGATTCGCGTGATGTTGCCAATGGTGATCTGACGGACGACAAATGCGCCAAGACCGTTACCGAGGAGAATAATCGGCACGGAGAGCGTGAAAGCGAATGCGCCGAGTACGCCGTCGATGCTAAAGGTCGCATCGATGACTTCGAGATAGAGAATCTTGCTGATGTCAGATAGGCCCGAACCAAGGAGCTGCTTTTCTTGCGCCTCTGCATTCTCCTTAAATCCATGGGTGATGAAGAAAGCTGTAGATCCCACAACTGCACCAAATGCCATGAGAGGATTGATCTTCAGTGCGTACCAGACAACAGTTGCAAGAATGATGGACACGACAGCAAAAAACCACACACCCTGCGCATGGAAAAATTTCTCTCCGACGAGACCGTAATTCTTCGGCTCGATGAAGAGCCAGTGAAAGAAAAGGAAAATGAGGAATATTCCACCGCCCATAAGAAGCATAGGCGCGGACTTTTCTACAGCTTCGATGACCGCGGGGTCCGAACTGAAGGTCGCAGTGAGAGCCTCGATGGGACCCAGGCCCGGAGTGGCAAACCATACGATCATCCAAGGAAGCAGTCCACGAACGAGGAAAACCGCTATGAAGAGCCCCCAAATGAGAAACCAGCGTTGCGCTTTTGGTTTCATCGTTGCGAGAACCTCAGCATTGATAATCGCATTATCGACGCTGCTGACGGTTTCGAAGAGACAAAGGCCAACAGTTGTGAGAATGAGGGAAAACATTGGCGCGAAAGCCGGTGTATCCTAATCTCAATCCTCTTTTCACTCCAGTCGTATACAGCGCCACTTCACCGCCACCGCCTTCGTCGTCGATGCACAGAAACGCACGTTGCTTCTCTGGCACAAGCGCCTCGGTCGCTGGATGCCGCCAGGGGGACACGTGGAAGAGAATGAAGCACCGGAAGAAACGGCGCGACGGGAATGCAAAGAAGAAACGGGACTGGATGTAGAGATTGTGGGCAACGCGCAGGATAATCTTTTTGAAGGAAACCCTTCCGAAGGACGGATGCTCAAGTCCCCCATCGCGATGCTGCTCGAGGAAATTCCAGCGTGTCCCGAGCGGAGTGAACCTGCACATCAGCATATGGATTTTCTGTTTCTAGCACGCCCGCTCGATGCATCACAAACTGCCGTGCTGGATGAGACCGAAGGACGGGAGATACGGTGGTTTTCCAGAGAGGATATTGAAAAGCTCGATGAACAAACAGAAATTTTCAGCAATGTGAAAAAATATATTCTGTCTGTGTTCTAAGACTCCTTACCGGAACGGATAGGCTTCGAGTTTCTGACGGACAAATGCAACGATGTCCTCCACTGCACGGAATCCGGCGGCTTCTGCTCCCTTCAACCAATATGCAAGAAGCAACTTCGCTTCCCCGCTCTGGAGACGGCTTCCATCCAGAATATTTTTATATGCACCTGTCACATCACGAGGTTTTGCCGTTTCCCCGTTGCGGTCCCCCACGGCAATAATCGGAATACCTATACGATCAATACTCTCGAGCTTGTCCGGATCACATGAAGTGAGAGGATGACGGTTGCCGGCTTTTTTTATAACAACACCATGCACACCTTTCGAGCGTACATCCGACCACATCGCATTGATCAGCCCATCAGGATCATGCTGACTCTCACCTCCGAAAACAAATGTGCGAACGCCACTGTCCAAAAGAAACGGCGAACCGTCGCCAATAGGCACATCGCATTGCATGCGTTCTGAGAAATACCAGCTCGTACGATCTCCTTTTGTTGCACGAGGACGAAAGCGCGATTGTAAGGTAGTGGGATCTTCAGGTCTCGAGAGACCGGGAAGCGCATACAACTTCTTATCAAATAATGCAGCTGCACGACCTTTCATCCCTATATGCTTACTGAGTTGCAAGGCATCGCGCATCGTATCCACCGCAGCATTGTTGTCGACATTGGCCGCATAACGGGTTGAAGCGATCACGAGCGATCCGGATGATTCACGTGATACAGAACCATGTGTATCCACTCCCAAATCCGCAGGTGTGAGCGCGAGCGTCGCAGCTGTTGCGTACCTCGGCACCTTATGTGAACCCGCAAGGACGACAACACTCTTTGCCCGCATCTGCTGAAAGATCGCCTGGAGCGACTGACCAAAGGATTCGATGCGATCCATGGTGACATCATCACTAAGCACGAGACCGTCATCGGGAACAATGATCTGCACATTCGAAGTACACCGGCTGCCCTGTAAAGCATCGGCGCAAAGCTTGCGCACTACTTCGCAGGAAGGACGATATTCACCCCCGAGCGAATCCGAACACATCGCACCACCTTCGGCAAGCACGACAATATCGTCGGCACAGCATTCCTCTGCATCACGCATGGAAACCGGACCACGGATGGAAGAAGCCGTTGACGCTAAAGTCGGCATGGAAGTGCATCCTATCGCATATTTAAGCCCAATATCCATGAAATCCTCCCCATTTTTCAAGTACCTGTACCCGATGAAGGTTCCTCTTCCCCGGTCTCAAGCCAGTGGCGGTAACGCTCGAAGAATCCTGCAACGTACGTGACCACCTCTTTTCCGGACAGTTTTCTGCTGCGGGCACGTGCAACAGCTTCGGACATCAGCATTGTCGCTTCGGTTCTCGAGAGGTCTCCACCATCGACGATCAGACTGCTCGCACCATCGGCAATGCGATCGAGACGTCCGCGGACTGCTCTAAGACTTCCGCCGTAGACAGCACGCTTGCTTCCTGCACCATCTTCTGTCTGCAGTGGATCGCTGATGATGACAAGGGGCGTGCCTGCTTCAGCTCCGATCTCTGCCGCAACGCTCACTTTTTCGAGGTTGCTCTTCGAATGTCGCAGATTACTCACACCCGGTGCTTGCACAACCATGCCGCAAAATTCGTCCGCTTTTTTTCTTGGGAACCAACTTGCCCATCCACGTCGAAATATAGCGGGATGGGTGAGTCCCCACATTGCCTTCGCAAGATTCTCATAATTGGATGTCGATGTAAGCGTCCATGTTTCTACACCTCCCAACGATAGGAGATAATCATCCGTACGCTTGCGGGGAAGACGCTCATGACGATCCTCAAGATCAAACTGCCAGCGTTGATCCACTGGACTATTCCCTATGGAAACGGCGATATCCTGATACTTCGCCAAAAAGGGATGCTTGCCATCTGTGTTGATTTTGTGCAGTCCGCGTGGCGCATGGAGTATGCCGCCACAACACAGCCCCATCTTGCCCCGCATTTGCTCGTGAGTCGCAAGGTAAATAGCGTCGGTTAGGTTTCCTACTGCTTCATTATCCTCCGGATAAAACCTACCCTCATGACTTTGCGGCCGGTTGGGAGAAGCATGATGCTGCGAAACGGCAACAAGCAGGGAACGATCACCGAGAAGCTCTGCAGGAATGCCCTCGGCAAGTGCATGCATAAGAAACGCGCCGCTATCTGTGCCGGCAGCAAGAACGAGATGTGAGGCATCATCTGCAAGAATGGTGCGTACTTCACGGACGATACGCATGAGGTTACTTGGATCGTAATCCGCACTGTCTAGCAATTTTTTTGCCTCCGTAACTCTCAGGCGGGCAATGCGTTGCCAGACGTGCATATCGACATCCTCCATCATCGCCTCCGCCTTACCGGCAACCGGAAGTACTTTGATATCTGCATCATCGCGCGGACCGTGTTTACTCTCGTCATAGAACTCAGATCCCACCCACTCCCCACCGACGACCGTCCCGCCAAGCACATGTACACGCACATCCTGATCGCCGGTCATTTGGTCGATTGGTGGCATTTTTGATGAAAGGTATCTATTGTAAAATATTTTGTACTTTTCACAAGAATTCTCCTGTATAATCCGGTAATGGCGCCGAGTGCCCCCCGTAAAACGGCTTTGGTACAAAAGGCGCTTATCTATGCGGAGAAGGCCCATAAAGGGCAAAAGCGCTCTTCCGGCGAGCCATATATCACGCACCCCAAAGCTGTTGCCGGGATTCTCCAAGAGATATCTGCCGACGACGAGACCCTCGCTGCCGCCCTTCTCCATGACACTGTCGAAGACACCGATGTCGCTATGGCGGACATCCGCAAGGAATTTGGAGCAACCGTTGCACGCCTCGTTGAAGGAGTAACAAAGGTGCAGAAAACTGAGCGCGATCTGCAACCAGACGAACGCAGCTCCGCCGCCATACGCAAAATTTTTCAGGTCATGGGGAGTGATATCCGCGTCATTTTCATCAAGCTCGCGGACCGGCTCCATAACATGCAGACCCTCGGGCACCTGCGCAAAGAGAAGCAGCAGCGCATCGCCAGAGAAACGCAGGAGATCTACTGCCCAACATGCGATTTGCTCGGTATCCGCGAGTGGTATGAGCAGCTCTCGGACTTAAGCCTTCGCTATCTCGATCCCCCCTCATGGAAACTCCTGACGGAAAAAGCTGCGCGTGCGGACACCTCAGCAACACCTCTCAGGTACTGGACGCAGCACCTCCAGAAAATTCTCCGGAAGCAGGGATTTTCCGGGACCAATGTGACGCTGCGTAAACGCCATCTCGAGGAAGTCCGCCTGCGAGCCGGCGAGCAAACTCCCCTGCTCAAACTCCCGGAAACATTTTTTTTCATACATGTTCTCTGCGAAGACGCCAAAGAGTGTTACCTCCTGCTCGGTGCAATCCATGCCGAAGCCGTAGCCCTTCCCGATCACTTCTGTGACTTCATCGCATCCTCAAAAATCAACGGCTACCAGGCACTGCATACGACGGTCATCTCTCCTATAGGAGATCCAATTGTCGTTACCATCCAAAGTAAGGATATGGAAATAATGGGAAAGTTCGGCATGGCGCTTCCATACCTGTGGCCCGAAGCTGACCGCCCGTGGAAGTCGCTGCCCCAATGGGTCAGAAAGCTCCTCTCCATCGAACGCACCACACAGGGGCAAGGTGATCTCTTCCGCGCGCTGCAGGAAGAGCTCTTCGGTGAACGCTGCACGGTACACATCGCTGGACGAAAGGTTAAAACCATAGATGTTCCAGCTACGGCGACCATGCTCGATGTAGCCTTTCATGTGCATCCCTCCACTGCGGAACGAACCACGGGAGTGATGGTGCATGGAAACCCGTCGACGCTACGAAGCACCGTACATGCAGGCGACGTCATCACCTTCCAGACGCAGAAAGCTTCGGGATTGCGCACAGCAGAAGATCTGCAGATCCTGCGAACTTCCCATGCGCAGAAACGTTTGCTGCACATGCTGCAAAGCCACCCTCCCCGCAGGCAAGAGCTGGATGGCAATAGGATTCTTACGAAAGTCCTCGAGATCGCCATCGATCCCTTTCTGCCCACGCAAGTCCGGCGTGCACTGCAGCACCGCATGGAAAAAGATACGACAGCAGTGAAGGATGTCGGCTCAGGACTCAGAAATCCGTTCGATATTCTGGAGGAACTCTGCAGGCCCGAGGAAATCTTCCTTGTGGATCCGCACTGCTTCACGCTGGGATCGCATTTGAAGCCCGGCCAGAAAATCCGCTTCATTCTCCAAACAGACATGGAAGATCTTCGGACGCGAAAAACTATCGGCGTACATACGCGTCCCGATGTCATCGATATCGTGCGCATCCCGACCTCGGCAACCGAAACCAAGCGTGACCCTTCCAAGGAACTTGTTCCTCTCGACGTGCAGAGAACCGATCTCCTGGGGCACCCCTTTGCCTTCGGACTGCGATGGACATTTACCAAAGGAAGCGAACCGCTCTCGGTCATTGCACGGATCCAGTCCATCCTCGATACTCCGGTGGAGCTTACCGAATTTGACCGTACATCCGCTACACTCGTATTTCATACGGACAGCGTCGGAACCCTGCGGACTGCCTATGAGTTTCTCGTCCGCGATCCCGGTGTCGACCACATTGTCCGCATTTCCCCTTAAAGATCCATGACGACAGCCAAGCCTTCACTCCTAGTACTGTACTGCGGTGGCACCGTAGGAATGCGGCAGGATTCGCGTACATCCGCGCTGCAGCCCCAGCTCAAGGTGGATGAAGTGCTGGCGCATGCACCGATGCTTACGCAGGAATTCAAAATCAAATCGACGACCGTTGTCGTGACTGATAGTACCAATATCCAGCCGCATCACTGGACAGAGGTCTCTGAGGCCATCGCCAAAGAGTACGACCGCTACGACGGCTTCGTGATTCTCCACGGCACGGACACCATGGCCTATACGGCTTCAGCCCTATCCTATGCTCTCGGAGACCTCGGCAAACCCGTTGTCCTCACTGGCGCACAAGTCCCTCCGGATCTCCTTGGCTCCGACGCCGTCAGCAATATCGTCCATGCCTGCATGACCGCAACGATGGACTTTGCGGAAGTGTGCATCGTCTTCGGCAATAGCATTCTTCGTGGCAACCGCAGCATGAAAATCAGTGAGAGTGAAAGAAACGCCTTCATCTCCCCCGTATTTCCGGAGCTCGGCTCCATCCGTCTTCAGCCGGAGCTCACGTACCCAGGGATACGACGCAGACACGGGGGCTCCCTCAATCTCAAGACAACCTTCGGTGGAAATGTGGTCGCACTGAAAGTTGTTCCTGGACTGGACCCGAAGATCCTCGACGCCATCATCGACGCCGACATCGACGGACTGATTCTGGAATCCTTCGGTCCGGGGGGAATTCCGAATCAGGAGCGCAGCTTGCTGCCCGGTATCACGCGTGCGCGGAAGAAAGGCATCCCTGTTCTCGTATCGACACAATGTATCTATGGTACGACACGGATGTACCTCTACGAAGTCGGTCAGCGCGCACTCAAGCTCGGTGTAGTTCCTACAGGAGACATGACCCCCGAAGCGGCTTTTGTGAAACTAAAGTGGGGACTGAGTCAGGGCATGAAGACCGACGATATCACAAGGCTCTTCAGCAAGGATATTGCAGGAGAAGTGACTATTGGGGGATGATATCAGGTCACTGCACAGAGACAGAGATCGATGACCTCAAGACGAATCTGATCCAATGAGCCGACAACATCATGTTGATCACGAACAATCTCATGATCATCAGGAAATGATTGTGGGCTTCCATTTACTTCCCAGCGCAAACTGTATTCTCTGGCAGCGCACATATCCAATGCCAATAATTGAACAGATTGATCGCGTAATCGCTGCCGCAAAAGCTCAGCGGTTGTGCGGTGTATGTGACCTTCAGATTCCAGTGCTGCAATCGCATTATGGAGAATGTTCTGACCAGAATGTGCACAGCACAAACGGGTTTTTTGCAGTGAATCAGAACATTGTGGCGGATCACCGAGATGCGAATTTTCATGCACGAAACCACAAAGATTCGTCGCATCCATCGCTTGTAATTGCTCCAAATGATAGGAAATCTCTTCAGCCATAAATGTATTATAAATTATATTTCAGATAATGCAATTACATGGCAATTCGCTCTAAATAGGCTAATATCGGCTCACATGTTCGACCCCGTCGACCCTCGGCAGAATTTCCCGGCTCTTGAGCACGGCATCCTCACGTACTGGAAAGAGGAGGATATTTTCAAACGCAGCGTGAAGCAGCGAAGGCAGACGCATGGAGACATACTGGAGAGCGGAAAGAGCAAAGTGCAAAGTGCAAAGAATGGAATGCATTCTCAATTCTCAATTCTCAATTCTCAATTCTCATTTTACGACGGCCCCCCCTTCGCTACCGGACTCCCCCACTACGGCCACCTGCTCGCGGGAACTATTAAGGATGTCATCCCCCGCTACCAAACAATGCGCGGGCACGCGGTGCAGCGTAGATTCGGTTGGGACTGCCACGGACTCCCCATCGAAAATATCGTCGAGAAGGAGCAGAACCTGAAAAGCCGCAAAGACATCGAGGAGATGGGCATCGCAACGTTCAACGAGCACTGTCGCGGATCGGTTCAGCGCTACGCCAAAGAATGGCGCACGACCGTCGAGCGCATGGGACGCTTCGTGGATATGGACTGGGACTACAAAACGATGAACCCCAATTTCATGGAGTCGATCTGGTGGGTCTTCGCCCAACTCTTTAAAAAGAAACTGATCTACGAAGGCCACAAGCCCATGCATATCTGTCCACGGTGTGCGACCCCGCTGAGTAACTTTGAAGTCACGCAAGGCTACCGCGACCGCACGGACATGTCCGTCATTATGACGTTCCCGCTCAGAGATGACCCAAATACGATTCTCCTCGCATGGACGACAACGCCGTGGTCACTTCCCGGAAACTTCTGGCTCGCCGTAGGGCCGCACATCACCTATGCAGCGGTGGAAAGTGGCGGAAAGACCTACATCCTCGCAGAAAAACTCGTCGCAAAAGTGTTTGGAGAAAAAGAGCACACGATCGTCCGAACACTGAAAGCGAGCGAACTGATTGGCAAACGGTATGTTCCCCTCTTCCCCTACTTTGAAGAGACGGTCATCCCGTCGACTGCCGGAACAAAAAAGCCTGAAACGTACGGCGAGCGCGTGTACCAAGTGATCGAAAACAAGGCCGTTGCCGTCAGTGACGAAGAAGGCACAGGCATCGTGCACCTCACGTCATGTACCGGCGAAGACAGCTCTGCTGTAGCACGCAGTGAAAAAGTTGATGTTCTTGCGCACATCGGCATCGACGGAAATTTCATTCCCGCAGTCACGGATTTCTTCGGGCTGAATGCCAAGCCGGAGGGGGAGGACCCTATGGCAACGGATAAGAAGGTGATCGAGGTACTTAAAAAAACAGACCGCGCATTCAGTGCATTCACGATCAATCACAGCTACCCGCACTGCTGGCGATGTGAAACACCACTGCTGCCGTTCAGCACGAGCTCGTGGTTCGTCGCCGTAGAGCAACTGAAAGAAAGGCTTCTCGCAAACAACGAAAAGACACGCTGGATGCCCGACCACGTGCGTACGAAACGCTTCGGGAATTGGCTCGAAAACGCCCGCGACTGGGCGATATCACGCAATCGGTACTGGGGAACACCGCTGCCGATCTGGAGACAGGAAGGGAATGGAAAATTGAAAATTGAAAATGGAAAATTACCGGAAAACATCGAAGTCATCGGTTCACAGGATGAACTCATGGCAAAAAACCTCATCCGGTTTACCAAAATCACGGTCCTGCGCCATGCGGAGAGTGAAGGAAATACGATTCCGATCTACCAGGGAAATCTCCCCGGGACTTCACTGACGAAGCGTGGCAAGGAACAAGCCAAGGTCGCCGCTGAATTCCTCACGAATTTTCAATTTTCAATTTTCAATTTTCAATTGCCGTCAGTCATCTACTGCTCCCCTCTCGCCCGCACCCGCGAGACTGCGGAGATCGTCGCCAAAGAAACGGGCGCGAAAGTTATTGTTGATGAACGCCTGCGCGAAGTCTCCTTCGGAGAGTACGAAGGCAAGACCGTCGACTTCACCGATCTTTCGTTTATAAAAGCCCGCCGCGCACACAAGATCGAGTCAGGCCGCCCGGAAAGTATCTATCACCTCGACGGCATGGAAAAATGGGCATCGGTACAAGAGAGAGTAAGTGGTTTTCTCCGGGAGATTCTTCCCCGTCACCGCTCCGAACATGTGGTGATCGTCACGCATGCCGATCCACTCGTGAACATGCGCGCATTTTTCACGCGAGAAGATCCGGTAAAGCTCAGCCACCAGCCGTACCCCGATTTCGCAAGTCCCGAGTCTACGTTGTGGGATCATGATCATGAGGCCACACTGGATCTCCACCGCGAGACAGTGGATGCGATCGCATGGCCGGGAGCTGAAGTACAAGGACAGAGCGTGGAGGTGACGCTGGTGCGGCACGGAGAGACGACATTGAATGTCGCGAATAAAGGAAATGGGTGGACCGATGACCGCCTGACCGATCGCGGCCGGGAGCAGGCGAATGCAGCTGCGAAGAAGCTTAAAAAAGAGAAGTTTGATGTGATTGTTTGTTCGGATCTTCCGAGAGCAAAAGAAACGGCAGAAATCATCGCCGGCGAGCTGGGGCTTTCTATAACCGGTACATGGCTGGAACTGCGCGAGCGAAATGCTGGATCGTGGGAGGGACGACCAATTGCAGAAATCCTCAAAGAGCATCCGCACATCGATCCTTCTTTCCACACGCAAAGCTTTCATCAGGACACTCCAGACGGCAACGCCGAAACTCTCTCACAATTCTTACGCAGGGCAGACAATGCGCGACGGAAAATCCTGCGGGAATTCCCCGGAAAGCGCGTCTTAGTAGTCACCCACGGCGGCATGATCCGTGCGCTCCATGCTATAACGCAAAACCTCACGTTCCGTGAAGCGGCAGCAATGGAACCCGTCAATGCGCAAGGGTATCCCGTGCCGATGCATCCCCTGATGGAGCGCATTCCCGAAGTCCTCGACTGCTGGTTTGAAAGCGGCTCGATGCCCTACGCCCAGCAGCACTATCCGTTTGCTTTTTCCTCCACCCCCAACCCCTCCTCCAAAGGAGGAGGGGGGTCCCCCTTCCTCCCGTGGAGGAAGGGGCCAGGGGATGGAGGAATTCTACCCCCCGGCTTCCCCGCAGACTTCATCGCCGAGGGTATCGACCAGACGCGTGGATGGTTCTATACGCTCATGGTGCTTGCAACCGCACTCTTCGACGAACCGGCATTCCGCAACTGCATAGTCAACGGCATCGTGCTTGCGGAAGACGGTAAGAAAATGAGTAAGCGACTGAAAAACTATCCGGATCCTCTGGAAGTCGCCGAGCGCCACAGTGCAGATGCCGTACGTTTTACCCTCATGCGTTCGCCTGCTGTACGCGGGGAGGATCTGCGTTTCTCCGAAAAGCTCGTCGAGGAAACCGTCCGCAGCGTGATTCTCCCGCTCTGGAACACCTACAGCTTCTTTGTAACGTACGCGAATGCCGCCGGATGGAAACCGACTGAAACGCGGCGCAAGAGCACGCACCCGCTCGACCGCTGGATCCATGCAGAGATTCAGGATCTCTGTAACCGCATGACCACTCAGCTGGACGCCTATGATCTCTCGGCGACCTGCGCGGAACTCGGCGACAGCATCGATGCACTCACCAACTGGTACGTGCGCCTCTCTCGCCGCCGGTTTGCGGGGAAAGGTGCTATGGAAAGTGAGGAAGCAAGCGGCGATCTGGAGAAAGGCGAACAGCACGATGCGCTCTCGACGCTCTATGACGTTCTTCTGACACTCAATCAGCTTCTGGCACCGTTCTGTCCGTTTATCACCGATGCGATCTATCTCAATCTCGTGGAGGAGGAACACGGCAGCATCCACCTTACGGACTGGCCGGAAACACGCGAACTTACGCAGGAAGAATCCGCACTGATCGCAAAGCACACCTTCCTCCGTCATGTGGTGTTCCTTGGAAATTCCATCCGTTCCAAAAACAAGATCAAGACTCGCCAGCCGCTTGCACAAGCCACTATTGCCGTGCCCGCAGGGATGAAAGGTAATACGGAACTTTCCGAAGCAGAACATGCACTCCTGCGTCAGGAACTTAATGTGAAAGAAATCGCGCTTGTGGATGACCCCGGAACGCTCGCGCAAGCCATCGCCCTCGTCGATGCGCGCAAAGTCGGACCAAGGCTTGGCAAGCGCGTGCAGGAAGTGATCGCCGCCGGAAAACGCAGCGAATTTACCGTGCAGGCTGACGGATCTGTCCTGATCCTCGATGAAGTGCTCGCACCCGACGAAGTGCAGATCCAGTATCGCGGTGCGGAAGGGACAGATGTTGCTGCAGACGGTGGCATCGTCGTCAGCATCGATACGAAAATTTCTCCGGCACTAGAAGCAGAAGGATTTGCCCGCGATCTCATCCGCGCCATCCAGAAGCTCCGCAAAGATACGGGGCTTGCCTTCACCGACCGCATCGCTCTCGCTGCAACAGGCCTCGATGACGTTATAGCATCTTTCAAAGTCGCCATCGCCGAAGAAACACGGGCGGAGTGGAAGGAGAATGATGGGGAGGCACATGATGTGGAGATTGAAAGGAAAAAGATTACGATTCGGTTTCAAAAAATGTAATGTCCCTCCCCCTCCGCATCACCATCCGTCTGGTTCTCACCATCGCCCTCGTGTGGGCAATGCAAAAATATCTTGACCGCTATATCTTCATTACCGGAGGACTCCCCGGATGGATCGTGATCGGATCGTTGCTCACACTGATGAATCTTCTCGTGCGTCCTGTACTGAATGCCATTGCGATTCCTCTGCACATCCTCGCATCGCTTCTCACGTTTATTATCGTCAACGGTGTCTTCATCGGCATCACCATGTGGATCGCCGGTCATTTGGAACCTGATCTCGTGACCATGGATATCATCGGATTTCAGGGATGGATCATCGTGCCGATTGTTTTTGGTGCAGCGAATTGGGTGATGAAAGTGATGCTTTCACATGGCCAAAACGAAGGATAATGGCATCCGTAGAGACGTGCGGTTCGCACGTCTTTCTCCGTAAGGAGACGTACCAACGGTACGTCTCTACAGCGTCCATTATTCCCCAATGATGTATCCGTACATATCAAAACGATCTCCGTATGAAATCATGTAGACTGTCTACATATGCGAAGAATTGTCTCTCGTCTTGCGCTGATCATCGCTCTGGGAATGATCATAGTCCAATCAATCCGTACGTGGGATGGATCACCACAAACCGCCTCAGTTCACTCTGCCCCCCCAGAAAGCGAATGTCCGGGATTTGCCTACACATGCATCAACGGTTTTTCTGAAGAGTGCTGCAAGGACGGCTCTTGGGAATGCCCGACTGCGGAGGGGAAATCTACATGCAATTAAAAAGAGAAGAGAGCAAAGATTCTGATTACGTTCTCTTCTCTCTTCTCTTTTCTCTTATTTCATCAATACCACTGTCGCAATGTATGATAGGCGCCCCGAATTTTCTCCCGCCATCGCCGGAGCGCGAGAAAGTCCTCATCTAAAAGAAGTCCGCAGTAGGAGACGAACACCGCCAGAGAGAATGTCCCTACGTCCATCGTAAGCATGATTCCCCCGTGCACCAAAATGCCGCATACAATGAGAAATCTCTTGAGCCCGCCCGTGGGGATCCTAAGACCGATCCACGCAAGCATGGGAAAGAGCAAAAGCAGAACCCAAGCGAGCTGGGAAAAAACCGTAAACCAAGTGATCGTAGGACTCAGAAACGAGAGTGCATCGGCGACAGGGACAGGGAGTCGCGCGAAGAGTCCATGATGCATGACGACAGCGACCGCGGAGCCGGAATACCAGAGCACTCCACCCATTTTATAATAGGCGGCGGTCGCATAGATCCAGACCATTTGCCAGAGCAAAAGCCGGTACGGCCAAATCGGCATGGTAACCGGTGGTGGTCGTTTGATGGCGGCTTTTTTTGGGGTCTTCCGTAATTTTCTTACCAAATGATGAATGGTGAACGTCTTATAGCATGGGGAAAGGAACAGGATGAAGCCGATGATATGCAGAAGGGAATCACCACCATCAAGGAGGACGATGCCATACTCATGGAAAGAAAATAAAAGAAACAAACTGACAGCAAGAATGATGCGGGTCCCGTATCCGATCATCACGAGCGCAAGGGTCAAAAGAAGAAGCCAGTACAGCGCATCCGTTCCCCATGCTTGGATGTTATCCAGCAGTGAGAACCGCCACTCCTTACGGAGCGCCAATCCAACGAATTCTTGCGGGAGGATCCCGTGCGGTCCGTAGTAGCGCTGCACATTGCGCCACTGCATAGCCATATTGAGCAGTGTCGTCGCCCCAAAGGCCATACGCATGAGTCCAAATCCGCTGGCCGTTACCGGTCGAAACCAGAATCGGTGGATGCGAGTGCCGATGGGAGCGAAAAGTGGGGTCATTTGGGTATGCATGTGTTGTAACCGATAACCATCTCCTCTGTCGGCAATTGCAGTAATGCCATATGCGAAAGATGCGATAGCTCCCCCGGAAGGATGTGGTAGCGGGAGACGAGTCTCAGCACGCTTCCGCTCTCCAGATGGAGAGTTTCACAATATCCCCTGAGGTAGTAGGGAACCACGCCGTACCATGTGGATTCCAGATTGGAGAGAATTTTCAATTCCTTCTCCCGCTCGGTCCAAGGAAGATGGTCGTAGTCGAGGGAGACGAGTGGCTCCCAGTTCTCTCCGCGCTGCAGATCTATACGAAAAAAGGAGTCTCTCAGGAGAGGATCAGGCGCAAAGATGCTCCATCTCTGCCATTGGGAAAGACTCAGTATATACGGCGCAGTGATGGCCTGTCCTCGCAGAGCTATGCGACTATAGAGCCCTGTGCCCTCAGGAAGAAGGGTCATCGCTACAGCACCCATGTGCCAGAGGCAGAATAAAATGATGCCACCTTCCATGAAGACCTTTTTATGAAACACGGAATATATAGTGACAGATGTTTGTCTGCGAAGCACGAACGCTCATGGAGAGAAGCAAACGTAAAGCCACTATTACACCAAATCGTTTCTGTACAAACGCAATACCTAGTCCTTCACGGAATGTGTATAAGTCAGTGTAATCATGTCAATCTGGAGAAGTCTCAGCACCATCGGGCATCTCAGTCGCCCAATCTTGGCTCTTGGCTCGATGGCCGCTCTTGCTGCTGTATCGGTTGCACTTCCAGCAGGGGGTGGAAGGCAGTTATTGGGTATCGCAGCATCATCGACACAATGCCAAAAACCTGCGACGAATGCTTTTAACTGCATTGGGCTTCCTGCTCCTGCTTGTAGTGAGACATTTTTCGACGATAATGGTAATCTTCCGGGTGGTAATAAATACTGTTACAAGAATGCGGCCTGTGCCTGTACGGGCAACACGCCGTCGGAATGCGGTAATGGGAATTGTGATGGTTCAGGGAATTGTGCAGGACTAGTAGCGTGTGCTGCAGGGCAAGTCTGCAATGCAGGTGTGTGTCAGAATGTCCCTGCTTTCTGCATGGGCGGTGGATGCAATGCGGTCACTGCCGGCGGTCCAGAGACCCAAGCGAATTGCTGTGAGGATTGCGGCTGCCCCCCAGGTACATAACTCCCTTGCAATGCACATATATGCGCGGTTATCCCACCTCCCGTCTGCAACGGCAACGGTACCTGTCAGAATCCTCCAGAGAACTGTACGACCTGTCCCGGTGAGTGTCCGTGTGTAGGTACCTGCGCTGCGGGTGTGTGTACTCCCCCACCTCCTGTTAATTGTGGAGCCACGCCATTTCCGGCATGCGCTGCTACTGCTACATGCGCCATTGTCGGAGAAACCTGTCACTCGAATGGCACCATCTGTACCTGTGCTCCTCTCCCTGCTTTCTGCTCTGGCGGCGGATGCAATCCGGTCACTGTCACCGTTCCGGAGACCCAAGCGAATTGCTGTACGGATTGCGGCTGCCCCCCAGCTACTCCTATCTGTAGTTCCGTAACCAATTTGTGTGGGGCCGCTTCCTCAGCACCACCCGTCAGTTGCGTGGCATCAACACATCCAGCATGCGGTGGAACATGTCCAGCTGGCTTTACATGTGGCTCGAATGGCTTCTCGACATGTACATGTTCCTCTCCGACCACTAGTGGTGGTCCCACTACATTCCCCATGTTGGGACTAACTGGTGGAGTCTTTCTCACAAGTACAGGTTGTGCTCCACCGGGTTGCCTAGCGGCAATGGGATTGGGAGCTGGAGGATTGGGCGCTGGGGGATTTGGTGCTGGAGCAGGTGGAGCAGCAGCTGGAGGTGCGGCAGCGGGTGGAGCCGCAGGTGGAGCAGCTGGAGGAGCCGCTGGAGGAGCCGCTGGTGGTGCAGCTGGAGGTGCGGCAGCGGGTGGAGCCGCAGGTGGAGCAGCTGGAGGAGCCGCTGGAGGAGCCGCAGGTGGAGCCGCAGGTGGTGCAGCCGGTGGAGCAGCTGGTGGAGCAGCTGGAGGAGCCGCTGGTGGAGCCGCAGGTGGTGCAGCCGGTGGAGCCGCAGGTGGAGCAGCTGGAGGAGCCGCTGGAGGAGCCGCTGGTGGAGCAGCCGGTGGAGCAGCTGGTGGAGCCGCAGGTGGAGCAGCTGGTGGAGCAGCTGGAGGAGCCGCTGGAGGAGCCGCTGGTGGAGCCGCTGGTGGAGCCGCAGGTGGTGCAGCCGGTGGAGCCGCAGGTGGAGCAGCTGGAGGTGCAGCGGGAGGAGCAGCAGGAGGAGCAGCAGGAGGAGCAGCGGGTGGTGCAGCGGGTGGAGCTGCTGGTGGAGCAGCTGGTGGTGCAGCGGGTGGAGCTGCTGGTGGAGCTGCTGGTGGAGCTGCTGGTGGAGCTGCTGGTGGAGCTGCTGGTGGTGCAGCGGGTGGAGCAGCAGGAGGAGCAGCGGGTGGTGCAGCGGGTGGTGCAGCGGGTGGTGCAGCGGGTGGTGCAGCTGGTGGTGCAGCGGGTGGTGCAGCTGGTGGTGCAGCTGGTGGTGCAGCTGGTGGAGCTGCTGGTGGAGCTGCTGGTGGTGCAGCGGGTGGAGCAGCGGGAGGAGCAGCGGGAGGTGCAGCGGGAGGTGCAGCAGGAGGAGCAGCAGGAGGAGCAGCAGGAGGAGCAGCAGGAGGAGCAGCAGGAGGAGCAGCAGGAGGAGCAGCGGGAGGTGCAGCAGGGGGAGCAGCAGGGGGAGCAGCAGGAGGAGCAGCGGGAGGTGCAGCAGGGGGAGCAGCAGGGGGAGCAGCAGGGGGAGCAGCGGGAGGTGCAGCAGGGGGAGCAGCAGGGGGAGCAGCAGGGGGAGCAGCGGGAGGTGATGACGGAGGAGATGAATGCTCAGGGGAATGCACGAGCGATGCAGAGTGCCCTCGTAGCAGATTTCCACTACCAAAAGGAGGGCCGGGTAAATGCGTTGGTGATGTTGGAGCTTGTAAGGATTGCTGCAATCCCTCTATTAACTATGCTCCTGATGGTGCTCACTGTGCTGGTAACTGGCCCAATCATATGACGCTCTGTTGCGGAGGCCCTGGAAACGGCCAACCGTGTACTGAAGGTAAGGATTGTCCTGTGAAGTTAGCTTGCAAGTGGTACGAATCCGCTCGTCATTGTCTGGAAGCTCATGGAAACTGTTCTGCTGGTATGTGTGTAAATACAACAAACGATTCCTCATTTGTTATTTGTGAAAAAGATCACCCTGGAAGAGCGGCATTGCCCTCTGATTGTTTGGGGAGCAGTACACCTAGTGGGGTATCAGCAGGTGAAGCTATCTCACCCGCAGCTCCTTCCACCTTCAACAGTGTCATCCGTGACTTCATTTTCGGCGAAGACGCTCCGCCTTCTGCAGAGATCCCTGATGTACCTGCTCTCTCTCCGCTACCGTCTGGATATCATTGTCCGTATGAAGGCTGTGTAGCTCGTTGCATACTGAGCAGATGGAGGCTCCGCCCCGCATCAGAGGGCGGCTCAACGGATCTTTCTGTTGTGGGGACGGGCTGTGAGTCTCCGCCCGATGAACCCCGCCCGAGCCTCGTTCGCCGCCTAGCTATCGGCATAAAAAGTTTTTTCCTGAGAAGGCGGGAGTGAAGACTGATGCAGATCAAAACGACCTCTGCACAAAATCCTGCAACGCCCACGTCATCCCTTTGAGCGCGGCGTCTTTCGGCATCTGGTGATACGAAGAGACCACACCAAATTCCATCTTCTTCCCCTCTTCATCTGCCCCCTTCTTCCATCCGAAGATGATAAAGCCGGGAACGCCGAGGCTCCGGAGAAATTCTTCACATTTCTTTTGTACTTCAGGGTTGTCCATAGGAAAAGAGGGAATGATATGCGAAGTATAGTGAAAGCTACTCTGTAAATTAAGAATGAAGAATGAAGAATTCGACTAAGAGTCCTTACTTCACGAGGCAAGTTGAAAATAGAGAATGAAGCGCAGACAATAGCTTTATTCATTCTTCATTCTTCATTCTTCATTCTCAATTAAAACGCCGGTTATCGATCATGATGTTTCTTGCATCAACGATTGCGCCAAGTGGTGCATTCGCCACGGCGTTTTCCGACATCCCCGACTCTCACCCCCTCGCTCCGGCTATCCTCGAAGGTCTCAAAGGAAGTTATGTACGGCTCAATAGCGAAAGAGTATTCGAACCGGAGTTTGCGATCTCCAGAGCGGAATTTGCCCACATGCTCGGGCGAGCCGTGCTTACACCTGCGGAGATACGGGATTGCACGAAGAGCACCACGAACTATGCCGGTGCATCATGGAAGCTCAGCGATGCCGATTACAGCGACTACTACGGTGACATGCTCTGCGCACTCCAAAAGAAAAATATCTTCGGCGGATTCGGCGATGACACGTTTCTACCGGAAGAAGGCGTGACCTTCGCGGAAGCCGCACGCTCACTCACACTTGCCTTCAACCTCTCCCGAGTAGCAATCCCCGTACTCGAGCCCGATGACTGGAAGATGCTTCTCCCCTACGCCACGCCCCTAAGTGCCGCAAAAGTGATCCCCGTCTCCGTGCGCGGGCCCGAGTACCCTGTGCTGCGCGGTGAAGTGCTGACGATGATCCACCGATTGCGTCACCGCTCCAAAACTGCACAGCTCCGAGTAACCGAATACCAGCTCGCATCACATCTCACCGATACGGAAAAATGGAAACCATGGGAGAAATTCGGCATGTCGCTCCCGATGCGCGGAAGCTGGCAGACTCCGCACATTGTCGATCGCGGAGCCGTAGACAGCCTGTTTCCCCGTTCCCCGTCTCTCAAGCACATCACTGTCGGCAAGCAACAGGAGTGCATAGGCTTTGGCACCTGCATCGAACGGGATTTTACTCTGGATCTCTATGCTCCAGATGCAGCGAAAAAAATGATGGAGGAATTCCGCAATACCTCCACACTGAAAACGCTCGAGACATGGAGCACCGGCGGCGTGAGTTACCGGCGATACCGCGAGCGCGGCGAGAACTGCGAAGCTGAGGGAATGCTCGCTATAGGAACGCGTTATGTCTACAGACTGCTCTATGAATGTGCGGATAAAAAGAGCGCGGTCTACAGCGACTGGATGCGGATCTTACGCACATGGACCGTCTTTTCCAAAAGCGACGAACGCTCGCGACGATAATCTCGACGGTTTGGAAGTTGAACTCGAAACATCAAGCATCGACCCAATGGGCATCCACAGCTTTCAGGGAGATAATTACTGTTGTAAAAAATAAGAACAATGCGAGGGATGCCATCATGACCATATTGACGAACAATCGGTCATTCCATACAACGGACACATATGCTTGAAGGCATCATCTATGAACTCGGTCGATTGTATGAGAAGCACAATGGCAAAGGCCGGGTCGCTACTCCGAGTACATTTGGAGGACTGA
>CALRCM010000014.1 GCA_943354555.1 Candidatus Peribacteria bacterium | reverse complement strand
CCTTCCCCTAGCCCCCTTCCTCCACGGGAGGAAGGGGAGCTCTGCTGAAAAAAAGATTGTTCGGTTTTCTCTTTCGAAAGTGTTCCCCCTTCTCCTGTGGAGAAGGGGGCTAGGGGGAGGAGGATTATCGAAAGGAGATGTAGCAGAGTACTGTTCCATCTCCCCATAGAACACTCCAAATAGTCGATTGCAATCAGAATTCTTATGCAAAACCGCAAACCATTATTATCAATACAGCATCTTCTTGATTTATGTAAAGAATCGCGTAGCATAGGGAGTTGCCGTGACATCTTTGCCCGTATCCATCGAGCAGTATCTCTCTGAGTCCGGATTTTCCGGCACGGAGATTCTCATCTTAAAGCAGCTCCTCGAAGGCGGCGCGATGACGCTACGGGAACTCGCGGCAAAGACAGGGAAGAGCACGGGCGTGCTGGACTCTGCGAGCAAGAAGCTCGTGAGTAAGGGCATCCTTATGCGGGGGGTGATCAATGACACGCCGAAGCTTAAGCTCTCTTCTTCTGAGGCGATCGTGGAGTGGGTGCGTGAAGACAGAAGAGTGAAGCAGGCGCTGTCCGAGCGCAGGGAGAAGGATCTTGAGGCATTCATGGCCTCTCTTTCCGTTGATGTCAGTCGTGCGGATATCCAGCATTACGACGGTCCTGATGGCCTGCAGAAGGCCTACATGAAGCTTCTGGAGGAGTGCGTGGGTACGATGTTGCACTTTCTTCCTGTGCGCCACACGGAAGTGGAAGACCCGCTCCGCGACTTCTTCGTCCAGTTCTTCCGGCTCCGTCATCGCCAAAAGGTCATCACCCGCGTGATCGCTCACGACACGCCACTTGGAAGGCGCTACCAGAGTCGGGATCCCTTTGAGTACCGCCAGACACTTCTGGTGCCTGAGGATGTCTATGCGTTCAATACGGAAAAAGTTATTGCAGGGGATTGGGTCGGGACATTCAATCATGCAGAGCAGAAGGCCTTTCTGATCCGCAGCAAAGAAATGGCGCAGATGGAGAAAGTGATGTTTGAAGCGATGTGGAAGCAGGAAGTGGTGAAAAAGGTGCAAAGTGGTGGTGCGGTTTCCTTGATTCCGGAGCCGATTGCCAGAGAGGTAGAAGTGCGGACAAAGATGGTTTCTGCAACCAGAGAGTTTTTCTTAAGTAGGAAGAGCATCGCAGCATTTGTAATCTGTGCTGCTTTGTCGGCGGGAATGACGTGGGGGATGTACCGGTATACCTACCATCTCAATCTGGAGCGCCTGCGTGAAAAGGCAATGAGCATTGCAGCGACAGCATCTCTGCAGTTTGATGCTGGTGAGCTTGAGCAATTGCGTACGTATAGGGATGCTTCAAAGCCGGCATATAAGAAGGTTGTAGAAGCGCTGAACGATATCCGAGAGCAGAACTCGAATGTGAAGTACGCGTACATTATGCGGCCGACCCAAAGTCCATATTATTGGGAATTTGTTGCGGATGCGGATTCGTATCCTCTCCACCCATTTATTGATCTCAATGGCGATGGTTACTTTAATGATCAGGTAGCCCCAGGACATGTGTGGTTGGATGAAGAGCCACAACTTTCGTCGATGAGAAATGCTCTTATAGAACCGTCAGCTGACAAAAAAGGTGTTGCAGATCCATGGGGTGTTTGGATTTCTGGAGTTGCTCCAATTCTACATATAAATGGTAGGTCTGTTGCTGTTCTTGGAATTGATTTCTTGGAGGCTGATGTATCAATTATGACCAATAAGATAGTAACCCCGACCATATTAGGTATAATTTTTCTGGTGATTCTGTCGGTGCTTCGATTACTAGCTCAAAATATTTTTTCATTTTCTCGGTTCATCAAGATTTGAGTGATAGCTTTTCTTGTAAATACCATGATAAATATTTTTTATTTTCTGAAACAAATTTAGGATTTTTCCATGCGGTTCCGTCAATAATTTTTCTGCATTTTTTTGCTCCGCATCTACAGCGGAATGGTACAGAAGAAATTTCTGTTGTATCATAATCAAAACAAATTTCTTCGCCTGGCTCTATGTTCCGTCGTGCAAGCACTATAATTTGCCCCTTAATTCCTACATTGGGATCGCAGTTGTGATTGAATCGTTCGGCATCGTCTAAACGCTTATTGTTTAATGGCCCTATATAAAATCCATCAAATACTGAAACTGGACTCTGGTTAAAAATAGGGAATTTCCTAGCTAGTTTTTCAACCTCTTTTGTTGTGTAGACAATGCCACCCCAAACTGCCACTAGTTCATTTTTTAAAATTCTTTTTCTTGCAAACACACCTATGCCTGCGAGCATACTCTTTTTTACAACACATTTTTTTGACAGGAAGGAATGAGTCTTCATAAAAATATGTTATATTATGTTTAATGTGAATATAAATTACTATGTAGTAGAAAATTGCTAAATGCTGTATAATAGCAAGATGCTTATCGGACAGAAACTAAAGGCTTTTATATCTAATCCGAAGTGGACAAAAAAAGTAAGCTATTCTCTAGTGATTTTGTGTGCGGTTCTATCAACTGTGTTTGCAGTTTTTCTATATAAGTTTACTGAAAATTTGCTTAGCGAAAGACTATATGAACGTCTTAAGGCAATTGTTGCAACTGCTTCGCTCAATATAACCCCCGAAGAAATATCCTATTTATTGAAAATTGGGCCTGAAGAGAGTTTAAAAACAGAAGAATATAGAATTGTTATTATGAAATTAATGGCTATTAAAAGGGCAAATCCAGATATAACTTTCATTTATATCTACAAAAAAACAGATGATCCAAGTTTGGTCACCTTTGTTGCAGATGCAGATGTAATTGCTTTACAGCCAAATCTGAATTTCAATGAGGATGAAGTAACGGATGAAGGTTTTCCTGGTTCTGAATATGATGTCTCTGAAATTGATTTGATAACAACTGGAGAGGCATTTGAGACGCCAGTTGTAGATCCTGTGTTTTACGAAACAATGTGGGGCACATTAATGACTGCATATAGTCCATTGCCGTCTATAGACGGTACAAATGATGCGTTGCTGGGAATTGATGTAGAGATATCGAATTACCGTAGGTTGGTAATGGCTACCTTTATTCCCTTTGGTGTATTTATAATTTTTCTATTATCACTTCTGGCGACATTGACAGTCATCCTTGTCCGACTCTGGGGGGCTCAGGTTGAATTACTTAAAGATCTTGACCGCCAAAAAGACGAACTTCTCGGTATCGTCAGTCATCAGCTTGCTACTCCAATCTCTGCTCTGAAGTGGGACTTCGAAATGCTTCTGGATGGTGACTTTGGAGAATTCAATGCGGAACAAAAATCTTTCTTCGGAAAGCTGCAGGAGGTGGCGAGGCATCTTGCGGATCTTGCATCCATGATTCTCGATGTATCGCGCATCCAGCTAGGTCGTATGAAAGTGGACCGTACAGATCTGGATATGAAGGCATTCTTCGGTGAGATCCTTACAGTGATGGAGGCGAAGGCACAGGAGCATAAAGCAAAGCTGTCTGCATCCATTCCTGCGGATATTGGTACTGCATCACTGGATAAGCGCCTGATGCACATGATTGTCGAAAACCTTATGAGTAATGCCATCAAGTACACGCCGGAGGGAGGCAAAGTGAAGCTAGATGTCTCGTTGGCCGGCAAAGAACTTAAGATCAGTGTGAGTGATACGGGGTGCGGTATCCCCAAGCAGGATCAGGACAAGATCTTCGGTAAACTCTTCCGTGCAAGCAATGTACGCAGCGTGGATGGAAATGGGTTTGGTCTTTTCGTGGTGAAGGGTGCCACAGAGGCACAGGGTGGCACGATATCGTTTGAGAGTCAGGAAGGCGAAGGAACAATTTTTACTGTTATTTTGCCCTTGTGATGATGGTCAAGAAACCATTAACACTCCCATGACCATAACACCCACATTAATGAATTTAAGACCTAAGTTTTCCTGAGACCTTATATCACCGAATTTTTTGCTTACAAAAAAGAAGAATATTGAAAATATAAATGTGAATCCAGATGTGGTTGCATCGATTGCAGCTACAAGAGAAGGGTTCCCGCCAATATGAATTGCTTTCTCGAGGAAGCCATAAGCAAGAAGATTTACAATTTCGACTATAATAAACAGGTGCATGGCTGGAGCAAGTTTTGTCAGATTTGAGACAAACACTCTGCGAAAATTTTGTAGCATTAGGGGTGATAAACCCATAAGAATCATGCCTGTAGTTATTAAAATAAACCCAACAAAATACTGTATTTCATCAAATATAATTTTCATTAGCAACAGTGCTGTGATTTGCAGTGAGGTACCGAATAATATTAGTAAAAATGCTACAAAGCTCCCTTTAGTTTTATTGTCTAATAAACAGAGGCCAACAGATGCCATTACTATTAGATACAATCCGATATAATTGGAATCTTCTAAAACTTCACCAAAGTAAAAAAAACTTACAATTGGAAGAAATGCTGGAACCATATTCCAATAGCCCGCCACAGTTCCCGCTTCACTGTAAGATAATGCTTTAAAATATAATGCCTGATTTATTTGGATTAGGGCTCCGGCAGATAGGCAAAAAACAATTATTTTTATAGAAGGCATCTGAATTGGTACTAAAATCGGTAGCGTGAATGGAATTGCAAGAAAAACAACAGAAGAAGCAATTGCACTTGTTATCATTCCAATAAATGGTTTTTCCAATACATGATCGACACAGTACGAGTCCATTACATGCACAATTCCAAAAAAAATTGCCGATAATAGTGCAATAGTGAGCCACACAGATTCAATATTTTATCTAATAATTTATATATAAGTCAAATTTCTTTATTAACATTAAATTGTTGCGAAACACAATGCACCGACCCATAACCCCAAATTAGCTCTCTACAGTCGATTCCTATGACTTTACGGTCTGGAAAGCATGATTGAAATATCTTTAGAGCCTCCAAATCAGCATTTTGCTTATATATAGGCACGAGAACAACGCCATTGGCGACATAGAAGTTGGCGTAGCTGGCGGCCATACGGCGGCCATCCACCATGAATGCTTGGGGCATAGGGAGGGAGATCACGCTAAGAGGGGTGCCGTCTTCGTCCCGCATGGTCTTTAGGCGCTGAAGGTTTTCCTGGAGCGGTGCATAGTTTTCGTCCTGCGGATCATCTTCCACGACGGTGACAACCCTACTTTTTCCGGTAAACCGCGTGATGTCGTCGATGTGTCCCGTCGTATCGTCTCCGGCGATGCCCTCTTTGAGCCAGAGGACATTGGTGACGCCGAGGTAGTCGCGGAGCTTCTGCTCGATGTCCGCTTTCGTAAGGTTTGGATTGCGGTCGGGACTCAGAAGGCAGCTTTCGGTTGTGAGCACTGAGCCGCTACCATTGACGTCGATAGAGCCTCCTTCGAGAACGATGCCGGCATCGAAGCGCTTGGCGTTTTGCAGCGGCATCTTGTCCGGCGCTTCATTGCCAATGAGGAGGTCTGCGTACTTGTTGCCGTAGGCGTTGTAGGTCCACTTTGCATATGCCGTATCTTTCTTGCCGTTCTGTTCGCGTACAAGAAATGTCGGGCCATAGTCGCGAAACCACACATCGCCGGTTTCTATGCAGTGGAGCACCAAATTATCACGCTTTTCTTTGAGTGCCTTCATCGCGCGCGCCTCCACTTCGGCATTGGGGACTGCGAGGTGCACGGTCTCGTGTGGTGTAAGCGCCGAGATCATCTGAACGAATGCTTCTTCCGCGCCCTCCAAGTGCCCCTCCCATGTCTCTTTGTTATAGGGCCAGCTTAGCCATGTGCCGGCGTGCCCCTCCCACTCTGCAGGCATGCGGTACCCAAGGGCCGCAGGGGACTTGGGAGTAAACGGTGATGCATCGGGAGATTCCATTGCGAGGGAGTGTGGCAGAGGGGGAAAGGGATGTCATTTCTTTTCTACTGTATCAGTCCCATCTGCTTCTAGGGCTCTACTAGAGACTTCACATGCGGCCTTCACATTTGCACTGGTGATAAAAGAGCAATAGTTCATATTCCTTTCACGATTCGCAAGTAATTCCAGGCATTGGTCATGCAACTGCTGGGGGCCTTGTTCAAAAGCTTTGCAATGTTGTTCATGATTAATGTACAGAGCCGTGGCAAGTTCACAGCATCTGTTATCACGCATGCTATAGGGGTTATTCTTACACTCGGTCATCGCAATAGAGATTGCACCACGGCCAACAATTGCTGGATCTTTTCCAAAATCAAACCAGCACCAACGTTGATTGGGTTCCTCTGCTGCCCCCAAACAACTCCATCCGTAATCACTTGGCATAAGAAGATTGCAGGCAGAGGGGTCTTTCTTAAGACTTGCATATCTATGGATGCAACTTGCCTGCTGTTCCCGTGCTGACGGAGAAAAGGGATGGGGAATCGGATGAATGATCTGCGTGCATTCTTCGACGCCTTTTCCACGTTCGACTAGGAGTGGGGCGAGTTCTATGCCGATGGCATCGGGGTGGTACCCGATGATCATCAGGAATGTATATGCGCCCATCCAGTACACCACTGGTGCAAACGCTACTGCGCCGATGATTAGAAGGATTTTTCGCATATGCTGAAGGTCACTGCACACTATTACGGAGAAGAGCGCTGCGGTACATATCGGGGATACCATCATCGGGGTTTGTTTCCGTAAACACTGTGGGCATGGCATCTATGTAGCGATCACCATTTTGATCAGTTTTTGCCGTAGAGTTGACCCAGAGCCACCCTTCAAAGATCTCGTCACACTGTGCTCCTGTTTGTGGTGCGCTTAGTTCGGATAGTCGGAACTTTGAAGCAAGATCATTGTGAGGGTCTTGCCTTTGCATGCGAATAAGATTGGCAAATGTTGTTACTACAAGGCCATGCTTGTCCGTTGTACTCAACTCATCCGATGATCGGATTTCTAGCGCCCTGCCTCCGGTGAGCGTTCGGGGAACAGATCCCCAGTAGCTACTATGAAATCCCCACGATGTATTGCTCACTTTACTGAAATCCACTTGTCGGGCGTCATAGCCAATATTCAGCGTGGGATCCTTTGCTGGATCAAGTGCAACGATAGCCTGTACGCCGAATCCATTTTCCTTTTTGTAACGCTCGGCAACTTCGTAAGAGAGAAATGTCGCCCAGCTGTGTACGCCGAAGGAGATCTTTTCCCCCGAGATTCCCATGGATCGCAGCATCTCAAAGACCTTTGCGGCAGTGGGTTCGATCCATTGTTCTCCTTGCAGTCCTGCGACTTGCGGGAAATTGTCGCTGGCGCCAGACCAGTCCACTGTGAGGACTTGGTATCCGGAGGCACCCAATTCACGTGTAAGCTGTTCCATCTTGCCGCTTCCTTCATTGTCTTCTCTCCCATGCGCCACCACCCACACGGGCTTTGAGGGATCTAGGGCATTGACTTGTTTTTTCCCAATATCATCACCTTCAAAATTGGTAATTCTTATCCAGTTTCCATTTGCATCCTTCTCAAACTCCGCCACCCTCAAACTCACATCCTTTGCTGCACTTTCCCCCTCCAGACTCACTTTCCCCATGACCTGCCGTGTATTCCACTCTCGTACATCCATGTGGAGCGGGAGATCGAGTGGTCGTGACTTCAGGTCATTGCCATGGGGCATGACGTCGTAGTTGGTCCTATCTTGTACGGTGATGTCGTAGGTACCGGGTGTGAGCTGCAGACTTACCGAGTCGGCGCTCGAGAGACCATGATTCGAAGTGTAACCGCCGGCTGGAAGCGTGCCTCCGGAGATCGTGAGTGACAATGCTCTTCCCGGAAAGCTCTGGACCCAGAAGTTCGCCATGACTGTGCGGTCGAGTGTGAAGCGGAGCGTCTCACTTCCCTCTGCAGGCACATGCAGGGTTTCCGTGTCGATCTTCTCGCCGTTTGGGATCTGCAGCGGGCGCATGATGCCGTTATAAGCGAGGACCTCTCCATTGGTGCCGGCGCTTGCTTCGTAGATGGCACTGCGTAGCGCAGACTCGACCTGATATCGCGCATTCTGTACATACGTCTTTGTTGTTCCGATGGTATTGCCCATTGCCGAGAGCGTTTCCTTGAGTCCTTCTTTGACTGCTGTTGCATAGACAGGACTACTGCGTGCCATATCGACCCAGTACTGCACAGTATTTTTGTACGCCTCGGACTGGGCTGCAGCGATGTCGTCACGGATATCCTGAATGTCCGCGTCCGATCTCTTCTCCGGATTTCTCCCCACATGTCCTGCACCTTCCTCTGCAAGCACCGTACCGTCCGGTCCTATGATCTTTACGTAGGCATAGGCTGAGCGGTCACGTGCGGGAACATCCGCGCGGAAGCGAAGAGTAAGGACATCCGATGCGCCGATACTTCCCTCAATGGTCTTTTGCAGAACGTGATTGGGGGATGTATCAGATGAGACATAGACCTCCGCTCGGATGGCACCACCCGATCTTCCGGAGTTTTGTACGCGCATCGTGGTCTCGATGGCGCCCCCCTCGGGAGAGGGGTGACTCACGGTTCCTGGCGTCAGGGCTTCTCGGAAAAACCCTTCGCGCGTGCCATCTCCTGCACTCACGGTATCGATCCAGTCGACGCGCACATCCATGCCCTCTGCAGGAACAAGGTCGAGGATATTTGCCGATTGCTGCTTTTGGAGAATGATGCCGCCGTTTTGGCCGTCACGTGTACCGACGATGGTGCCGTCGCCGACATTGGCATAGAGGGCAGTAGGGCGACCCGGAAGCAAGATGGCACTGCTGTCGTCCAAGCGAATGAAGGCTTCTTGTGGAAGGGCTGAGCGTGCGAGAGATTTCACATTTCCTCTCCGGTCATGCTGGACATTGGTGTGGTAGATGAATCCGGGGAGTTTTCCACCTACGGCGCGTACCAGAGTGAACTGCTGCGGATCTCCTTCGATGGCTGCCATCTGTGAACGGTAGTCGAGCCATTTGTCGCCCCAGACCTCGTCGGTATCTGCCCAGGTTTTGGCGAAGAGATCGTTGGAAAGGAGCCCGAGTGCTTTGCTATCTGCGGCGGGTGCGCTGCCCAGCGTAGAGACATCCATTTGTGCGAGGGCGATGGGGCCGTTCCACCCTACGCCCTGCACAGCAACAGTAGAGATGCCCTCGGCGTTGGACACAGAGACCAAGTCGCCTGCGCTTGCCGATTGTGACGCGAGTCGTTGCGTCCCCATAAAAGACGTCACCGTAAACTGTGTGCCTGCGGGAGCCCCCGTGATGCGGAACTGCCCCTGTGTAACAAGGTGGTTCACCGAGGAGAAATCGAGCCAGACAGTGCCGTCACCCTTTCCTTCTATTGCGGGCACCTGTTCGCCGTTGGTGACGATTGCAGGGAGCCCCGATGCGCGGAGGGATACGGATCCGTTGCTCGTGCGACTGGCGATGTACCCCGGAGCACTAGGGTGGGTGAGGATAGAGTCGCGCGTGTCATAGGTGCGCTGCACCAGCGGTTCGGTATTGCCGTTACGAAGATTGTCTACGGAGAATTCACGTAGTTTTCCTGTGTTGTCCGTAATGATGATCAGCGAACCGTTATTGCCGAACTGCGCGCGCGCATCGCGCGTTCCTGCGGTCGGGGTAATGGTGGCGATCTTTTGTTGGGTTGCAATATTCCACATATGCACGATGCCTCCTCTATCCCACGTCAGAAGAACCGTTCCGTCGGGACTGATCGCCAGATCGCGCACAGAAGCCCCCGTAGCAAGTGCGGGTAATTTCCGTTCTTGCATGAGGTCATAGAGTTCCACCGTATCTCCCGGTCCGAAGCGTCCGCTACCAAGATTCACAATGCGCGGCGCAGCCGCAACAGATTCGCTCACAGCGAATCGCGGCCAGACTTCCTCAAAGATGCGACCACCATCGCCGTTTACTTTATTCCATGACACATAGTGACCGTAATCGGTGGTGTAGAAGAGATCAGGGGTGCTTCCCGGGCGAAAGGCCATTTGACTGACGTACTCTGGTCGCTCCGTTTCGCCGATCTGTGCGCCGGTTGCGGTGTCCCAGACGCGCATGGTGCCATTCCTTCCTGTCCCGTAGGTTGAGGATGCCGCCCGTGATCCGTCGGCGCTGATGGTGATATCCGCACTTCCCCGAAACTGACCTCCAAGTCCGCGCACCGCTCCTGTCGTGAGATTGTGGACGACAGGCATGCTGAATCCAGCATTCGACACAACACCTCCTACCATGTTTCCGTTCGCATCGACGGATGTCATGCCGAAGGATTCGATTTTTTTCGTTCTCCAGTCAATGACGGAGGAAGGGATGGTGCTTTGTGATGTTGCAAATCCGTGATCCGGATTGGTCACCAGTGTCGGCGGCTGCGTCCATCGTGTTTCTTCCTGTAGGGACGCTGTAGAAGATTTTCCACGGGGAACAACAATGGTGATATCGCCTTTTGCAGGATCATGGAGGGGAACTGTGCCGATAGCCATGCGATGTCCTTCCGTCAGTGATAGTGCTGTGAGATCTACGGATGCTGTGTCCTGTGTCAGAAGATTATGGATGGATGATCGCATTGCATCTTCGAGAGATGTCGTCGTATCGATTGCGCTTTCCATTGCATGCATCACTTCCAAGAGTTGAATTTCTAATTCCTGTCGCGTCGCAACGTCCATATCCTCGATCTGGCTCAGGGCATTTGTTATCTGTTCTGTATATTTCGTCAGTGCAGATATCTCTTGGAGAGTAGCTTCGGTTTCGGTGAGATCATCAAAATGTCCATCCCATACCGGTGCAACTGGCAGCGAGCCGGACAGTAGCTGTAGCAGTGAGGATGTATCACTTTGTAGGGCGTCGATATGTTCCGTCTCCAGTGTTGATCCAGAAAGGAGCTGTCTTGGTTCCAGCAGTTCGATGTCCGCTGCGATGGGCGATAGTGCCGTGTGTCTGCGTGCCATAAAAGTTGGGGAAGGGGGAAAGATTCGGCATCAGTGCAGCGGAGGAAGAGATGTGAGAGCAGTGGCCTACGAGTACTGGAAAATTTCCGCGCAGCATTTTCATGTTCGTACAGCAGAAAGATTCGTTCTTTGGGTAGAGAGAACGGGAGGGGAAGGATTAATACGAGGAAAGAGATTGGTGGCGGTGTCTGTGGAGTTTGGTTTACCTAATCGTATTGCCGCACCCGGGGACGGGTGCTGCTGGTTGCATAAAAACATCCACCTCAGCAGCAGGTGTCCTCACCTGCGGGGTTCTATCATTCTATTTCCCCTTCGTCAGCTCTCCATACATATCCGGCCTGCGCTCCAAGAGAAATCTCCATGATGCCTGCATCTTTTTCGGGTAACTGAGGTCGATGTCTGCGAGAAGGATTTTCTCTGTATCGTCTCCGCGGGCAAGAAGGCGGGCATTTGGGTCTGCGACAAACGATCCGCCGAAGAAGTGCGTAGAGGCTTCGTTTCCAACACGGTTGCATGCCGCGATGTAGATGCAATTACTGGCTGCGTGGCCCACCTGTGCGGCGCGCCACATCCCTTCCCAGTCCTCGGGGATTGCGGGGTCTACGGGCTCCACCTCCGCGTTGCCGATAGCTGTGGGGTAGATGATCAGCTCTGCACCCTTTAGGGCAGCCATACGGGCAAACTCGGGAAACCATTGGTCGTAGCAGATGCCGACGGCGATATCGCCGTAGGGCGTAGAGTGCACTTCAGGAGCTGCATTGCCGCTGCCGAAGTAGTTCTGCTCGTAAAATCCCGGATCGTGGGGGATGTGGAGCTTGCGGTAGCGACCGATAACAGCGCCATCAGGTCCGAAGATGCAGGAGGTGTTGTAGCGTGTCTTCCCCTCTATCTCGTAGATCGATCCTCCGACGAGGACGATCTTGCATTCGGCGGCTAGTGCACCAAGAATTTCCGTAGACTTTCCTGGGATACTTTCCGCGCGATCAAACGCCGCAGTATTCTTTTCGTCGATGCAGAAGTACGGTCCCATAAAAAGCTCCGGAAGCGCGATGATCTTTGCTCCTTTGGATGCCGCTTCGCGGACCATTGTCAGCGCTTTGGTGAGATTGGCTTCGGCGGAATCCTCCATGGTCATCTGTAGAAGGCCGAGGGTGACGTTGCGGTGTTCGCTCATGATTATATGGTAGGGAGGGGGGTCGGTGAATGCCAGAAATTATTGTCGAGTATTTTTTAATCTTCCTTCAGTAGATTGAGGCATCTTTTCGGGGTTTCCACTTTCTTTGCTCGTGCAAAGAAAGTGGAGAAAAGAAAGCACGTCGTCGCTGTGGGAAAGTGCCTATGCATCACAGCTCGCAGTGCTGAAAAGCACAAAACTCCTCGCTCGCTGAGGCTCACTCGTCAGACATGTGCTTTTCTACGCACTGCTCACTGGATGCATGACGGCACTTTCCCAACGCGACCGGGCATTTTTCGTAATGCGCATTAAAGATGTATGCGTGACGGCACTTTCCCAAGGCGACCGGGCACCCCTTGTTTTTCTTAAAGTGCTTCCATTCCACAAAATACCACCCGAGAAAATTGTTGCATTCGCAGTCAACTGTCGTAGACTCCGCGCTGTTTCCTATGCGAAAGCGTACGCGATGAACGCATCACCGGTGGAACACTCCAATGTTCCCCAATTCTCCCGACGGCGCAAGCACGCGGAGAACCGCTACATCCGCGAGCGATGGCGTAATTTCCTGTCTGTGGATCACAGAGGGTATATGACGATCGAGGGAGTGCCGGTGGATCGTATCGTCAAGAAATTTGGGACACCCGTTTATGTGATGGTAGAGAAGGAGATCCGCCGGAACTTCCAGCGTTTTAAAAAGGTCTTCGGTCAGCAGATAAAGCTGCAGTACGCCGTGAAGTGCAACAGTAATCTCCAGATCCTTCGTATGGCTCGCGAGGAAGGATTCGAGCTGGATTGCTCGAGCGTGGGCGAGATCATTCTGGGTCTTCTCGCGGACTTCAAACCCCGTCAGCTTTCGTATACCAATCTCTACAAGACCGATCAGGATCTGCACTTTGCAACAAAGGTCGGCGTCCAGAGCATTACCGCGGACAGCGTCGAAGATCTGGAGCACATTGCAGCAACAGCCAAAAAGCTCAGGACACAGGTACGTACGGTGATCCGCGTAAACCCCATGATCGATATTCGCAATTACTCGACGAAGGGTAACAAGTACGGCATCCCCTTAAAGCAGGTTCTTGAGGCCGTGGAGATCGCCGCAACCAGTCCATTTGTGGATTTCCGCGGATTTCACTTCATGGGTGGGTATATCTCCAGTCCATGGACACTGCGGGCCGCAGCGCGTGTGCTTGTGAAGATCATCCGTTCCTGCCAAGACAAGCACATTCCCATTAAGACACTGTCTCTGGGGGGGGGATTTCCCGCAGCTATCGGCGAACAGTCTGCATTTCCCATCGAGGATCTGAAGTCCTTTCCGAAGTACTTCAAGCAGCTCCTCGAGCGCGAAGGTGTCACGATGCCTGTGCAGCTGATCTTCGAGCCGGGGAAATCCATCGTACTGAATGCAGGCATCGGCCTGATGCACGTCGTAGCCAACAAAGAGATCCATCACTTCAATCGGATGATCATCGCGGATGGATCGACCTACAACTTCATTCCTGATGCGCTCGTGCAGACGGAGATTCGTTACGACATTCTTCCTGCGTCACGCATGTTCTCCCCGCGCGTGCACAAAGTAACAGTTGGGGGCAACACGTGTGACTGCTGGGATCTCATCACCAAGGGCATCATGATGCCGAAGCTGGAGTACGGAGACATCCTTGCGGCGATGGATGTAGGGGCCTATGCGCAGGTGCTCGCCAACAACTTCAATACTATCAAGCGCGCGCCGGTCGTCCTCATTCACGAAGACGGAAGCTGCAAGCAGATTCGCCGTCGTGACCGTTACAGTGAAATGTTTGCACCGGAGCTTGATGTGCTCAAAATGGCCGACCCCAATGAGCTTGAGCGCTACAACAATCTCTACCGTGTGAATATCGATAAGATCTGGAAAGGGGCAGGAAAGAAGAATGGTGGTACGAAAGCGGGGAAATAAGAGAAATAAGGGATTGAAGGGATTTCACTGTATTCGCCTTTATCGCTTACTTCTCTTTAATCCCTTATTTCTCTTATTTCCGGCAGGGGATTCTTCGCGTGCTCCAGCGTTGAATACAGTTGCTGCAGGAGCAGTGCACAGGCCGACCGGAGTTCCATGGGAAGTGCCCTGCGTGCCATCTCAAAAAATGGGAGATAGATTTCTTCCGTCTGGGCAATAAGCGAACTGCGCTTTGTTGCTGGCAGTGCGCTTGCGGTTTGAAGATTATGCAATCGGTCGGCGATCTTGATGAGGACGATGCCCGGCTCAAACGGTTGCACAATGCGCATTTGAGCGATGTAGCGTTCCTCCCGTGCAGTACGGGACTCCCTCTGTATGCGCTCTGGTCGGGTGAGACCAAGGACCATGGTTGCAGCAGACCTTCCGACGCGCGCGGCGATTTCTGCATAGCTGTAGTCCGCATCCTCCATCACATCGTGGAGCATCGCTGCTGCGTAGATGCTCGTCGGCAGATGCGTGCTTGCACCCATCAGAAGTCTTGCAACCGCCATCGGGTGCTCGATGTAGTCTCTGCCGTCGGCGCGCTTCTGGCCGCTATGGGCGCGCGTGGCGATGGCGGTGGCGACAGAGAGGGGAGGCATAGGGAAATTGAAAATTGAGAATGAAAAATTGAAAATTAGCGACGAGAAAGTATTGGTATGGAAAAATTCTTTGCATTTGGCAATGCACTTCGTTCCTGTTGCTCCTCTACGATGGCGAGCACCGTTGCAATGTGGAGTGCGAGGAGAAGCGTGAAGGCTACGGCGGTGGAAGCGATGCGGGGCATGCCACCAGCAAAACATGAGGTGGATGCAGGGGGCAGAGGTCGAAAGACGGATTGCCGGAAAAAACTCTAATTTTGGCTTAAATTAGCCAAAAAGTAGGTTCTTTGACTGGGTGGAACAATGCAGGATTTTCCGGAGATTTTGCTATGCGTGCTATGATCACGGGATGATGCTGAAGTTTCCGGTACACATGGAGTCTGGAATGCCAAGGCCGCAACGTCGAAGTGATGCTCTTGATGCGTATACGATTCCCATTGCCCCCTGTGTACATGCTCTGCGCGACTTTGCAACGACCGAAAAGCGCTACACGCAGTATGAGGAATTTTCAGCAGCCCTCCTTGCATGCATCGATCAGGCGTTGTTTGCATGTGATATCAGTGCAATCACTGCGCTTGTCCATCTCAATAAAGATCAGAGATTTGGCAATATTCCTGATGCACTGCGCGGCGATCATGAGGCGTGCGTGGAAGTGGCAAAAGCTCTTGAAGATCTGGCATGCAGTGCGCATGCACGGGCAGTGCGGGCATTAAGCACAAAACCTGTTGGTCCGGAGTGGATCACTGGAGGCGATCCTGCAGAGGAAATACTCCATCGCCTGCAGAAGGCATCTAGGAAATCCCGTCGCAGGCAAGGATAATAGTATTCATGCTTACTAGGATTACTTCAGCCTACCTCACTACCGATCTCGGTACTTTGCGCATAACGGCTACTGATCGCGGCATAGATTCCATCGCCTTTGTTGCTGCGCCCCGTAAACATAAAGAGGAGCGGACGGACATGCTTGAGCGCGCTTTACAGGAATTGCAGGGATATTTCCTCGGTGATGTGCACCACTTCTCGGTCCCTCTTGTCATGCGCGGTACGGATTTTCAGCAGAGTGTGTGGGATGCACTCCTGACGATTCCTTTTGGAAAGACCGTGACGTACGGAGATATTGCCAAAGAAATCGGCAGCCCTCTCGCAGTGCGAGCTGTCGGCACCGCTGTCGGTGATAATCCTCTGACGATCATCATTCCATGTCACCGTGTGCTTCCCGCAAGTGGTGGCGTAGGTCAGTACGCATCCGGCAGTGACAAAAAAGAGTGGCTGCTGCGGCATGAAGGAGTGGATCTTCCGCGTTCAGAAGTTTAATCAACCCATGTGTCGGAAATATCTAGCCACCCGTCACTATCATGTTCGTCATCCTCCTCTATTCCCTGGCCTTCTCCATCGGAGGAGAAATTATGGTTCAAGATGAGAAAGAGTCCGGCAAGCGCATCCCGAATCTGCTCCACACATGCTTGTGAGACTCCATCGATATAGACAATGCATTCAGTTGACACTTCTGTACCGACTCTGCTTCGGGTAATACTGCCGTCTGCTACTCTTTCGATTTTGGTGTACCCACCTATGCGATAGGTAGCTACAGAGACTTCGGCATGCGAATCGGCGCTGTGTACGATGTCTTCTACCAACTCGTCGACTTCGTCGAGATCTTTGCCGAGCGCATCGATGTGTAGGGAGATATCCTCTAGGGGCATAAGGGAGTCATCGTATCGTGTTGTTGGCACTTCTCAAGTAGGGGTATGGGTATTTTGTCATGCATCGGAGGTGGGTACTCTCTCTCATTAAAACCGTAGCGGAGGTTCATGAACCTCCGCTACGGTTTGTTATGTATGCGTTAAATGAACAGTGCTGCCATTGCGAGCGTAAGCGTCGAAAACAACTTAATAAGTACATGGAGAGAAGGTCCAGCGGTGTCTTTGAATGGATCTCCGACGGTGTCGCCGGTGACCGCTGCCTGGTGAGCAGGGCTGCGCTTTCCTCCATGCGCACCGGTCTCGATGTATTTCTTCGCATTGTCCCAAGCTCCTCCGGCATTGTTGAGGTACGCCGCGAGGATGACACCGACAATGGTGCCGACCATGAGCATGCCTGCGGCTGCCTCGGCACGGAAGACGAGACCGATGGTGATCGGGGCGGCAACCGCCACGACACCTGGAAGAATCATTTCCTTCAGTGCGGCACGTGTGGCGATATCCACGCATGCGGCGTAGTCCGGCTCCTCGGTTCCTTCCATGATGCCCTTTTTCTCGCGGAACTGCTTGCGGACTTCTTCCACAATCACACCCGCAGCACGACCGACTGCGCGGATGGCGAGGGAGGTGAAGAAGAAGACCACCATCGCGCCGAGGAAGGCCCCGATGAAGACATCCACTTTCGCAAGGTCGACGACCGTCATATGCGTTTCTTCGAGGAAAGCTGAGAAGAGCAGGAAGGCAGCAAGCGCTGCGGATCCTACGGCATAGCCCTTCGTCAGTGCCTTCGTGGTGTTGCCACAGGAGTCGAGCTCGTCGGTCACTTTGCGCATTTCTTCGGGCGCCTTGCTCATTTCAACGATACCTCCGGCGTTATCCGTAATCGGCCCAAACATGTCCATGGAGAGCACGTAGCCTACAACCGCGAGCATTCCCATCGTGGCGACGGCTGTGCCGTAGATGCCACCGTGGTCCAGCCCCGTTTGTCCTCCAAACCAGTACGATGCGTACAGAGCAGCGCACACGGCGAGGACGGACATGCCTGTGGATTCCATACCGATGGCTGTTCCTGCAATGATGTTCGTCGCGTGACCCGTGCGGCTGGCTTCAGCAATGGCTTGCACAGGACGGTGGTTGCTCCCTGTGTAGTAGTCCGTGATGTAGACGAAAGCAACGGCAGTAAGCACGCCGGAAACTCCCGCAAAGAAGAACCAGAGCGCGGAATTACCTGTTGAAGCATCAGCGATAGCAGCTATGACGGAAGCGTGCGGGACATCACTCAGCATCAGTGCCGAGCATACGTAGAGGGCAACGGTCGTGATGGCTGCAGTTACCCAGAATCCTCTTGTCATTGCCTGCATCGGGGATTCACTCGACTTCACCTTCACGCTGTAGACACCGATGATCGAGGCAATGAGGCCCAGAGCACGGAAGATAAGAGGAAAGAGGATGCCTTTGATGCCGAAGACGGGGTAGAGAGCTACACCAAGCACCATCGCTCCAATATTTTCTGCGGAGATCGACTCAAAAAGATCCGCTCCACGACCTGCACAGTCACCGACGTTATCGCCAACAAGATCTGCGATGACAGCAGGGTTACGGGGATCATCCTCTGGAATACCGGCTTCGATCTTTCCGACGAGGTCCGCTCCGACATCGGCAGCTTTCGTGTAGATCCCTCCGCCGAGCTGGGCGAAGAGGGCGACGAAGCTCGCACCGAATCCGTACCCAATGATGAGTGCGGGGATACTCTGCTCAGGCCTGCCCAAACCAAACTTATAGAAGAGGTAAAGACCGGAGATGCCGATGAGGGAAAGCGCCGTAATGACGATTGCTGAAACCGTTCCTCCGCGCAGTGCCATCTGCAAAGCAGCATTGAGACCGTTTTTTGAAGCTCCTGCGGTTTTGAGGTTTGCGCGAGTAGCAACGATCATGGAGACCACTCCGGAAAGACCGGAGAAGAGAGCGCCGAGAAGGAAGGATCCTCCCACTTCGAAGCCCTTCGTCCATCCGTTAGATCCTCCTGCAAAGCCGTAAATGAGGGTGATGCCCACGCCGACGATCAGCGTAAGGATCACGATTGTCTTATACTGCCTGCGCACGAATGCGTGTGCACCGGTATGGATAGCCTTGGCCACTTTCTGCATGGCAGGCGTGCCGTTATCTGCGGCGTTGACCTCTTTCCAGAAAATGAGGCTCCAGAAGAGTCCGGCAATAGCAACGACCGGAGCGAAGAGTTCGAGGGAGATTGACATGATAGAAAAAAGTGAAATAGTTGTATAAATTCCTGCAGGAAGTGTTTTCTTGCGGGAAGCGCAAGAAAGGGTACGGGAAGGGGGATGGTTGTCAAGAATTCGGGGCATGTGGTGTGCGTATGTACATGTAAAGTTTGTTCTCGGATTGTTGAGATACAGGATTCCTTCCACTTTCTTTGCTTGTGCAAATCTTTCCACCTTTGTCCGGCGACAAAGGTGGAGCCAAAACGCCCGGCGCGCCAACACCTCTCCGCCCGGCCCTGTGTCTCAATGGAAACGCCTCCAAGGCTTCGGCGTTTCCATCTCGACAGCGCTGCGGCGCAAAGCAGGGCCTTCCCCTTCACCCCCCGTGGCGCGCCACCCACCCACGGCACTTCCCCAGCGCGACCGGGATGATGTTCTTACGAAGATTACGGCAATTCTTTCACTATGTTCTCGATATCAATCGTCTTGAGATCCTCCCGTAACCATTGTGCCATTGCTTTATGTTCATCAGCGGACATAGGCGAAGCGGCATAACGTGTGAGCCGCTGTGCAATTCCGAGAATTTTTTTTTGCATGTCGTTAAAGATTTCTTCATATCCTTCCACGGTGATATCCGGATACACCTCGCGCTTGGCGAAGATCGTATTGAGCCTGTCGACGAACCGTCGCACTTCATTGAGGGAGACATGGCAGTCTTCGGCGATCCAGAGCTTGATGTGCTCGAAGCAGGTGCGCGCCGCTTGAAACTTGCCGATGACGTGCATCTGGATTAAAGACTGCTTTGCCGTCGTTTGGTTGTTGGTGAGCAGCGCGCGATCGAGCAGAACCAGCTTTTCGCTTATGCGATCGGCATAGGTACGTAGCGGCTGTAGGGAAACGCGTGAAAGATCACATGCGAAGATTCCCAGTTCCGTCGCATTGGTGATAGCAGGATCACCGTTATATACACCCGCTGCATCTTCGACGTCTCTCCGGAATTGTTTCATGAGAATTTCCTGCTCGGTGATGTGGCCTTGTAGCGCAAAGCGATCTTCTTCGTTATAACCCCCTATGTTCGGGATAGGATCCAACCGCTTCTGAAGATCATTGAGCGCGCCGACCATTGTTGCCATCGCGGCGGAGACATTCGCTTGCATCAGAAGTTCTCCACAGCGAACGATGCGTAGATCTGCAGAAACCTTACAATGCTTTATGCAGTGTTCGAGCTCCTGATGCCCACGTTCCAAAAGCTTCTGTGCACCTTCGATGATGGTCGCTTTTTCGCTTTTCCATTTCCTATCACATCTGAGGATTAGTGCGGCAAGTTCCTGTTTGAGACTTACAATTTTCAGTTGTTCCGTATCGTAGGAGGCACGTTCATGAGCTGTTTTCCGCACTGCTCTATAGGCACTAGCGAAGTGTTGGGGAATGAGATCTCTCGGTGGCTCTGGTGCATTCTTTTTTTGCGGTGCACGGCCCTTTCCATTCTCGCGCATGTAGAGAATGGTACCGAGCGCTTTCGGTGGCACAGTCGTCTTGAATAATTCTTCCATTTCTGGCTGTGCTTCCTGCACTTGTAACATGCGTTGGGATTGTTCTTGCAGAGGTGCTGCAGATGAAAAAATAAGCTTCAGTGTTTGGATTGGCATTGCCTTTTTTTTCTCAAGCCGCTCCAGTCGCGAGTCTTTGTTTCCAAAACAGCAGAGGCCGAGTTTCTGTGCAAGCTCATCCGGGATCTTATCTACACTCACTTGGCATGCTTCGAGGCTCATCTGATCAAAGTTTGTTCCTGCAGGAAATACCACTCTGTTCTTTGCATGGATCTCAAAACGTGGGACAACAAATTGATATGTACGAGAGAAGAGTTCCTGAAATCGCTTGAAGGGCGAGTCGGGGACGCGGCTCCAGATGAAGTTTCGGTATTCTTCTCCTTCATATGTACAGTTTTCGTCCGGTAGACACGTACGGAGCATGACGAAGTTGCTATGAAATTTTTCGACGCCATAGCTTTCCCGTTGCTCTTGTGTGGATGCGAGGGATTCAATGTGCGCGCGGTCATCAAGCAGTGCCCCGATTGCTTCGCGCTCAGTGTCTTGCTCAGCTGCGATGCCCGGTTGAAATTCTGCTTTCGTGAGACCACGTTCGTTGCTCTCGCGGAGCTTGTCGAAGGTGATGGTGGAGAGGGGCATGGCAGACTATATTTTGCTGGAAGATCCATCAGGTCAATCGATATGCTCGAGGAATTGCCGTGCGCAAGCCACTACCGCCGCCGTTTCCGCCCTCAAAACCAGCTTTCCCAGTGAGCTCATCTGAAAGTCATGTTCCTGTGCCAGTTGTACTTCTTTTTCTGACCAGCCGCCTTCGGGGCCGATCCAAAGGCCTATGGTGTTCATTGTTCCTTGTGCCTTGTTCTTCTCTGTTGCTGTATGAAAGAATATATTCAGTGCATTTTTTTTGGCTTCTTTTAGGGCTACATCAAAATCCATAGGCTCAGAAATTTCCGGAATGATCCCACGCCCCGATTGCTCAGCAGCTTCTTTGGCGATCACGCGGAGGCGTTCCATTTTGAGTCCCGTTTTCACCGTTCTTTCCGCGATGATTGGAACGATTTCTTTCACGCCAAGCTCGGTGCATTTCTGCACGACCCATTCAAAATTCTCACGCTTGAGGACGGAGCAGTAGAGGGTGACATGACGAGCTGGTTCCGTTAAGACATCATGTACGTTCTCTAACGTAAGTCGTCCATGTTTTGCTTCCAGTGATTCTATCGTCGCTTCGCATTCCATGCTTTTGCCGTCACAAAGAATTACCCTGTCTCCTGTTTTTAGGCGCAATACTTTTTGCCACTGATGGAGCGTTGCGGCATCGGTGATCGTGACGAGGGATTGTGCGAGATCGCAGTCGGTGATGAAGCGATGGAGACGCATAGTGCAGATTGAAGGTATCAGTCCTTCGTCATTGCTCAGGACAGGCTTTCAGCTTACAGATTTTTTTTGTGGTCCGGAGCTCTGGAGTGATGTTTTCTACTTCATTATCTTTATATGGAATACTACAATTTCCTAATACTTGCAAAATTTGACAATAGGTATACAATGATCTTATCGGTCTTTGGCATTCGCCTCGACCATTTGAAACCCCATTGGAGGACAGGATCATGTTTGAGGTTCCGAACTGGTTACGGGCGATCGGCATCGAGTCGAACGCTGAGCTTGCGATCTTGATCGCTGCGACATCGTTCACCCTCGGCTTCGCCGCACTGCTGCTCTACTGGCGCAATAGCGCCCGTGAGATTCGCTGTGCAGGAGAATCTTTCGATGAGCACGACCCCGAATATTGCCGGCGAATGCGCTGGCGAAACTTGTCGGGGTGGGCGACTCTTGTGTCGATCTGTGTCGCGTTTTGGACCATGCATCCGATGTGCATCATCGCGCCCGCCGTCCTTGGCGGATCATTGATGCTCGACATCTGGCAGGTACCACATGCGTATGTGTGGTTACGCAAAGACCGATAGTCAGACCTTCGAGTCTGGCAACACGGCAGGGGAGTCTCTCCCCTGCCTGGTTTTTTATGCGCACTGCATCCGTACGGTGTACTTGCGCTCCAGGTACTCGGGGTTCCAACTTTCCTTTGATGTTCGGATCCCTTCTATGCCGATGTCCTGCTCACGGTTGAGGTGCGTGAAAGTATCTGGAATCGATTGCGCGAATGCTTGCAG
>CALRCM010000013.1 GCA_943354555.1 Candidatus Peribacteria bacterium | reverse complement strand
AAAGTGGCAATAGTTCCAGCGGGAACGGGAATTCCAGTCAAGCGAGCAGTCAGTCTCTCCATAGTGCTGCACCTTCCCAGAGCAGTCAGGGAAATCAAAGTAGTACCAGTAGCGGCAGAAGCAGCAGCGGACGAAGCAGTTCGCAGGGCAGCAGCTGCAGTGGAGCAGCACCCACCTGCACAGGCAATGCCTTTTCCTTTTGCTGCAAAAACGGTACATGGGCCTGCTGGGATCCGGATGACAGTGGCACGGTCGTCGCAGATGCGAGCGCATATACGCCACCTCGTCCTTCGCTCTTTGCTCGCATCTGGAATGCGCTCATGGACGGCCTTGCGGATACCGGACGGTTCGTTGCAAGTCTGTTTACGTGGGACACAACGAATGTGTCTCTTGAGGCACAGGTGGGTGGTGGATTTTCTTGCGGTAATACGCCGATAAGTGCCGGGTCATGGGGTGCAAAATGCATCGAGGAGGGGCAGCGCGATTGCCGGGGTAATGTGCATACGGGGGAGATCACCTGTGGTCGTCGAACAGGGTCGGTCACATTTACCGCTCCACAGGCAGGATGCAAATTAAACGCAAGTCTGACGGGCCTTGGACGCGGGTACTTCACGGTTTCTCCAGATACGTGGCAAACCACGTTCACTCAGTACTGTGAAAATCCCTGGAATTGGGGTCCCCAGGACGTAACAGCGGGAGCGCATACGATTAATGTAGTCGCAGATCCCATGAGTGGTATGTTGGATTTCAACATTTCCTTCTCACTCACCTGTCCTTGCGCCTCTTCCAGTGCATCTTCCCGTTCTTCCTCCGCACGTTCTTCAAGTGTTTCTTCCAATGCTTCCCGCTCTTCATCTACGGGAAGTAACGCATCTTCCTCGGCCCGTAACAGTTCAACAACAAACTCTTCGAATAATAGTTCGGGGAATTCTTCTACCGGCAATTCCTCCAATCGTTCCTCGACCAACAATTCTACAGGCAACTCGTCTGCGAACAATTCTTCTGCGAATTCCTCCAATAACAATTCATCAGCCAATTCCTCAGGAAATTCGTCGACTGGTAATTCATCCAATAATTCATCAAATAACAATTCTTCCAATAATAACTCTTCAACAAATTCCTCCGGCAACAACTCCTCCGGAGCAAGTAGTGCGGCAAGCTCGGTTGAAGTGGGTTGCAGTGCGGCCACCAAACCGAATTGCGGTCCGAATTCCACGGTGTGCTGCCCGAGTGGAAGCTGGAAATGCTGGGATCCCGATAACGAATGCCCGCCGAGTTGCGGTGGAGGAGGCGGATCTTCACAGGGGAATCAAAGCTCTGGCGGTGCCAGCAGTGCAAACTCTGAAAACAGCAGTGCGAATGCATGTACCAGTGATGATGAGTGTGAGGATGGATGGCACGGTACGTGCAGGCTTTCTGATCCGGATTGCCCGCCGGCATCGATCTGGTGCTCAGATGATCGCTTTGGAAACTGTACGATGTTCGTTTGGGGTGGCTCATGTTCGGATGGAACATGTCTATCGATACCGGAAGTCAGATCAGTAGCTAGTGACAGCAGGTGCGACGTTGATGATGCAGGACTTCCTGCTTGTATCTCTGTGCATACGAGCTGTGCCGGAGATTCTTGCATCACAGAGTTGGGAGAAGGAGCGAACGCATGCGCGGACAATGGGGATTGCTTGGAACCCGGGGAACATCTCGAGTGCGTCGATGATGCTTGCGCTGTTGTTGATGGTGATGCTCCCGACGAGTGTGTAGTGAATAGCGATTGCCTCTCACCCGGCGAGCACTTTGAATGTAAAAATGATGCCTGTATTAGTGTCATAGGACAGGCGCCCAATGAATGCGAAGATACTGCCGACTGTCTCGACCCCGGTGAGCACCTCGAATGTTCCTCCTCCGCAGCCTGCATTATCGTCCCCGGCGATGCCGATGACGAATGCATCACCAACAATGACTGTCTGGAGCACGATATCTGTCAGGGCGACTCCTGCATCACTGTGGATGGAGCAGGGGATGATGAATGTACGGAGAATGGGGATTGTCTTGAGCCCCAAGAACATCTTGAATGCGTCGGAGACTTCTGCGCCGTCGTCGATGGAGATGTCCCGGACACATGCCAGCAGAGTGACGAATGCAACCCCGGAGAACACTTTGTCTGTGACCCGCAGGATGTCTGTGTTTCTCTTCCTGGCGAAGGACGGGATGAGTGCTTGAGCCGCGAAGATTGTCTCGATCCCAATGAGCATCTCGAATGCGCCAATACTTCTTGCGTCATTGTCCAAGGAGATGCCGATGACGAATGTGTTACCAACAACGACTGTACCGAGCACAACATCTGCCAAGGCGACTCCTGCATCACCGTGGATGGAGCCGGTGATGATGCCTGCACAGCCAATGCAGACTGTCTCGAAAATGACGAGCATCTTGAGTGTGTGAACGACTTCTGCGTCGTGGTGGACGGTCAGGCTCCCAACGATTGCGAGCAAAGCGATGAATGCAACCCCGGCGAACACTTTATCTGCGACAGTCAGGATGTCTGTGTTTCCGTTCCCGGCGAGGGGGATGATGACTGTCTGAGTCGTGAAGATTGCGTCGATGCTGGTGAGCATCTGGAGTGCTCCTCTTCCGCCGCTTGCGTTATCGTCGCCGGTGATAGCGATGACGAATGTGTTACAAATAACGATTGTTCTGAGCACACGGTCTGTAGCAGTCTCTCGTACGTACAGAGCAAAGATTCTGGACTATTCCTTGGTAGTACCACGAACTCTCTCGATGCCCTTTTCGGTTGGTGGGCGACCGGCGACGATCAATGGGCATTCGGTCCTTTCTCGGCCTCTGCTTCCACGCAGGAGCCCACGCTCCTGCCCGTCGGCCAAGGCTTCGATACTCCCATAAGTCTTGGTATCGATGTGGATCGCACGAATATGCGCATCCGTGGCAATGCGTCGGGTGCTCCCATAACTCCGTGGTATAGCCTAGGCGAAGCAGAGGCTGCAGGGATATTCGATGCTTTTGCTGTTATCGCCAATCACAGCCAGCAGGATGTAGGTGGTGTGATCATCGACGATATTGTCATTAATGATGCATCCAGACAGGGGCGGCCTATCTATAGCGAACGTTTCTCCTACCCCCATGGGACATACCTCACTTCTCCGCGTTTCATTCCTGACTACGCCCCTCGTACACCTGCGATTCCGGAGCCGTGGCAACAACAGTCCACGATGATGAGTGGCTGGTCGGACCGCTTCGGTTGTTGGAACGAGCCAGAAGACATCGAGATGCGCAATGACACGCTCGATGGGCAGTACCCGTTCGGTTGTATCGGCATGATCTACCGTACCTTGCCGACCTATTGGGACAATATTCCAGGAGCGTACTCTTCCTTCTATCAACTCTTCTTCGAGGCAACAGCGTACTCCGGCGCTATGCAAGGATTTTCCTGCAACACCGTGTCTGGTGCTGGCAACAATGAGTGCTCACAGGCTCAGGATTGCTCAATGCACAACGCATGCCAAGGCGACTCCTGTATCACCGTCGATGGAGCCGGTGACGATGCCTGCACCACCAATGCCGACTGTCTTGAGCCCGATGAGCACCTCGCCTGCGTGAATGACTTCTGCACCGTCGTCGCTGGAGCAGGAGATGATGAATGCCAGCAGAGCGACGAATGCAACCCCGAGGGTGAACACTTCATCTGTGACGCCCAAGACATCTGTGTCTCCGTCCCCGGCGAAGGACCCGACGACTGTCTCAGCCGCGAAGACTGCATCGATCCCAACGAACACCTCGAATGCTCCTCCTCCGCTACCTGTGTCATCGTTCCCGGAGACGCCGATGACGAATGCGTCACCAATAACGACTGCCAAGAGCACGACATCTGCCAAGGCGACTCCTGTATCACCGTCGATGGCGGAGGAGACGACGAATGCACAGCAAACGCCGACTGTCTTGAGCCCGATGAACACCTCGCCTGCGTGAATGACTTCTGCGCCGTCGTCGCTGGAGCAGGAGATGATGAATGCCAGCAGAGCGACGAATGTAACCCCGGCGAACACTTCATCTGCGATGCACAAGACGTCTGTGTCTCCGTCCCCGGCGAAGGGCCTCCCGACGAGTGTCTCAGCCGCGAAGACTGTCTCGATCCCAACGAACATCTCGAATGTAACGCCCAATTCCAGTGTGTCATCGTCCAAGGAGACCTCCCCGACGAATGCGTCACCAACAACGATTGCCAAGAGCACGACATCTGCCAAGGCGACTCCTGCATCACCGTGGATGGCGGAGGAGATGATGAATGCACCACGAATAGCGACTGCATCGGGACATCTCACAATGAATGTACGGCGGATTTTACAGCTTGTGTCTCCGTCCCCGGTGGAGGCCCTGATCAATGCGATCCTCTCATTAATGATTGCGACCCCGGGCCACATATGGAATGCAATGCCCAGCAGCAGTGCATTGAAGTTGCCGGTCCCGGTCCCAATGCCTGCTCTCCCACGATTGGATGCAATGAGCACACCGCATGCAATACGGGCTTTACCCTTTGCGTCGCCGTTCAAGGCCCGGGTCCCAACGAATGCAATCCCGTTCTCGGTTGCAGTCCCACTCCCTCTATCTGTAATGCACAGGCGCAGTGCACCACTTCCGTAACTCCCGGTCCCAATGCCTGTTCCCCCCTCATTCCTTGTGAAGACAGTCACACCGAATGCAACCCCGACAACACCGCCTGTCTCATTATCTCAGGTCCCGGAGCAAACCAATGTGACCCCGTCCTCGGCTGTGGCGGAGAGTTCCACAACGAATGCAACACCCAGAATCAATGCATCTCCGTCTCCGGCCCGGGTACCGATGCCTGCACCCCCGAAGTAGGCTGCCTCCAGCATACCGAATGCCAAGGAACCATCTGCGTTCTCCTCCCCGGCTCTGGTACCCGTCTCTGTGAACCATCCCAAGGCTGCGGCACTGTCACCCACACCACCTGCGAAAACAACGCCTGCATTACCCTCCAAGGCCCCGGCCCCAATGCCTGTACCGCCAATCCTGACTGCGCCGGTACCAGCCACCTCGTTTGTACCGCAGCGAACTCCTGTCTCAATCAAAACGGCCCCGGTGCCAATGAGTGCACCACCGGCATCGACTGCAACGAACACACCGAATGCCAAGGTAATGCCTGCGTCACCGTCATTGGACAAGGCACCAATCAGTGTGATCCCATTATCGGTTGTGGCGCAGAAACCCACACCGTTTGCGAGAACGAAGCATGTGTCACTCTCCAAGGCCCCGGTACCAATGCCTGTAACGGCATCGTCGACTGCGGAGAGCATACCGAATGCCAAGACACTGCCTGTGTCACCCTCCCCGGACGCGGCACCAACACCTGCGATCCCTTCTTCGGCTGTGACACCGGCACCACCCATCTCGCTTGTCTGAGCAACGCCTGCACCCCCGTCCCCGGATCCGGCCCCAACGAATGCGACTCCAACCTTGGTTGCAGCACCTCTGCCCATACCGAATGTGCCATCGACGGTTGCATCGTCGTCACCACCCCCGGCGCCAACACCTGCACCGAGGACGCAGACTGTTTCGCCTCCTGTGGTAACTCCCAAGTCGATCCCGGAGAACAGTGCGACGAGGGCACCCAAAACTCTGACTCTTCCCCCGACCGCTGCCGCACCTCCTGCACCTTCCCCATTTGCGGTGACTCCGTCACAGACACCGGTGAATCCTGCGACGACGGCAACATCCGCTCGGCAGACGGCTGTACCTCCACCTGTCTGAGCGAAGAAACCCTCGTTGCTTCCATCGCCTTCTGCGGTGATGGCATCCTCACTGCCCCTGAATCCTGTGATGACCGTAACACTTGGGGAGGGGATGGCTGTAGCGCTACCTGCGGTCTTGAGTCCTCCTTCAGCACCACAACCTGTGGCGATGGCATCGCCATAGCTCCCGAGCAATGCGACCCCCCGAGCGACTTCTGCTCTCTCACCTGCACCCTTACCACGCAGGTTCTTGCTACTCCTGCCTGTGGGGACGGGATCCTCTCCACCCCTGAGGAATGCGACGACCGTAACCGCAGAGACCGTGACGGCTGCTCTGCCTCCTGTCTCCTCGAACGCGGCACCTGTGGTGACGGCATCATTCAGCAGGCCCTCGATGAAGTCTGTGAACCTAGGCTCCATAACCCCAATCTTTCCTACAGCTGCAACCCCGCCACCTGCCGCTTCCTGAGTACCACTTGCGGAAACTCCACTATCGAACCTGGAGAGGAATGTGATGATGGTCGCTTTAATGCTCTGACCACCGCTGCCACGTGCCACCCTGATTGTTCTTCCCCCCGCTGTGGCGACGGTATTCGCTCCATTACCGAATCCTGTGACGATGGCAACCGTCTCTCTCTCGACGGCTGCTCCTCCACGTGCACCCTCGAAACCCTCCTTGCCGGAGGAGCATTCCCAGCAACATCACCACTTGGCACATTTACTCTCAATGCTATGAACGGTCCGGTCTACGTCCGCATGCCCGATGGCCGCATTCTCCCACTTCCTCCGAGTGGTCAGATCCCCGCAGGAGCCGTGCTCCTCGGACAGATCCAGCCGATCACCACATCGCATCCTGCTGCAGGTGACACAGGACCGGCGGCCGTTTCTCTTGTGGCTGCAGGCGCTGCATCGGGCATTGCTTATATTCGCCGCAAGCGCAGGTCCTGAGTCCTTCGTCAGGCTCAGGACAGGCTCCAGTCGAAGGGCTGTTGCTGTTATTGCCTCGGGAGCCGGTGCTGGACTTGCGTGGGTGAGAAGGAAGCGAAGAAAGTTGCTATCATCATCGCATGCGCATCAGTGTGGTCATCCCAGCGTTCAACGAGGAGAAAAATATCGCCGCTTGTCTTCGATCCATTCTCGATCAGAAACGTCCTGCAGAGGAAATTGTTGTCGTCGATAACAATTCCACTGATCGCACTGCGGAGATTGCGCGTGGTCTTGGTGCGCGGGTTGTAAAGAAGTCGGAGAAAGGAATTGCGCATGCCCGCAATGCTGGGTTCGACTCTGCGACCGGAGAAATCATTGCGCGCACTGATGCGGACTCCCGTGTGCCGCGCGATTGGATTATGCGGATAGGGAATATTTTTGCAGATTCTTCTATCGATGCTGTCTCTGGGCCAGGGATTTTCGATAACCACCGTTGGACTCTTATACCTTTCCGTCTCTATACATGGGCGTTTATTTTCCTCTCAGGTGGAGTCACACCAATGGTTGGTCCCAATATGGCAATCCGGCGCTCAGCCTGGGAGCGCGTTCGCAAAGAGGTGTGTCTCCATGATCGTGAAATGCATGAAGACTTGGATCTCGCATTACACCTGCATCGCATGGGAGCGAAAGTGCACTATAACCCGCAGTTACAGGTCCATACCTCCGGTCGCCGTGCACTCCATAATCCCTACTCGTTTTTTATGACGTACCCCTTGAGGCTGCTGAAAATGCTCTATGCACATCGGAGATAATGCTTCAGAACGTTGTTTCATGCACTTCTACGTAGTTTTAACATAAATAGTAATAATTGACATTATGTCAATAATAATGTAAAAAGTATAAGTTCATGATTTGGGAAGGGAATGATTCTGTTTTTGCGGGTTCTCGTTTATGAACACCGCGGTCATTCACAACATTGGCTTCAGATCAAAGCTGATGGTCCCTGGTTATGACTCTCGAGAGTGAAGGAAATGCCATGATGAGTTTTTGGACAAGAATGTTTCGACAACACGGATGTCGTCGAAGGGGTGCACTGTCCCGAACAGTGCGAGTTGCGGAAGTGCTTGAGTCGCGAGCATTGCTTGCGGTTACGGCCGTTTTTAATTCGACGACCGGAGCGCTGACGGTCAATGGTGACTCGGCAGCAAACACCATCGTTGTCACAGGAAATGACGATGGCAGTGTGGATGTGAGCGCTGGAGCTTTCAGTGCTCACTACACCGACGCTGACGGCGTCGCTACCGTTGTCGTCAACGGTAACGCTGGTAACGACAATGTCACTGTTACTGGTCTCGTCTGTACCGTCAATGCCGGCACAGGCAATGACAGGATCTCAGTGACCGAACAGGGCCGACTCCTTGGTCAAGACGGGAATGACACGATCACCGGCGGAGTCGGTGCGGACTACATCGATGGTGGCAATGGCAACGACTTGCTCAAGGGCGAGGCGGGCCATGACACTCTTCTGGGTCAGGCTGGGGTCGACACGCTCTATGGCGGAGCCGGGAGTGACAGCCTCAATGGCGGAGCAGGACGAGATACGATCGGCCGGGTTACCAACGGCCGTTTTCGTGACACCGTTACCCGCGATAGCACGGATGTGCTCATCGCGGATCCAACGAGCTCGTCATCTTCGGGTGGCGGCGGTTCCGGTGGGGGAGGAGGTGCGGGTGGCGGTACTACTACCTCGGTCATCTCTATCAACGACGCAATTCCGGAAAATCTGATTATTACGGTGTCGTCAGGGACTGTGAGGTTGCATTTCCTGCAGTCGACCCCTAGTGGCCCGATTTTCGATTTGCTCAATGCGAATGGAGATGTGGTCGGCAATCTCACTGGCTTTCGTCCCTCTCAAGTGACGATTCGTACCTACGCGTTTAGCGCCTTCTCTGTGGATACTGCAATTTCCACTGCTGTTGGCGCTCCACTCGTTTTCATTGAGATTTTGCCACCGCTCTAAATCATCTGAAGCCATAAAAGGAATGGCCGTAAGAGCCTCTCTCTGAGAGGCTCTTTACGTATGTTTTTTCTGATTACTGGTCATGCATATCCCCGAACATTGTCGATGCTTTCGCTGAGCGTTTTCTTCCGAGAACTGCAGCTGATCCACGCATAAGCGCATCTCGCCCGAAGCGTTGGTGAATCGTATCCAGTGCTTCCTGGATATTTTCATGCTGTTGCAGTTTTTTATGATCCTCGAAGAGGGAGTATTGTCGCCCACCTGCCGGAGTGAGATTTCCAAGTACCAGTCCCACTTGTGTGGCCATGCTGCCCTGTTTCCACACTTGGGCAAATATACGGCGCGCATATGGCAGAAGTTCCTCTTCTGTATCCATGGGGCGGGGGAGGCGAAGATCCATTGTGTGATGTGCGTATGCTGCATTCCTGATCCATAGACTCATTGTTCGTGCACTCAGTTGCTGTTTGCGCATGCGAAGAACCGTTACCGTCATATGTTCTTGTACTTGTGCGTATACCGACATCGCATTGGATGTTTTTCGAAAGCTTCTGCAACGTGAAATCGACTTCGGTGGACGGCTGTCCACCTGTACGTGATAGACGGATACTCCATGCAGTTCCTGCTGCAGCTCTTTTCCTTGCTTTCCAAAGAGCTGGACGACCGTGTCTTTTGGTGCATGCGCGAAATCCCATGCAGTTTTCCATCCATGATGCTCTGTATGCTTTGTACGGGCATGACCGATACCGGGGATGGCGGCGGCGGGGCGATCATGAAGAAATTGAGAATGGAGAATGGAGAATGGAGAATTTTTCAGCACCTGGTTTTCCGAAGTAAGAACAGTAATACCTGCGGGTTTATGGTATTCACTCGCCATTTTCGCAAGAGTCTTTGTAGGGCCTACGCCGATGGATACGCTCAAGGCAAGATGCTGCTGAATCATCTTTTGCATTTCCCTGGCCCATTCTCCGGTGTCTTTGGGAACTCCTCCAACGAGTGACCCGAGATCCAAAAACCATTCATCCACAGACATCTTTTCCATCACGGGGCACTGCCGTTCCAGAATTTCCTCGATATGCGCCGAGGCGCGACAGGCTTCGGCAAAGTCCGAGATACGTTCGATAGCTCCCGGACAAAGCTTGCGTGCTTCCGTCAGACGCATGCCTGTTTTTATGCCCTTGGCCTTTGCTTCGTAACTTGCAGCGATGACACAACCGCCTCCCATGCCAAGTGCGAGGAGAGGCTTGCCTTGCAAACGTGGATCCTGCCGGACGAGGATGGAAGCGAAAAAGGCATCGACGTCGATGTGGGCGATGGACATAGGACTAAATGGTTAAATGGCTAAATGGTTAGATGCCAAAGAACACGTGGAGATGCTTCTGTCCTTCCGGACAGCATCTAGCCATTCAACCATTTAGCCATGTAACCCATCAATACCTCCGTACCGTTGCCCGCACTACGCCTGCAACCTGCAGTTCCTCCAGGGCGTACATGTCAGGGTAGGCCGGGTTTTCGGCTTGCAGGTAATACTTCCCCTTATCGCGCTTGAGCCGCTTCAGGGTGAATTCCCCGTCGAGAATACCGACGACAATGTCCCCCGGTTTGGGTTCTTTGCCGCGCTCGACGATCACCAAATCCCTTTCGAAGATACCGGCGTCGATCATGCTGTCGCCTTTTACGCGGAGAAGAAATGTTTTCGTGCGGTCACGGACAAGGTACTGGTCGAGTGTCACCATTTCCTCGGCTTGCTCCTCTACAGGCGCTGCAAACCCTGCAGCAATGGGCCCGAAGAGGGGAAGGGTAAGAGCTGGTGGCACATCATCGTTTTCCGTCATCTCCGTAAACTTGATCCGCCCCCGCGGGTCTTTTTCCAGAAATCCGGTTTTTGTAAGAACACGTACCACCTTCGCAACGGCGTTTTTACTGCGTACACCGAATGCTACCGCAAGATCGGAAAGCGAAGGGCTATAGCCACGCTTGATCTGAAACTCACGCACGAAGTTCAGAAGCGTGCGCTGGTGGGGCGTAAGGGCAACTTTCATGGAGGTGGGGGTACGAACGTACACCATGGTAGGGTGTACGGTTGTACACTGTCAACATTCGTGGGGGAAAACCTTGTCGGTTTTCCCCCACGAGCCCCCTTTCCCTTCAATGTGGCGCTCCAGGCAGGCAAAGCCCGCCTTCGCGCACTTGTTTGATTGGTGATTCTCTTATGCAGTCTAGAACGTTATTCTTCAATTGGATTCAAATACTGTGATTAGCGAGAGGGCAGCTGTTCCCACAGGCACTTCCACCATGTGCGCATGCTCTCGGCCAGCCCCGGACTTACCATGACGAAAATAGTCACATCGTCAGCGAGTTTTCCTAGCTCTAGTCCATGGAAGGTTACGACGTGATCGCCGAAGATATCCATTGTCGAATCTGTGGAAAATTCTTTCGGAAGGAATTTATATGGCTTGCCAACGGCCTTCAGAAGATGGGGGAGTGCGTCGCGAACTTCATGGTCAAAGATATGGTGGTACTTGATTCCTTTCTTTTTCGCTTCCTTCAAAAACCATTGGGTGAAGGGAAGGACTTGCGGATCGAACCATGCTCCTTTTGCCGCAAGCGAATAGACATCACTACCGCACTTAAGAATTTCCCGGAGGTAGTTCTTCACACCTTCCGGTCCCTTGAATATGTACGCCCGCTCAGGGGAGCGCTGCCTCTGAAATTTCTGCAGGAGACCTGGAAGTGCGACTTGAAGCCTCCTTTCCTTTTCCTGGAGGAATTCCAAGAACTTTCCCGGATCCACGGCTTCGTAGAGGGTTTCTCGTTGGCCAAAGACCTCGTAGACCAGCCCCTTCTCGATCAGGCGATGGAGACTGTCATAAGCATTGCTGCGGTGGACCTTTGCCCGCAGAGAAATCGTGGATACTCCCGAGCCGCCATACGTAATGAGCGCCTCGTAGATCTTCGCTTCATTGGGGGATAGTCCGAGGTCTTCGAAGAGCGGGGAGTCCATATGTTGTCATTATAGCAACAGTGTCGTGGTGTTGGCTACAACAAATTACGACCTACAATTGACACATATCTATTTCATTACACAATATCTTTATGAGTACTTCACCAGAACAGGTTCGGCCCGATGAAAATGGCTCAGGAGAGCCGAAGATTGCGGAAAATGACGCAACATGGATAGATTGGATAGATTCATTTTCACAAGTTTCGGAATATCGGGATTGTCCGGATACAAAGCAGAGGATTACCGAAAGCGAAGAGTTCGTCTCTCTTCAGAGTATATATGAGCGAAATAAGATGATGGAGGCTCTAAAAAAGCGTTCGTTGGATCAGCTTATCCAAGACGCCAGAATATGCATATGGAATTGTGGTAACCGAGACAATCCGCCAACAAATTTTGAGCGCAATATTCAATCCAAACTTTTCGATCAGGAATTGGCTGAAGCTCTTCAGAATGGAGAAATTGATGCAATACGAGGCTGTTTTTTCTCTAATTGGAGATGGCAGGACATTACGAAACCAGCCATTGTGGAAATAGCAGAATGGCTTCTAAAAGAAGGGCGGCGAGAACAAGCGTGCGCAGCATTTATTCAAGCTGGCGAGAATGAACGAGCGGAGGAAATAGTTAATCAAATGTTTGATGAAGGAGTTATTCCACGGGCGTTCTTTCCTTACTCAAGTGGCTATGAGGTCTTCAATATTAAAGGAATTGAGAAGACTACGAAGAGATTGCTTCGTGGAGCTGAAGGTGTGATCCGTGGAGGGGCGCGCGGATATATCTGTTGCAGGTATCTCTATCAATTTGTACAAGATATTTTTGCCTCGTTGAAAGACCCGCTGGAAACGGAGATCGAGAAAAGGTTGTGTGACGTTGGTGATAATACTACCGGATATCGATTAACAGATGCAGAAGCAGCTGAATCGGAAAGGTGCCAAGATATAGGGAAAGAAATTAATCGCTTTGCGAAGGACCTGTTTGCATCTTTGCAAAAGAAAAAGTCGCTAGAGGCAGAGATTGAGCAAAGATTACGTCGTATTGCTGACCGATGTTTGGAACTCAGTGCATTTCCGAACGGTTGTGACACGCAGGGGAATCTGACTTGGGATACCAACTGGGAATCCGAAAATACTTTTGAAGAAATTGCCAAGAGTATATTCAGCTTTCTTGAAAGTTTTGATCAACCTAACAACAAGTAAGTGTCATTCTCATAAAAGTAGGGACACAGCATGCTGTGTCCCTACTGCGCTAACCCCGGAGTTTCCGCAGCCAGAAAGGCTGCTCCCAATATGCTGATTCCCTAGAACAGGGAGCAGGTTTTCTACCTGCGGCCCCTGCAGTGAACTATCCCTCTATCACATCCATCTCCTTGAGTTTTCCCAGTTCCAGAAAGGTAATCGTCCATGCTGTTTGCTTAAAGACCTCGAGGTAGGCGAAGAGATAACTGCTTAATGCCACGAGGATGAGGGAGATGATGCCCGTCAGGATCGCCGTGACGGTTCCCGAAAGGAAGGTGGAGAAGAGGAAGGCAAAGCCGATCACCAGTGCTGGGAGCAGCAGCGCCATGAGAGCGTTGATGACGATCCGCAGGGAAATGACGAAGAGCAGCACGAGAAGAAAAACGATCTTGCTCAGGTGACTGATGACGAGCTTGAAGCTTGCACCCATAGCCTGAAACGTACCGGTTTTCCGGATAACAATTGCTTCTTCGCTGAAACAGAGAAGAAATTTCAATGTGACCGAAAAGAGCCACAGGAGCCAAAGTGCGCTGAGTAGGAAGGTGACCATGCTTGGGCTTCCCCCATAGCGCAGGATGACCGAGGTAAAGGTAATGGCGAGCGAAACGCTGCTTAAAACGACGATTTCCTTGAGAACGAAGAGTGGAAAGAAATTATAGAGTGCCAGCACAAAACCTCCGTCCACCTTTTCCTTGTTGTGGGCTTTGGCACCGAGGCCGATCATGGCGCCGAGGCAGAAGCTGGGAATAAAAACCTCGATGACGAGGAGAACGAGGAAAATGGTGATGATCGCTGCAAAGACCGGAAATGGGACCGCGCGGTAGATGATTTCTTCGATTTCGAAGAGTCCGATAGTGCTACCTGCAATCACGAAACTCCAGAAGAAGTACGCCTGATACACGAGCATTTTGAGGTGCAGGAGTGTCTCGAAAAACGACGAGGTATACCCCCACCAGCGGATCCCGCGCTGCTCACGGGTGATGGCCCAAGCTTTGGCGATTATTTCACGGGGAGTCACCAAGGAATTGTACTGGAAATGAGGTCGCAATACAGACTAAAGCTGTAGAAGATACGGGTTGTTTGCCTTCGGGAGCAGCAGGGTTCCCCTCTCCCATGGGAGAGGGTTAGGGAGAGGGGGGCGCCTCCTGCGGATTTTCACTCGCCCTGCTCACGGAATGCGTGACGGCACTTTTCCAATGCGACCGAACCCTGTTTCACAAAACACATGATGGCTGCCTTTTTCTGAAAGCGGGTTCCTCCTTCCTCCTGTGGAGGAAGGGGTCAGGGGATGGAGGAAGCCTGAGGGTTGGGTGAGGGGCTTATTATTCTAAAAGATCCTGCACTGCCCTGTACCGGTAATCTTTTCCAAGAATGATGGTGATGTCCCGCGTTTCATCTGCAGAAAGAATAGTGTTTGCTGGTTGTAGAGGAATATTCAGGAGCTCTCCGAAGAATTTCTGCGTCGGTTCGTTTGTTCCTCCGCTCTGTGCGATCCAGGATGTCTCCTGATCTTCCAGTGTTTCGGCGTTGGCCACATGATCCACCGTAAAACCGTAGCGGATGAGTTCGTTTGCGAGTGCGCGGGCTGATCCCGGCTTCGATCCGGCATTGAGGATGCTTACGGTGGGGCGGCTTAAGAAGACGATGCGTTGACCAAAGATCAGAGAGGAAAGGGCTTGGACCTGTTTCCACGTCACGGGGAACTCGGGGATGGAGACTGGAAGGAGAACTGATGCCCCTTCAAAGAGATCACGTGGAGGGGCGTAGAGTAGTCCTCCTGGTTCGGGTACGGAATTATAGAGACCGTTTCTATCCGAAAGCTGCATGGAGACTACTTGTGTTTTGTCGATATCGCCGCCGGCTGCGGCAAGTGCGATGATCTCGCGCATCCCGAGCGTAGTTGCCACATGTTCTTTGAGAATGCCGAAGAGTTCCGAGATGGCACTCACATCACTATGTAGTTTTTCTTTCTTTGCTTTCTCCGCCATAGCGACGATGATCTGCTGCTGGCGCGCAGAGCGACTGAAATCGCTGGAAGAATGTCTGCTGCGTGCGTATTTGAGTGCGGTTGCACCATCGAGATGCTGCATTCCCCGGCTCAGGTTGAACGTCTCAATACCATAGTTCTCATCGGGGTACTCGGTATCCACAATGTCTTCGGGAACCTCGATATCGATGCCGCCGAGGACATCCACGGCCTGTACAAAGCCTTCGAAGTCCACTTTCACCGCTCCATGGATTTCGATGCCCAGTGCCGTACCAATCTCAGCGCTGAGCTGCACCATGGATTCCTTCACAGCTTCCGGTGACTCCATTCCCTTTCCCCGCAAATACCCTTTGTAGTCTCTGTAGAGACTGTTGAGGCGCCCTTTGCCCATCTTTTCCGTATGCAGGAAGTACAGATCTCTGGGGAGAGAAAGGACAACCACACTTTTGGTTTTCGTAGGATCAATACTCGCGACCATGACCGTATCGGTCAGATCTTTTCCGTCGTGCGAGCTATCCCCTTGGCCGAGAAGGAGAATATTGGTGAAGCCATTTGCATCGTGGGGTAACTCGCCGCCAGTCATGGAAACGAGGGTACGTACACCGAGAGATTTCATGCCGATCAGCGCTTTCGCTGTTCCTGCGAGAAGGAGTAGGGCACAGAGAACAGCAACAAGGATCAGGAGTGATCGCTTTAAGATGAGCGAGCGTTGTTCCTCCTCCTGTCTGCGTTTCCATGCGCTGTACCATCCCATGATCGGTCGGGCGATTGTAAGCACAGAGAGCACGGCACGCTTCCAAGGGAAACGGCGCCGCGCAGGAGTGGATTTGAGCGTGCGAACAGTAAAAGACATCGGGAACATTCTACGGGTATACTCGCCTCCATGTCATCCATTGTTTTTCTCGAGGTCGATGCGGAGGATCGGGCTGCAGTAGCAGAGGCGTTTCCACAGGCAATGATTGCTGATCATGCGTTGAGTGACGATGCACTTGTTGCCGCGTGCAAGGATGCTGAAATTGTCTCTTGCTTCATTTATTCGGCTTTTTCAAAAAACGTTCTCGCCAGTCTTCCAAAGCTCAAGCTGCTCTGCACCCGTTCTGTCGGTTTCAATCACATCGATCTGGATGCCTGCAACAAACAGGGGATTACTGTCTGTCATGTGCCGGATTACGGCTCGCATGTGATTGCGGAGCATGTCTTTGCGTTATTGCTCGGTACTCTGCGGCACATCGGAGAGGCGGATGCGCGCACCGAGCAGGGAGAATTCGATTACCACGGACTGCGGGGGATTTCCCTGCGCGGCAAGACGATCGGCATCATTGGTACGGGGAAAATCGGGCGCCATGTCGCAGAGATAGCGCATGGGTTTGGCATGAGTATGCTGGCTGTCGACAAGTGCCGCACAGTGGAATTGGAGAGACAATATGGCGTGCAGTATGGGGATTTGAACACCGTACTTGCCGGAAGTGACATCATTTCCCTTCATCTCCCTTCGACTGCAGAAACACAGCATATGATCAATGCCGATGTCCTATCACGTATGAAGTCGGGGGTGATTCTCATCAATACCGCCCGCGGTGAGCTCATTGATTCAAGCGCATTGCTAGGGGCGCTACAGAGTGGTCATGTGCGCTACGCACTCCTCGATGTCCTTGAGCATGAGAAGAATTTTTCGGAAAACAAAGCGCTCATCGGTCATCCCAATGTTGTCACCACTCCGCACATTGCGTTCTATGCCGAGGAAAGTATGCACAATATGTATGACGATGCACTCCGTTCGATTGTTGAATGGCAGGCAGGCAAAGAACCTGCGCATATTGTGCACCCTGTGAGCATCATCTGTGATTTACCTGGTGTAAGAAAATAAAAGGTACTACGTGCCCTACTTTCCGAGATTTCTCTACTTTCTTGCACGCGGATGCCTTAGCCGCTTCGTCACAGCATTTGCATTATTGACTCTGTAGTCATCGCGAGCTGGCAGATTGCATCCACCCTTTCGTGCCTGCTGGAGAAATGCTGGTGTACCGGCAGTCGCAGTGCATTGCTCACGCTGGGGGATACGTTCCATGGTTCTCGGTCGCGGGTGATATGCACGGGGTGTGGAGACTTGCTCAGCAGAATCCTCCCACTCCGTATCATCTTCCATCTCGTCTTTCGACCATTCATCTTCCTCTTCCAGAAGTTCATCCCAATCACGGGAGGGCATGTTCCAGAGATTCGATCCGAAAGTATGCATCCCCATTCCTCCAGAAAATTCTTCGAAAGAAATCGTCTCCTTTGGGATTTCCACATTCACGGGGCGGTTTTGCCATTGGGTATTGCCTTGCATCACAAAGGAAATACCTTGGGTTGCCGTTGCGGCATACCACTTGGCAAAGACCAGATCGCCAGTGCTGTTCGTATTTACGCGAATATGCAGATTGACCGGAAGATTCTCGGGAAGATCCATATCTTCTCTATCAAAGCCCAATGCATTGCCGATAACGGAAGATTCTACCGCTTGCACTGCCCGATGAAGAGCATTCGGAGCGAGTCGCAGGGAGTAGGCCATTCCGCTCTGGTAGCGTTCGGATTCTATCGTGAAGAGCGCATCCGTCACGGTATCGAGTAACGTGCGTACGTCTTGTTCTGTAATGGCGTTGTCGACTGACTGCATTCCTGCCGTTAATCCTGCGATAAAGGTAGGTTGATGCATGGCTTCCTCCAGCATGGTGATCTTTACCCAAGGCTTTGTTGTCCACTCTTGTAGTTCCGTGATATCCATATTTCCTTCAACGCTCAGTAGCTTGATGTACGCGGCTCCGTGTGCGACGCGCACTGCACCTTTTGTACGCACAAATCGACCGTCACTAGAGACATCGATCGTAAAGTCTTCCCATGCCTTGGCGATCGCCGGCGTTTTCCCCTCAGCTGCACCTTTCATCCATACCGACACATGCGTATCTCCATGATGCATATGCAATTCTGCTTCCATTGCATGGGGATTTCCCCGGAAGCTCATCTGGGAAAGCAGTGCTGCTGGGCTACCCGCGAGGGCAAGTGTCGAGAGAGGGGCAGCGAGAAAAGTGAAAGCGGAGAGAATTCCGATGGAACGGCGCATGGAGAAATGGGAGATATTAGTATGCATTCTAGGTACAGGAGATCAAGCACGCAATGAATGGTTTTCAGGTGCAAGGAAACAGAAACTGAGAAGTAACCCCGAAAGTCCGGCAAACACGATGGAGCCTGACCACATATGTACCGACCACCAGATACCTTCTCTCAACGCGATAGTTATAAAGTAGAGTAGGAAAAGCATTGTTGGTACAACAAAGGAAAATATGCGCACACTCAATACATGTTCTGTAAATGGAAAGAGCTTCCGTCCAAGGATGTCCGCAACAAGACCTGTGAAAAGAGCACCTGGCACGAAGAAAATCCCGTCAAGCATCCATCCCATTGCGGCTGTAGAGAGCGTGATGATGAACATGAATGATCCGAAGGGGAGAGGGCGGTGTCTTGCGAGAAAGAGCAGCATTGCCGTGAGAAGTGCAGTTTCAACGATGTACCCTGCTACCGCTGCGGATTGCATCACATCTGCCATTTCCTTCCCGGGGAAATCTCCTCCGGCCCGTACAACGACGCGATGGGAAAATTGCGTCATAAAATTTCCAAGCGCAATTCCACAGGTTGCAGAGAAGAGCATTGGTATGTGGTCGATGAGTTTTGCAGAACTGATCATGGTGCGATCGAGAATCCACGCACGCAGATTGGCGGTGTTTATAAGAAATCCACCGACGGCCAGAAAGATATGTGCGGGGCTCAGCAGTGCCTCCACATCTTTTTCGATGCCAAAAATTTCATGCCACGCAAGATCGAAGATTCCCCCAGAGGCAAAGATGATAACTCCAATGAGCGCATAGCCGTATCCCAACGGTATCGCTTCCGACCATGAAACTTTGCGCGCAGTGCGATTGTGAAGCGTTATGCCGAAGAGTGTCATTGCCGAGAGCGCGTAGCCGGAATAAAAAACTGCATGCCAAGGTGTGAAAAATGTCTCGAGCGTGGGGATGTGGTTATGCGCCCATCCATCCAGAAACACTCCGGTGTTGAACCAGAGAGTCGCGCATAAAAGAATCCACTGCTGGAGACTGGTTGGAGGAGTGCGGGCGGAAGTCATTGAAGAGAATCCTACGGGTCGTATTACTGCTTATGCAAATACAGAAGACTTACTTCAATGAGTTCAACAAAAAGAGTCCAAGGATTTCTCCTCAGACTCTTTGCATGTATGGCACGTATTATTTCAAGTTTGCCTTTCCACCTGCGGCCTCGATCTTCTTCTTCATCTCTTCAGCCTCAGCCTTAGGTACGTTCTCCTTCAAGACCTTTGGAGGAGCATCGGTTGCTGCCTTGGCATCGCCGAGAGGCCAACCCGTGATCTCGCGGACAACCTTGATCACTGCAATTTTCTGTGCGCCAGCGTCTGCAAGCTCCACGTTGTAGGAGCTCTTCTCGTCTTCTGCGGCTGCACCAGCGGCTGCGGGAGCGGCTGCAGCGGCAACTGGAGCTGCTGCGGAAATTCCGTACGTCGTCTCCATGTACTTCACGACGTTATTGAGGGATACGACATTCAGTTTCTCCAGTGCGTCGATCACTGCTTGCTCTTCCTTGTTGAGCGTTGCTGCGGCGTCTGCCATATAGATAGGGGAATAAAGGAAATAAGGGATGAAAAGGAGATTAGGCGGATTTCTTCTTCGCGACCTCACTGAGTGCTCGCGCGAATCCGGTAAGAGGGGAGTTGCAGATGGAGGCAAAGGACCGCAGAGGCGACTGGATCATGCCGGCGAAGATACCAAGGAGTTCCTTTCTGCCCGGCATCTTGGCCATCGCAACGGCTTCATCTTTCGTCAGTACTTTGCCGTCGAAGATACCGCCGATGAGCGCGACTTGGTTATGGTCCTTGGCGAACTTGAAGGCGATTTGGGCGCCGGTCAGGGGATCGTCGAAGCTGAAGATGCAGGCGACCGGACCGTCGAGCTTGCAGTCGTCGATGGCGGGAAGTCCTGCTTCCTTTGCGGCGATACACATAAGAGTTTTCTTTCCGACTTTCATCTCCGCCTTGCTCTCTTTGAGCTTGGCACGCAGGTCGGAGACATCACCGACCGTGAGGCCGATGTAGTGTGCGAAGATCACGGATTGTGACTTCTTCATCTTGTCTTTGAGCTCGGTGAGCTGCGCCTGCTTCTGTACTTTGGTGAGGGCCATATTGATGGGGTTATAAAAAAGGTCTCCCTAATAGTGTCCGGGAGACCAGCGAGGCACACGGCACGGTTCATCAAGCCGGAGCCGGGTGATCGATGCTGTATGCCTCGGAGGGGCTTACCTTCGGCCATCAGCCTAATGCCCTCGGTCTTCGGACGTGAAGCATTCTACTCATATGGCGCGCGCGGTCAAGAAATTCTTCACGAAAGATTCCAAAGAGTCCGAAAATTTTCGAAAAGACTCAGGAAACATTGGTATTTCTTCGGGCTCGTCGGTGTCATCGGTATCCTCGGTATCCTCAAGTTCCATTATACTTCTCCCATGCGTCTTCTCCTTCAAAAAGTCTCTCAGGCATCCGTATCCACCGATACAAAAGAGATCGCCCGCATTTCTCAGGGGTATCTTCTTTTTCTCGGTGTGATGGCAGGAGATACGGAGGAGCAGGCGAAGTGGCTTGCAGAAAAAGTGAGCAAACTTCGATTGTGGGATTCTTCGGAGGGGAAGATCAATGACCGATCACTCTTTGATATCGGAGGATCGGCATTGGTTGTTTCACAGTTCACGCTTGCGGGCGATGTGGAGAAGGGGAACAGGCCGGACTATACAAAAGCCGCACATCCGATAGTTGCCGAGCCGCTTTATGAACGCTTCTGTCAGTTCCTGCGCGAAGCCGGCGTAGGGGAAGTACAGAACGGCAGGTTCGGCGCTGCGATGCAGGTGGAGCTTACGAACGAAGGGCCGGTGACACTGGTGATGGAAAGATCATGAAAGCATGTCACCCTGAGCCTGTCGAAGGGCGACATACTTGCGCAGATGTGTCTATGGTTCGTCCCTCGACAGGCTCGGGATGACATAGCTCACCATGACACATTTGCCTCTTATCTTCATTGCCCCCGTCCCTCCCGAATCCTAGAATTCTATCTCCATGCCCCCCCGCCTTGCAGACGCACGGCAGATCATGGAGCGCTTGCGCGCTTCGGGTCATGAAGTGGAATCTGAACGCGTAGAACAAGCATACAAAGTCGCACGGGAACTCTACGGTGAGCAGATGCACTGGTCGGGCATTACCATCCTTGCTCACGTCATGGAAGTTGTGGAGGTGCTTTTACCATTCGAGCCTGATGAAGATGCGATTGTGGCGACACTTCTGCATCATGTCCTTGGAGAAAGGCGCATGACGGTTGCGGAGCTTGAAGAGCGCTTCGGCCCAAAAGTCCGGGCACTGGTCAGTGGCGTGCACCTTCTCGGCCACGTCACCATTCATGACCGTCGCCACTCCATCGACGATCTCCGGCTTATTCTCCTTACGGTTTCCGACGATGTGCGTACCGTGCTCATCACCCTCTGCGATCGCTGCTCGCTTTTGCGGCGCATACAGGATATCGCGCCTGAGTCTGCAAAGCGTCTCAGTCAGGATGTGCTACAACTCTTTGCTCCCGTTGCCTCACGTCTTGGTATCTATGCGCTGAAGCATGAACTGGAAGAGCGCGCGTTTCCGGTAATCTACTCTGAGGAAGCGGATAGACTCGCTGAGCAGATCATGGATCTCACCAAGGAGCGCGGAGTATTTCTGGAGAGTGTGTCTGGTTTCGTAACGTCCTACCTGCAGGAGCACGATGTGTCGGCAACTGTGGATGCGAGGCAGAAGCAGCTGTATAGCATCTTCTCCAAGATGCGCAGCAAGAGCATCGGGAGTGTGAGTGAAGTCTATGATCTCTTCGCGGTTCGCGTGATCGTACCCACGGAGGCCGAATGCTATCAGGCACTGGGACTTCTCCACCGTATCGGTCGTCCTGTCCCGAACCGCTTCAAGGACTATCTCGCGTTTCCCAAGCCCAACGGGTACCAGAGTCTGCACACCACGCTTGCCCAGATACCCGGGGTACCGGAGGGAATGTTTCTTGAGGTGCAGATCCGTACGCCGACAATGCACCGTGAAGCCCAGTACGGTGTCGCCGCGCACTGGAGTTATAAGGAGAAGGGATCTCGTACGGCTCAGGCACTTGCGCAGGCGCAGCTCCAGAGACTGCTTTCCACCCAGCAATCCGTCGAGCAGGGTGCGGGGGAAGATTCTCTCGTGGATCATATCTTCATCCTCACGCCGCGCGGGGATATCGTCGAACTTCCCGAAGGATCCACCCCGCTGGATTTCGCGTTTCAGGTGCATACCGATCTTGGCCTCGCCTTCCGTGCAGCCCGCGTGAACGGTGTGATCGTCCCGCTCGATTACGTCCTCCATAACGGCGATGTCGTGGAGATCATGAAACGAAAAATTCCCGAGCCCTCACCGCAGTGGTTGCATTTGCTAAAAACAGCCTCATCACGTAACAAGCTCAAACGTTACCTCTATGCGCTCGAGCGCCCACAACTCATCGATCGCGGGAGAGAGGCATTGAACGCTGAACTTTTGCGTCTTCATCTGCCGCAGCTCGATACGGATCTGACGATTCTGCGTAACTACAATAGCGAGACGCTCACACGGGAGCGCAGGGAAGATCTTCTCATGAAGATTGGTCAGGAGTCCGAAAAGGCCTCAGCTCTTCTGCTGCATCTCGATGCCCTGAAGGGGAAAATCCATCACGAGGAACAGGCGAAGAAATGCAGACTGACCCGCAGGGAATCCACAATTGGTTTTGAAGGGGGACTTACGATGCCCGTTCGTTACGCCAAGTGCTGCGAACCTTCCGAGTGGCCGCATAGTGACATTGCCGGAGTGATCGGCAGAAGCGGGATGGTCACTGTGCATCGTGATGATTGCAAGATGCTGAAAAATGCCAATAAAGGCAGAAAGATCAGGATTTGGTGGAATTGATCACCTCCTTCGTACTCCTTTTGCGATGGTCTGCGGGATATTCGGGCTATCGGGATTTACGATTACAGAGCGTTTGGCAGGTTCAACGATCAGATCCATATCTTCCATCGGTACTGCGCCAAGCAGCACTTCATCTCCAAGAATGATTGCACCTGTAAAACAACTGCGCCCGTTGAAGGAAATTTCGACAGGCCCCACATAGGGGCAGAGCATTTTTTTGCCGTCAGCGGTCACCACTTCGCGCTTCTGCAGTTCTTCGAATTGCATTTGCAAAGCGACATGCTCGGGAATACACAAATGCAATGCGCCGGTATCTGCTAAAGATCGTACCTTGAGCGTTTTGAGATCCGGCAATCGTGGATTGCGGAGTTCGACGTTGGCGTAGGCGAGACCCATAGATACACAGTGTACTCCTATTTCAGCAACTCCTCCATCAGCTTCTCCACCATCTTCTGCCACTTCATCTGCTCGTAGTTTTTCTCTCCTTTGGCGTAGAGCGGAGCGAGCTCCAGGCGTTTCTCCACCTCCAGCGGTGCCATCATCTCCTGAATCGCTTTTTGCATCTCTTCGTCGGAGACTTCCGTTTTCTTGTCCTCGATGAGCTGCTGAATGCCCATCCGTAGTGTGAGGCGGTCGGAAGCACGCTTGCGCATGTCGGCATCAAGATCCTTTGCGGTTTTTTTGGACTTCTCCATCCACTGTTCCAGTGTTGTTCCCTGCTCTTTGAGCGAGCCCGCGAAATCTTCAATGAGCGCGCGGAATTCATCCTCGATAAGCTCGTCGGCAAGCTCTACGCTCGTTGCCTTGAGAATCGCTTCAAAGAGCGCTCCTTCGCGGCGTTGCTTTTCGATGCGGTCCTCCTGCTCCTGCATTGCTGAGCGGATACGATCGCGTAGAGCTGCGGCATTCTCCATCTGCATTTTCTCTTTTACAAAGGCATCAGTGAGCTCAGGCATGATCACTTCTTCCACCGTCTTCACATCGACATGAAAGGTGACGGGTGTGCCCTGGAGGTGCTCGGCGTGGTACTTCTCCGGAAATTTCAGCGGAAAACTCTTCTTTGCACCGGCCTCAAGACCGATGAGCGCATCCTCAAATCCTGGGATCAGCATTTTGCTTCCGATGACTACGGGTCGGTCTTTCATCTCGCTTCCGGGTAATGGTTTTCCCTCGCCGTCCTCTCCGCGGATATCGACAACGAGACGGTCTCCGGACTTGGCTGCGCGCGCAACAGTCCTGCTCGTCTGATGCTCCGAGAGCAGCGACTTGATCATATTCTCCACGTCTTTCTCTTCAACCTTGGCACCTTTTTTCTCTACGACGATCTTACTCGTTTTGACCGTCACCTTCGGGCGCTCGATGAACGTGAGCACGATGGTGAGGGGATCTTCTTTTTCGATGGAAGCCGCAGGAGGAATAATCGGCGCAAGCTTGTGCTCGGTCATGGCAGAGCGGATAGCCTCCGGAAGAAGCACGCGCACTGTTTCCTCGAGAAGTCTTCCTCCATCCACCTTTGCCTCCACAAGATCCGCGGGAGCTTTTCCAGGGCGGAATCCCGGGAGATTGATATTTTTCGCAAGCGTCGTAAGAGCCTGCTTGCGGGCATCGGCTGCTTGTTCGGTGCTATAGACAGCGCGGCACTCTACTTTGGCTTTTGCAAGACGCTTGATGGTGGTGGGGGTTGGCATGTAGGCGAAAGCATAGGGAGGAAATTGAGAATTGAGAATTGAAAATTAATTTTCAATTCCGGCTTCGCCGGCGCTGCCACCACACGAGCAGCGGACTTGCGACGAAGAACGAGGAGTACGTTCCGATGACGGTTCCGATGATGAGGGTGAGGATAAACCAGCGAATGCTTTCCGCCGCGAAGAAGAAGAGGACGAATAACATGATGAGCGCGCCTGTTCCTGTATTCAGCGTGCGTGTCAGTGTCTCTCGGAGACTGCGGTCGACAATGGAGGGAAGCGCCTCTCGCTTTCCGTCTGCAAGGAGATTGCTCCTGATACGGTCGAAGATGACGATGGTGTCATTCACCGAGTAGCCCATGATCGAAAGGAGGGCTGAGACAAAAAGCGTGTCGACTTCAAACGTTGTGTACCAGCCAATGATGATGAAGATACCCATGGTGATCACGATGTCGTGGATGAGGGCGACGACTGCAGCCATACCAAAGCTCCA
>CALRCM010000012.1 GCA_943354555.1 Candidatus Peribacteria bacterium | reverse complement strand
AGAAGGGAACCAAACTCCTTCAAGTGCTTGCGCGCCTCGAGGCGCTGCTCGGATGTGAGTGTCTTCGCATCCAGCACGCTCCAGAGCTGTACCTGAAGCACATAGAGGGTCTGGACCTTCGACAGAGCGGATTCGGCTTTGGACATAGGGTGTGGGTGTAAATTTCAGATCATTGTAAGCGATTTGACGAAAAGAGTCAAATCGCACCAGGTGAACAACAAAGAATAATGGCTTCTGCTAGTCCAATACTGACAATTGCAGCTGATCCGCCAAAAATTGCTGCATCGATAGCTGATAATCGGCAACGGCCTCCGGAAAATGCTCTGCGAAACGATCCTGCGCCACGGGCAGCCGGTCTCCTGTACCGCGTAACAAAGCACCGTTGGAAAGATGGGGACGACCTGCCTCTGAAAGAACACCGCGCATTTGCGCAGCGTCTGCAAGGGGTAATGACGAACTCACAACTTCAGAACCATACGGCGTTCTTCCGTGGGTATGAATTTGCTGATTAATCTGTCGTAACGCCGATTTTATCGCCCGATCTCCTTTAGGAAGCACTCCCTGCACAAATTGAAATGCCCGATCGGGGTGAGACAGAGAAGAGGAAAGCACGCCGTAAGCCGTTCCGGCAAAGGCCGACTGGAGACGCTTAAGCCCCTCAGTGGTGACATCATCAAAAACCACCACCATCTCACTGATACCATCCTGATCCACGCGTGACCGCGTGCTTACAGACTCCACCGCAAGGCGGCTTGAGACAATCGCATCCAGCACGCGCAGATCAGCTCCAAGTGATCCTACGGTATTTACCGTGACCACGCCGCGACGTGTTTCCGGAGAAAAATCCGCACGATCCTGACGCTCGCCGGTATTACGGTTCATGGGATGCTCCCCGAATGCCAAAGGTAAATGTTCAAATGCGGGATTCGCCCGTAGCGAGCGTGCGATGCCGGGAAATGCGCGGACAAAGGAGAGGACAGCCTCCACAGACGTCATATCTGCAGAGAAGCGGCGGAGGTTGTGCCCATCGACGCGTTCTATCTTTCCTCCGATGGCATCTAGCACCTGAGCGAGAAACACCGACTGAGGATGATGGTTATTAAGCTCCAGACATGTATGCGCAATTGCGGCGTGAGTGATATCACGCACCTCAAGAACAGGAGGATGCGTGGCAAGTACATCAACAGGCATTCGTCGCGCAGGGGACAATCCTCGTGATGCACGTTGCATGGTGAGATGCCAACTATCCGGCTGTGTACCCGGAACAACGGTATAGCCATCGGGTGCACCGGCCGGCCGCAGAGCCTGGAGTGTGCTGAGGACACCGCCGAAACCACCGCCGACTCCGACGGTATGTGTCTCTGTCTCAGGTGCCGAAGATTCTATGATATGGACCATATCAGCGATACAAACTAGCAAAAACTACCCTCTATGCAATGCGGAAACATGTCAAAAATCCCTAGCCTGAGCCGGAGAATGCCCTATTCTTTGGGTGTGCACCTCACCCAAGCTATCCTCCCCGTTGCTGGCCTCGGCACACGCTTCCTGCCGTGGACCAAAGCAGTTCCGAAGGAATTGCTGCCTCTCGGCAACCAGCCGATCATCGCGCATCTTGTCGATGAATGTCTGAGTGTAGGCATCCGCGAAGTGTGTTTTGTGATCAGTAGAGGCAAGGAAGCCATTCCCCAATACTTCTACCAGGACCCTGCGCTCGAAGCGGAGTTGAAGCGCAGAGGAAAAAGTCACTTCCTTGAGCAGCTCCGGCGCTATGACGAAGTGCAGTTTCATGTCGTGTACCAAGACCAACAGCTCGGCGACGGCCATGCAATTTTACAAGCAGTGGGATGGGCGAAATCACCGACAGTCGCGATCCTCTTTGGCGATGATCTTTTTATGGGAAAGCGTTCTGGTCTTGAGCAACTCAGAGATGCTGCGAAACTTACGGGAGATGAGCACGGAGCATATGTCGCCCTGCAGGACATCCCGCAGGAGCACACGCATCGCTATGGCATTGTGACCGTCGAGACTCGCAACCCAAAAGATGAACGTGTGATGACGTTGAAGGGCATGGTGGAAAAACCCAAGCCTGAAGATGCGCCATCAACATTGGGAATTGTCGGACGCTATCTCATCCCGCAATCGATCTTTGCAGCACTCCCTTCGGTTGGTGCCAGCCATGGCGGCGAGATCCGTCTCATCGATGCCCTCATCGAGTGTCTGCCACATACGCCGGTTCACGGCGTGCACTGTGAAGGCATCCGGCTGGATACAGGAACACCGGAAGGGTATAGGGAGGCGGTGAAGATTTATGAATAAAAGGGAAATGCACCGAATCCCAAATGACAAATAAACACCAAGTACCAATATTCAAGGACCGCGGTCCTTGATCCTTGTATTTTGGAACTGATTTGTCTTTTGCTGCTTGGTGCATTTCCTTATTGAGATACCGCATCACCATCAGTTACTGTCTGTATACTCTGTAAAAAATGCAGACGTAACTGCTCTGCAGCTGCAAAGATTTCCTTATCTGGGGAACCAACCAATGGCACACCCGCAATCCCAAGCTCACGAGCAATTCTCACAACTGCCCAACTTGAAATAATCGCGTTCCCATTCTCGATCCGGGAAAGGTAATCGAAAGTAAAGTCAGCATTCGCTGCAAGACTCTGAAGTGTCATGTTACGCGCCTCACGCAATGATTGGATAGCAGTACCAATAACGCGATCCTCAGCATCTCTTTCTGCCATGTAAGTGGAAGAGTGTTCAGTCATACAACAATACTAATCCTGACACTTGTATCCAAACGGTGCCACTCGGTAGTTCGGTTTGTTGAAAGTGTAGTTCATACACTCACTGCCCTTTGCAGGTCCGCCAATCTCGACGCGTGACCAGCGATCAGAATTGCCATCGTATTCGTAGAGAGAATCCAATGCCGGAATACCGTAGATACCGCGCTCACCGATAAAGGTGTAGGGACGGGGGTTGTAGTACCGGCGACGATTCAGCGGATGCAATGCAAAGGTCACCGAACGATGTGGGCTCTGGTAATAGAATTCATCGAGCTCCGCATAATCTGTGGCAAGCGTACGGCGCCCCTGAGGACGCTTCTGGTGGAACTCCCATGGATGCAGGGTGCTCGCAGATGCCTCAGATGCAGGGATTGGCAGGAGGAATGCAGCAGTCAGGATGCCGGATACAAGAGTGGCGATAAAACGCATATTAATAGGATTATTTGACAAAATGGCAATTATAGTAACATTTGATATTTAAGAGTCAAGGGATGCTTGTATGAAAAGGGGTATACGTGTATTTGCAAAATTTATAAATTATGTTATAATATTCTTAATATCTATATCCACCCCCTTATCTATATGAAGAACCGTCAAACTGTTGTAGCCGCTCTTGCCGGCATTCTTGCAGGAACTGTGATCGGCGCGGGCGCGTATTACTCCGCACAGCTCGTTTCGTATCGCTATACGGACCAAGACAACTTCCGTCAGATCGTTGAAAAGCGCGATCTCTCGGTGGGCGATGGACAGAGCACATACGTCAATACGCACACTGCCGCCCCCGTACAAAATGAAGAAACAGACGAGTGTGATGACCTCAGCGGTCAGCGTCGTACACGCTGCATAGGAGCAGCTCGTGAAGGCATCGAGTACCAGAGAGGAGAGATTAACTAAGGCATAAAGAAACATCTCAGCCGTCAGCCTAGGCTGACGGCTGTTTGTGATTACTTCTTGTACTGTCGGTTGAGGAGTTCCAATTCATCCCGTAGATCGGCAGCTTTTTCAAATTCCAAATTCTGCGAAGCCATCTCCATCTGCATTTCCAGTTCCTCAATGAGACGCTTGAGCTCGTCTTTGGGGATCTTCTGGGGATCGCGCTTCGGGCGACGCAGCTCGATCTTCCTGTGCTCCTCGGAAATGTCATGGATCGCCTTTTGAATACTCTGTGGCGTAATGCCGTGCTTTACGTTGTAGGCATGCTGGATAGTGCGTCTGCGCTCTGTCTCGTCGAGTGCTGCACGCATAGCAGGTGTCATCTTGTCGGCGTACAGCGTGACGTGACCGTTGACGTTACGGGCAGCGCGCCCAATCGTCTGGATGAGGGCGTCTCTGGAGCGCAAGAACCCCTGCTTGTCTGCATCGAGAATGGCAATAAAACTTACTTCAGGAAGGTCGAGTCCTTCACGCAGCAGGTTGATACCTACGAGGACATCAATCTCGCCGGTACGCAGCTGACGGAGAATCTCGATGCGCTCCATCGTCTCGATGTCGCTATGGAGGTAGCGCACGCGCTCGTCACGATCGGCGAGGAACTGCGTCATATCCTCGGCCATCTTCTTGGTAAGCGTCGTCAGTAGTACGCGCTCGCCGCGCTTCTTTGCAGCATCAATCTCGGCGATAATGTCATCGATCTGGTTCTTGCTCGTCTTCACGGTGACGACAGGATCGAGTAGTCCTGTTGGACGGATGATTTGTTCCGCCAGCCACTCCTTCGGCGTGTGCGCAAACTCATATGGACCAGGAGTCGCAGACACATAGATGCACTGGCTCAGGCGCTCCTCAAACTCCGGAAACTTCAGAGGGCGGTTGTCGTGAGAAGAGGGGAGGCGAAAACCAAAGTCGATGAGAGTCTGCTTACGACTGCGGTTGCCTTCATACATACCGCCCACTTGGGGAATGGAGATGTGGGACTCGTCGATGAAGAGCAAAAAATCTTTCGGAAAGTAATCAAGAAGGGTTGATGGCGGTTTTCCGGACATTCCGGCGTTGCTGAGATACCGGACATAGTTTTCTATGCCCGTGCAGTAACCGGTCTCTTTGAGCATTTCAACGTCATAGTCTGTGCGCTGACGAATGCGCTCGGCCTTGGCGAGTTCTCCCATCTTCAGAAGCTCTTTCTCCCGCTCACCAAGCTCGGTGATGATGCCGCTACAGGCACCTTCGATTTTTTCTTTCGTTGTGACGTTGTGCGTTGCGGGGAAAATGCTGACATTCTGCAGATCCTGAATCAGTTCACCGGTAAAGCTATCGACCTCCTGAATCGTCTCGATCTCATCAAAGGGCATCTCCATACGGATGACCGTGTCGCCACCCGGAGGAAACACTTCGATGGTATCGCCGAGCACGTGCACCATGCCCTGCTTGAACTGCATGGAACTGCGGCGGTACTGGATGTCGATGAGACGACGAATGAGCTTGTCGCGCTGTACCGGCATCCCACGCTCGAGGTGGATGGCAAGCGCTTCGTAGCTTTCCACATCTCCAAGACCGTAGATACAACTCACAGACGCGACGATCAGCACATCTCTGCGCGTGAGGAGATTCATGGTTGCCGCGTGGCGATACTTGGAAATTTCCTCGTTGATGCTCGCGTCTTTCTCAATATACGTATCGCTACTCGGGATATATGCCTCCGGCTGGTAGTAGTCGTAGTAGGAGACGAAGTAGGAGATCGCATTTTCTGGAAAGAACATCTGGAACTCGTTACAGAGCTGCGCGGCAAGGGTTTTGTTGTGCGCGAGAACCAGCGTCGGGCGGTTAAGCTCGGCAACGATATTAGCCATGGTAAAGGTCTTACCCGTACCTGTAGCTCCCAGAAGTGTTTGGTGGCGCTCACCACCACGAACTCCCTTCAGAAGCTTCTCTATCGCGGCCGGCTGGTCACCTGTCGGTTTCCAGGGGGCGACAAGCTTGAATGGCTGATCTTTTGGCATGTTCAGGTATTGTACACACTTCAAAGTTATGGTCCAATGCTTTCCCTTTCAAACTCCATGAAACTAGAAGATCACATAGAGGATTTTCCCTTCAGCCGCATGCCGTGGTTTAAAAAACTCCATGGGAATGCGGAGGTGAACCAGTGCACAGCGGCACTGCAAAGTAATTGGTACACACTCGATAACCAGATACGTGCGTGGAGCCGAAGGTCGGGAGGTCAGGATTTTGGACAAGAATATACTATTTTCCCGTGCTTCCAGCGTGACGGTGTCAGTCTGGATGTTCAACTCCAAGCACCCAAATGCATCCCGCCGCCCCTGCGCAACTACCAGCCGGATGCAATGCGCTCCTGTGCAGTCATTAATTCTCTGAAGGTGGATATGCGCCGCGTGCTTGCCGATACTTTGTGCCTCGAAGCCATACAGAATATAGAGATGGCACGGTCAACGCTGTTTCAGCCCGGTGGCGAAGTCAGTGCACATCAGGAAAACAGAAACGCGATTCTGGCATTCATGCGCCGTCTCAGAGGACAAAACTATGGGGAGATGAGTACAAAGATCCGCAGATGGGAAGATGACCTGCGGGAGCGATATGAAATCATGATCGATGGATGCATGTCCCCAAGCTGATTGCCACGAAAGTATTTGACTATTTTTGTATTTATTTTAGATTGATTGTATGAAGTCGCAACCAAGACATGACGATAGTGAATTCGATGACATAGCAGAGGAAGGCGATGAGGTGCTTACTGATGCAAATGCCGAGATGGAGGATTATGGGAATATTCCTGTTATCCGTATTGGAAAAGCAAAAAGGGTAGCAGAAGGAAATGCGTGGGATGGTCCAGATCTGGCGCAACTGCGCACGAAATTAAAGAAAGTGCTGGAAATAGAAAAGAACACTGCAGTTCAAGTAGATATGACGGGAGTGCAATTTCCTTGTACAGGAACGTTTGGCACTCTCGATGAATGGAGAGAAAAGGGGTACAGAATTTGGGTTCTTCACCCGCATGAGCGAGTCCGCAGAGAAATATTTTTCCAATTATTCTTTACTGAAGAGGCGACTGGATCAGGAAAGTTTTTGATGCATGAATCTTTTGGGGTGCCAGATCCAGATAACACACGCCTAAAAATAGAAGCCACTCTGAGTGATTCTGAATCAGGCCATCCTGTCGATATTGTAGGATAGAAATGTCCTGAAATGATCTTGAATAAGTAGTGAATTTCTCCACACTACTTACATGATTGATCTCTCACCATTCCTGCGGAAAGACGCACAAGAGGCAGGGGATATCGCAGAACTGCTCAGATACGTGGAAAGGAATATCCGGCTAAGAACCGGTGGAACCATCCGAGAGCTTCGTGTTGTCCTTGATAACAACAAAATCGTTGTGACAGGTAGAACATCTACGTACTACAGCAAACAACTTGTAAGTTGGGCTGCAGCAGACGCGGCTAGTGGCAGAGATGTGCTCAATGAGATCGAAGTATAACTGGATCGTTGAGGCATTCTCTGTAGCTTTCTTATTAGCCGCCCTATACTCCATGCATGATCGATCTTGATGATCTCCGTAATCGGCCAGAAGCATACAAAGACGCTGCGAAAAAAAAGAATATTGCAGTAGATATCGACGAGCTTCTTACGGTGGATACGAAACGCAGGGAATTGCAGCGGTCTACGGATGCAATGCGCACCACGCAGAATGCCGCTAATAAGAAGATGCCCACATTAAAAGGCGAAGAGAAAGATGCATCTCTCAAAGAGATGAAAGAGTTGAGTGGAAAAGTAAAAGAGCAGGAAGCAGAGCTCAAAATCCTTGAAGAGCAATGGAGCCAGATGCTTCTCCATGTTCCTTCGATTCCCTTGGACTGTGTACCAGTTGGCAAAGACGACAAGCAGAATGTAGAGATCCGCAAAGAGGGGAATCTGCCAACGTTCGCTTTCGACCCACTCGACCATATCGCGCTTGGAACATCGCTCGATATCGTGGATATCGCACGCGCCGTGAAGATTGCAGGAGCCAGAACGTACTTTCTGAAAGGTGATGGCGTACGACTGGAGATGGCCATCTTGCTCTTCACGCTCGATAGCCTAGTGAAGAAAGGCTACACACCATTTTCTCCGCCGCTCCTCGTGCACTATGGAGCGATGGTCGGCACAAGCTACTTCCCTGGAGGAGAGGAGCAGGCCTATACCGTTGGTGTACAAAAAGAAAAAGGAGGGCCGGTCGAATCTGATGAAGCGTACCTGATCGGCACATCCGAAGTCTCCGTAACGAGCTACCACAGCGACGAGCTCCTTGAGCTGAAAGATCTTCCCAAGCGCTACTGCGGAATCTCGCCGTGCTTCCGAAGAGAGGCTGGAACCTATGGCAAAGATACGCACGGGCTCTACCGCATTCATCAATTCCAGAAAGTGGAACAAGTGATTTTGTGCGAAGGTAATGCAAGTGTGAGCGCAACGATGCACAAAGAAATTCTTGGAAATGCGGAAGATATTCTAAAAGCTTTAGAACTACCGTACCGCGTCGTGGATGTCTGCACGGGCGACATGGGCAGAGGACAGGTCTACAAAAACGACATCGAGACGTGGATGCCCAGCCGCAAAGGGTACGGCGAAACACACAGCTGCTCGACCTTCCATGATTTCCAGACGAGGAGACTAAATATCAAATACAAGGACAAAGACGGGCAGAAAAAGTTCTGCCACTCGCTGAATAACACATGCATCGCCTCCCCGAGAATCCTCATTCCGATTCTGGAGATCTACCAAAACAAGGATGGCAGCGTGACGGTTCCGGAGGTGCTACGCCCGTATATGGGGGGACAAAAAATGATTCAACAGTGATCGATGATCAACGTCAAAATGTGTGGAGAAAATCTCTCAAGGCTTCCACGTGCATCGTTCCCTCTCCCCGCGGGAGAGGGTTAGGGAGAGGGGACCCCCGCCCCCTATCCCCCTCCCGCCACTCGGCCGTGAGCTCGTGGCCGAACGGTCGGGAGGGGGCAGGAATTTTCCAGTATTCGGATACGAATCTTGGCTTCCCGAAGCCCTATCCAGACATTCACAAATATCTTAATTTCTGCTATAATAATATGTTAACTCCTCTATACATGCTTCTCCTTCTCGCTGGAGCGACACCTACGGCACGCGGACTCGTTGCAGAGAGCTTCCTTGGGGAACACCCCGGCTGGAAACATCTTGCACTCGAGGATATTTACGACCCGAACTCGAGCGGTGAAGCGTCAGAGGAATTTCAGACAGCATTCAACACAATTGTCGCCTGTGAGTGCGTGCGCGATGCCCGCAAAGCAGAAGGCTGCGCCGTGCTCATTACCTGCCCAAGCCCTGCAATGCTGGAGACCGTGCAAGAGGAATTTCCCAAGGAACTTGTCTGTATCCGCCTAGGTACGGAAAAGGAATGGGAGGGGCACAGCTTCGACCATGAAGTGAACGCGAAGAAATGTTCACTCAAAGAGATTGCGGGATTTTTGAAGAAATTGGCGAAGGCATAATCGCGTACAATGCACGCATGCCCCTGCCAAAATTCCTGATCGCCGACGACTCCGAAGGCAAGCAGATGCTTCTGCAGGGACTTCTTCGTCATAGCCACTGGGATGTTCAACTCCTCGTCGCATACTCAACGGAAGAGGCCAAAAAACTGATCAATGATCATCCGGATATTGCCTTCGCCTTCATCGATTACAATATCCCATCGGAAAACGGCCCTGCGGTTATCCGCTATCTGAAGGAAAAAAATCCTCAAGCACGCATCGCACTCACTACATCCATGGATACAGAGAAGTATTTTCAGGAAGCGAGAAGCGCCGGCGCGGAAATATGTATATGCACGGTATATACGATGGATGAAGTCGAGAGGCAGATTTTGGGATTGATAGAAGAGTGGAAACCTTCTTAAGGTAGCTGAGCGCACCCATTCCTGAGTGCGCTATGCGCATATCATCCACCGCGGCCAGGAATGGCCGCTCTCTGGGGCTGCATGAGATGTTACTATGGAATCATGAACATCCTCTTCACCCGCTTCCCCTTAGAAAGCCGCATGGGCGGCGCAGAGGTGCAGACGCTGGCGCTGATGCGAGGGCTACAAAAGAAGGGGCACGAGGTCGCATTCCTTGGGAGTTGTCCGGTGCTTTTGGAAGAGACAGAGAAATTGAAAATTGAAAATGGAAAATGGAAAATTGGCAATCCGCCTGTAACCAAGTGGGAAGCAGTACGCTTTTTGTGGAATCAATTCCTTAAGAAGAGAGAATTAAATTCTCAATTTTCAATCTTCAATTTTCAATTCCATGCCGATGCCGTCGTTATGCTTAGTCTCTCCGAAAAACTCCTCCTCACTCCATATCTGCATAAACAACGCATCAAAGTAATCTGGGTCGAGCACGACCGCGTCGGTCCTTGGCTTACGCATAATCCGTGGCTATGCAAACTACGAAGGCTCAGTAGATATGCGACCACGATCGTCGTCTCCGAATTAAGTAAAAAAATCTATGAACAATTGGGGTTTTCCAATGTCATCGCCATACCCAATGGTATTGATGCATCGAGGTTGCAACCAAATAGGAACCAAGAACCAAGAACCAGGAACAAAACATTCCGCATCGGAACCATTGCTCGTCTTTCCAACGACAAAGGTATCGATCTGCTTATTGATGCCGTCAAAGATCTATCGGACGTACAGCTCACTATTGTGGGCACAGGTCCTGCAGAAGCTGCTTTGCAATCTGCAATCTGCAATCTGTCACACGTATCCATTACCCCTCACATCGATGACCTTGCCTCTTTCTACACCAGCCTAGATCTTTTCGTCCTTCCCTCCCGTGAGCATGATCCTTTCGGCCTCGTCGCCGGCGAAGCAATGATGCTTGGCATTCCCGTGATCGTTACCGATGCCTGTGGAATTGCAGGGTATCTCACCAATCAACGGGATGCAGTGATTGTTCCGGCCGGATCGGCAGCAAATCTCCATAGAGCAATTGAGGATGCGCATAATAATCCAGGCAAATATTCTGCAATCGAAAAAGAGGGTCAATGTACTGCTCAGAAGCTCTTTACAATGGAACACATGGTGGAGCGATATGAGGAGATACTGCAATGAATGGAAAATGGACCCTTCGACAAAGCTCAGGGCAGGCAATTGAAAATGGGAATTAAAGCATGGAGACTAGTATCCCTTGAGAGTACTCTTCGGAATTATCGGCCTTCTCCTTATGCCGATGACCGTAGATGCTGCGCAGTCCTATAGGATTATTTCGCGTGATGAATGGGGCGCAGACGAATCGTATCTTTTTCTCAACGGCGAACCACAAAGTGAAACGAGTGACACAGCGAATGATAAAACGTCCGAACCGGATACGATCTCGCAGAGACAGAAAGAATGTGAAGAGGCACACAATCTCTACCCGGAAGCATTCAAAGCTGCACGGACAGTCACGAAGGACGGCAAAGGACGTACGTATCGCTGGCCTCTGCAGTACAGCAAAAGCGTGAAGCTCATTGTTGTACACCACACAGCAATCCCCAATACCGGAGAAAAGCGATCCTCTACTGAGCAGATGCGCGCGCTCTACGAGATGCACGCCAATAGCAGGGGATGGGGGGACATCGGTTATCACTACGTCATCGGTGATGACGGGAAAATCTATGAAGGTAAAGCAGGAGGGGAGTACGTCGTCGGGGGGCACGTCTACTGTGGCAATGTGGGAACGGTAGGTATCTCGCTTATGGGTAACTTTGAACTGGAGCTTCCTACACAGACACAGATGCGCTCACTGCAATGGCTCACAGCGCGACTCCAAGACACCTACAACATCAACCCAAAAGGCACCGTGAGATTCCACGGTAAGGACCATCCGCCGGTGGTGGGGCACAGGGATCTGCTCTCCACAGATTGCCCGGGGTACTACGTGGCGGAGACGCTGGATCAGGTGCGCACGCACGTTGCGAGCAACGATCTTACTGCGTCGATTGCATTCCCGAAGCCACCGAAAGGCAAGAGTACGGGGCTCTTCACGAAGCTCAAGAAAAACCGCCAATCAGGCATGGTGGAAATAGATACAGGGCTCGAATCTGTCGGCTCCACGGCGCTTACCGGAAGGCCTGGGGGCACAGCGATCTTTCTCGTGCAGTACCGATCGGGAAACAACATGATCCGTGCGAGATCGCGTATTGCAACGGTAGTGCGGTCGAGCCCTCGCATAGGACTAAGCCAGGAACTTGGTGGCCGGTCCATTGTTGTCCAGTCTGATGTTCTCCTTCCTGAAGATCTTCCTCCGCGATCGGTACAAACCATTCGTCTTACCGTGGCGTACCCCAATGATCCAGACACGTACACGCTGAATATCGGAGGAGTGAAGTACACGCTGGAAGTAAGTGGGAGGAGAGCAAGAACGGATGTGCCGGTTACGGGTTACGGGTTACAAGAAAATACTGTTCCCACAACCCGCAACCCAGAACCTGCAACCTTAATTCGCATCCGCCTTTCCACCCGTGAAGCCAATGCACTAAGCTGCGATGCCGTCGATCTTCAGAAACTAAAAACGCAATACCGAGGTACCCTGGAATGCACAGTTATTGATGGCAGAGCCGCAATCATCAATAGCATTTCCCTCGAAGACTACCTTGCAGGACTCGCGGAAGAGCCGGATACGGAGCCCTATGAAAAGCAACGCGCGTTTGCCATCGCCGCTCGCACATATGCGGCGTATTACATGCAGGAAAAATATAGGAAATTTCCGGGCATGCCTTACGACGGCGATGATTCACCGGCACGATTTCAATCGTATAAGGGCATCACCTTTGAGCTCAAAAATCCACGCTGGGTGAAGGCCGTACGATCGACAACGGACAATGTTTTGATGATCGGCGATGCCCTCATCAAGCCTCCGTACTTCTCGAGTGATGACGGACGGACAAGGAGCCCCGAGGAAGCGGGATGGAAGAACTTTCCTCATGCAGAAATCTTCAAGACCAAGCCCGACCCCTGGTGCAAGGGAATGTCTATGAACGGGCATGGCGTAGGTATGAGCGGATGCGGCGCAAAGGGACAAGCTAGTGAAGGAAAAACTGCGGAACAAATCCTGCAGTACTATTATCCCAAGACAACTATCATTGACTTGAAGAGAGCGGCTCAATAGCGTTGCTCTATGAAGCAGCTTATGGAAACAGGGACACAATTTACATTCAGAGAACGTCAGATTCTCGGGCATAAGCCGGACTTTACGACAACGGAAGCCGCCCGGATCATGGGGTGCTCGGAAAATCACATCGTCAAACAATGTGAGGGCGGCGTACTGCCGCACTGGAAGCATCCTGGGGCAGCGCAGGAACGCCGAATTCCACGGGAGCATGTTCTTCTCCGTGCAGGTAATGACGTTCCGTGGATCGACGAGATTCAACCGAGGACGCTGATTTTGGGGATCTCATCGAGGACGTACGACATGGCGCACGCGCTCGTATGCGAAGATATGTTTGCCCTTGGGATCGCCGCCGGCGGGCTATCCATCGATCGCGTACACATCGATGCCAATGGACTCGGTTTCCGCAGGAGCAAAGCCATAGAACTGCGGGCAATCATCAGAGAGGCACTGCGCACGCGCATGGGTGTCACAAGCAAGCTCGCAAAAATGCCGAAGATTACTGTGGAATTCCGGAAAGAACCCTACCGCAGAGGGAACGAACGAATTCTTCCAATGCAGAACACAGCAGTACCTGCGGATATCACCGCGTAAGTTCGCTCTCTGTGCCTGCAATCAGTTTGCGAGGCTTCTCGGCTCGGTGCGCTCGATGAAGACCAGTGTCGCACTTTCAATAAGGCGGGAAGGACCTCTGACTGCAATAAGTGCATCGATCATGTCCGTGATAACAGATGCCTGCCGCGCAGTGCGGGCAACGTCCATTACTGTATTTCGTAGTTGTTGCGTGCCACCGAACTGCAGATTATTTGGCGAGAGCTCGGCAACTGTTGCCGCAATGCTCCACCCGAAAGACCGCGCCAGACAATCAACTGCAGCGGCTGCCGCTCCGGAGAGCTGTGCCTCTTCAGCCGTCCACGGTGCAGCTTCTGCAGGAATAGGAAGAGTGTACTCCGTCTGATATGCAGAAGATTAATGCACACGTATATGATCTTCATCCTGGCCAGACAAGTCCTCCACAGGGTCGGCCCTGCCAGATTCAAACGCTTGAACTTTTGTAGCAAGTCTCTGGCCAGCGATTTGAAGTGCGGCATTTGGAGATGATTCACAAAGCTGCGCAGCAAGCGTAACAATGCCGCGATTTTTGGGTTCCGAAAGTAAATCATTCTTGGTCAACTCGTGTATGAGTACCTCACCTAGATCCACAAGATTTACAGGGTCACTTGCTCTTTTCACCGCTTTCTCACAATCCTCACCAATTTTAATACCAGATCTGTGCGCTGCATCGAAAATACGCTCGCACAACGCAAGATCATCCGGTGACCAGACATACTCCGGAGTTGGTTCCACACTCTCTGATACGAGACTCAAGCGATTGGTGTCAGCCGATGATGTATCGAGATGTGCCATATATCCATTAGATACCTTCTGGTCAGGAAAGCAAATTCCCGAGAAATGTGAAGTATGTAACATACATAAGAATGGCTCTAATAAGACAAAAAAATGATCAATCGATTGCCAGCCATACACGCTTAATGGAAGGTCGCTCCCGTCCGTTGACTGTTATTCTTGAGAAATTCACGCCAATCATCGTCCCATTTTTTCTGATTATTTTTCCGCTTGCGCTGCTGCACTACGTGGTGAGTCTCGCGCCCGACATGGAGGCTTTGGAATTGTGGATCAGAGTCAACCATTGCAAGAGCCAAGCTAAAATCCCCCTCGCACTTTTGCTTCACACATCCATCCAAAAGATCAGCAAGGATGTGCGGCCATACAGGATTCACGGGACCGCTGGCGCTGGAAAAGTTTGTGCGAACACCTTGGCATGCCCTGACGACGGCCGTGCGTGACTTACTCGCTGACTGAACGAGATGTGCAACACATTCTTGTACAACAGCACACTGACTGCTCAGAAGATTTTTAATGGCATCCGCTTCCCTGCTGCTATCCAAATTGATTGGGTACAACTGTTCCAGATCGTGCAAAACAGAATGGACATTATTGGATGGCATAGCAAAAGTGATTACGGTAATGCCGCAAGAAGAGCGTCCACCCTTGGCGTCTTCTCCCATGCAACCCCGAGATCTTCACGGCCGAAGTGGCCGTAGGAAGCGAGTGCGCGGTACTGAGGTCTGAGCAAGTCCAGATCGTGAATGATGGCAGACGGGCGGAGATCAAAGACTTTTCCGACAGCCACCTCGATGCTGCGATCTGGATGTTTCCCGGTTCCAAACGTATCGACACGTACGGAAACTGGAGCGGCGATGCCAATGGCGTAGGCAATCTGTACCTCGCACTTGGCTGCAAGACCAGCTTTCACAATGTGCTTTGCAACCCAGCGGGCTGCGTAGGCAGCAGAGCGATCGACCTTGCTCGGATCTTTTCCTGAGAAGGCACCGCCACCATGGCGACCGTAACCGCCGTAGGTATCGACGATAATCTTCCTGCCCGTGAGTCCGCAGTCCCCAGGGGGGCCGCCGATGACGAAGCGACCCGTCGGATTGATGTGGAACTTCGTCTTCGCATCGATGTACGGCCCGCATACCGGTTCGATGACATGGGATCGGATATCGCGGCAGATCTGCTCATGAGAGACATCCTCAGCGTGCTGCGTGGAAATGACAACACACTCCACTCGCTCGGGCTTGCCGTCGTCATTGTATTGCACCGTCACCTGACTTTTACCGTCAGGTCGAAGATACTTGAGTCCGTTTTTCTTGCGTACCTCTGCAAGTTTCTTTGTAAGACCATGCGCCAGACTGATGGGGAGCGGCATCAGTTCTGGTGTTTCATCGCACGCAAAACCGAACATCATGCCCTGATCCCCCGCACCCTGCTCCTTGTCTTTGTTCGTTGACTCATCGACCCCCAGAGCGATATCCGCACTCTGCTCACCCACACAGACCATCACGGCACAGGCTTTGTGGTCGAAGCCGAAGATACCGTCGTCGTAGCCGATCTCCCGGATCACATTCCTCGCAACCTGTGCCATAGGAATATATGTGCTTGTGGTGATCTCTCCTGCGACAACCACAAGACCGGTGGTCGCAAGACACTCGCAGGCAACGTGCGAACGCGGATCTTTGGAGAGCGCATAGTCGAGCACGGCATCGGAGATTTGGTCACAGAGTTTGTCGGGGTGACCTTCGGTGACTGATTCGGAAGTGAAAAAATTAGACATAATTATGAACGGAGAGAATAAAGAAGATTGTCATCCTGAGCCTGTCGAAGGACAGAGGTGAAGAATGAGGACATGGGATGAAGGGTAAGGAGGGTGAAGAATACGTGTACAAAAATCGCTTCCTTGGAGGGAAGCGCGACTGCGACCTATCTTCCCCCCGCGCCACGTGGCACCGAAGGTGCTTTACGTGAGTGGGGCTGGTTCCCACTTACTTCACGATGTGAAGAGTTGGGGGGCGGATCAAACGGGCCAGTACCCTTTCCGCCACTCTGGATAGCAAACGGTGATGTGCCCACACCATAAATATGAATCTGCTTCTTTGCAAGAACCTGCGACACTTTTCTACGTCGACCTCTCCATATTGCACGCAAATTTCAGAGCGCAATCCCTACATGCATGCTGCAAAATCAGCACTCTTTGAGGACCAAGACCAACCGCTAACTCCGGACATGCAACCGGCTTTCCCTCCTTTTGCCCTGGCTGTGCCTCGCGGCAAAAATGCTGGAGAAGTCGTGTGGGATTTAGCTCATCCTGAGTATGTTGTTCTGGATGCAATAATTGCCTGATGACCTGTCGGCCATGCAATCCCAGCACAATTTCATCAGGGCGAATGACGAGTTCATGCTCTCTTTCGTGACCTTCCAGACGATCGGCTAATGCTTGCTGCATTAAGCACAACGATACCCTAATCCAAAGCTACTTCAAGATATCAATTTCTATGCCTCTACGAAGCCATAAAACCAGTATAGATACCACAACACTATTCTTTTTTCTGACGAGCCCCAGCCGTGCAAAATCCCTGCATTTGCGGTACGGTTTCCCCCCTCCCTATGAGTACACGCCTCGTCACCATCTCCGTCGTCCGCAATGAAGCGGACATTATCGAAACATTCGTGCGGCACCATTGTGCGCTCGGCGCAACAATGCATTTCGTGTTACATCGCTGCATAGACAATACTGGAGAAATTCTGGAAAAACTCCGCAGCGAAGGACTGCCAGTGACAGTGCAGACGTCCGAAGATGCAGCGCATCTGCAGGGAGAACGGGTGACGGAAATCGCCCAGAGAATTGTCAGGGAAAAATCTGCGGACTGGATCCTGCCGCTCGATGCGGATGAATTTCTTACTTCCGGCGATAGACGCGACATCGGCACATGCCTAAGAGGATTGGCCCAAGATCGCATCATTCTTGTGCAATGGAAAACGTATGTGCCCACTCCGGATGATGACATAACGGAATCGTGTCCTGTACGGCGCATCGTTCACAGGCGAACAATGGAAATGCCAGTATTTCACAAGGTCCTCGTCCCAGTTGCTTCACTGAAAACAACACTATGGAAAATCCCCACGGGGTCTCATGTCGTGCTGGACCTGCAGTCGCAAAACACCTATCCAACCATCATCAGTGCAGAGCTCTCCCTCGCTCACTTTCCTGTCAGAAGCTCTGAGCAACTCTGTGCAAAAAATCTTGCAGGATGGATCGCCGTCGTAGCAACCCCGGACCGTGAGCCTGAGCGTTGCTATCACTGGAAAGGATTGGTGGAACGCTGTATGGATGGGCGGCCGCTCAGCCTGGGAGAACTGCGCAATGTCGCTCTGCGCTATGCAACACCAGAAGGATCGCACTTGCCTACCTTCACACGCGATCCCATTGTCACAGCTGCTATGCGACCTCTCTACGCTATCCATACAGCATCAGCACTTGCCGCTACATTTGATGCAGGACTGGCATGTGCCGAAATTGTAGGAGAGTGTGTACAAAAGGAGAAAAGTGAAAATGCACTGGAGGGTGCCGCTCTCGAACTTCAAGCCCATACCGAGAACCTTGCCAAAGTTCTGACTGAGCAGAGAGATGTGTACCTTATGCCGGACAACGACAATGCAAACGCGGTCGTATGTATTACCGCTATGATTTCAGGAACGCTGCACGCAGGTGGGACGCTCACGGGAAGTGCACTCAGTCGTAGACAGCAATTGGCTACTCACCTTCCTGCATTACCACTGCAGTGGCAGTGGATTCCGATGATGTTTTCTGCAGACAAACTACCACATCGCCTTGAGCGCGCCTTGCAGGAGATTGTCTCTACCATCACGTCCATGGATATTGCCGCACTCAGGCATATATGCCGTACAAACATAGCATCGGACGATGTACTTCTTGGACTTATACAATGTATGACACGAGGTGAGCGCGCGACCATACCTCTCCCTCTCGCTCTCTGCATTGCACAATCATTGCACCATCTACTACAGCATGAGGCGGGAGTAGAAAATGGACTCAGTAATGCGCGCGTTCGTATGATGGACCCCGCATGTGCACGAGGTGAAATCGCATGCGAACTACTGCGTCGAAGCGCGCATGCATTATTGGAGCAGGGTACCAATATGGAAATGTTGCGAAAAACACTTCTCGCTCAGTTCGATCTGCGCGATCACTCCCCGGAACTGCTCGGTATGACCTGCGTGCGCATGGCTACAACATTGGCAAACATGCACATGCCGCTACAGCATGATGAAAATCTTCCTATGACTTCCAATAGAATGAGCCAAGATAGCCTACCTCCGGACGGTACAAGCATCCCCGTAATCGGTACGGGCATCGTTACAGGTAGTAACGCTTTTGCCCCACAGGAAGAGACTGTGTCACTCCTCAATACATATGTACGGAAGTTACGATTAGCTGGGACCGACTGCGATACGGAGCACTCACCTGTGCTGCAATCTATCGCACATGTACACGCAGTCCTGCGCTCTGCGGAAATCAGCGCAGGAGGAATCATCATCCCGCGATCCATCCTCCACGAGGGAAGGTATGCGACTCTCCGTGCAATGCTTCTCGAAGACTTTGAACAATTATGGATACTTGATCTTGGAGGAGCACAGCCATCATCTGCAGATGAGCCAATCGATGGCTCCGATACCAGTGGTTCGGCGATTCTCTTTCTTGTACGTACACCCGGCGCTACTCAGGGAGCACACTACGTTTCGTGGAAAGGGCTGCGAATTCAAAAATATCACGCGCTACTCTCGCGCGGATTTGGGGAACTGCCATGGAATCGCATCGCACCGCAGAAGCCGGGATATGTCTTTTTAGCGTGAAGGGAGTGACATCCTCCACTACGATAGAAACCTATGGAGCTCCGATTTACTGCAGATTGGTTTTCAGGAAATATTCCTCACTGGCAAACACATCTCAGCCACCTTGCCGGCAAACCTGATCTGCACTTTATAGAAGTCGGATGTCTGGAAGGAAGGAGCACCTGCTGGCTACTGCAGAACATCCTCACACATCCAAGTTGTACGATCACCTGCATCGATCTCTTCGAACTTGGGAAGGAGCATTTCGATATTGTCCGTGATTTCCCCGGACCCCTTCCTGTCTCTATTCCCATTGCAGAGAACTTTCAGTGGAATATTCGCGCCATAGGCGCAGAAGAGAAAGTGCATGCTCTGAAGGGGCAGTCCGAGGAAATGCTTCGCATGCTCCCCGTCTCCCGCTACGACGTTGTGTACATCGACGGGTCACACGTAGCGAGAAACGTTCTCATGGATACGGTGTTATCCTGGAGTCTTCTCAAGCAAGGCGGCATCCTGATTCTCGATGATTATGAATGGGTGTGCTTTCCCGACGAACCACTGCGTCATCCAAAGATGGCTATCGACGCATTCCTATCGGTTTTTGCAGAGGAATACGTCATCCTCTCTAAGGGATACCAAGTCATTCTTCGCAAAACCGCCCCAAGTCTGATCAGCAGTACAGAGGTGCATCAAGCGGTGAAGGGCGCGCAGACATCCAACTGATGCTGGAGTGTGATGCGAGAGGGAAAGAACTCTGTATCTCTCCACTCGGCTATTCCCGACTTCGCACTCGTCGGACAATTTGGGTAAAAACCTATGGTCATAATCCTTGGACGATGCTTGCCGCACCGACTGAGAACCATATCGTCCCAGTAATGCTTTTCCCACCCGGAGGAACCTACGGAGAGACCGAGGAGACCGATGATCCGGAAAAATTCTGTGATGTGTGCCTTGGTACAGAGATAGACCCGATTGAGACCGTCAACTCTGCGATTACCATAGACTGCGTACTGTATAATTCCATCTTGAGGATGATAGATCTGCCCCTGAATACCAAGTGGGACAGAGAAGTCAGCGCGGAAATTGCCGCAGAGATGTTCGATCTGTTCCGGAAGAAGAAAAAGGTCGTCGTCCATGCAGAAGAAAAGTTCTCCGTCATCCTGGTGCGCAAGGAGGAAGCGCATCTGGCACGCTGTGGGCTTTCGCTGCTCGATGATGACGATCCGCGGATCTTTGAGATGGACCCAATCCCGGATATGTATAGATGGATTGTTGTTGCAGAGAATAATTTTGCGGATCGAAGGTGTCTTCAGTAGAGCTCTGCAGATTTTCTCCATATTTTGCGGTCTCTTGAAGCTGAGAAGTACCGCGACAAACTCAGGCGGACCACCGGGCGGGACCCTGCCAAAGCGCACCTGAAGACTCCACAGTGCTATGCGCGCGTGGTCGAGAAGTTTTTTCATCGCAAGCCACCGTAGCAAGAAGGAGAGTTTTGCTCAATCTGTATTTCCGTTGCGACGGAGTTCTTCTACAATCGCAATTCCAGATATGCTCAGTGCCTCCCGCCCATTTTCGCTCATCATCTTCGGAGCATCCGGCCATCTCGCACGTATCAAGCTCTATCCGGCGCTGTATGTCCTTGCCCTGAAAAAGCGTCTTCCCAAAGACTACGTAATTGTCGGATATGCAAGGACAGCGATGAGTGAGGATCAATTTCGTACACTTGTCGAAGAATCTATCCGCGAAGATATGATAGAGGTAACGGAGTGGGCACTAAAATCCCTACTGGAGCATATCCACTATCAACAGGGGCAATATGACAACGTTATAGATTTTCTGACTCTCGCTAACCGCCTCAAGAAAATAGAAAAGAAGTGGAAAAATGCCGTACGTCTTGCATATTTCTCCATTCCCCCAAGTGTCTTCCATAATGTCCTAAAAAATCTGTGCGAGGGCGGTGTGCATCAGCATGCAGGAAAACATGAATTCCGATGCATCATCGAAAAGCCGGTTGGGTCTGATCTCGAAAGTTTCGAAAAAGTGAAAATAGCTCTCACAGAGTGTTTTCGTGAGAAGGAAATCTATCTTCTCGATCATTATCTCGGTAAAGAAGCCGTGCGGAATATCTACTATCTGCGCTACGCAAACCCCATCCTTGAACGCATTCTCAAGCATAGTCTCATCCATCATGTGGAGGTAACGGCCATGGAAGGCGCAGGCCTCGAAGGCCGTGCAGGCTACTTCGATGCTGTGGGAACACTTCGGGATATGGTGCAATCGCACCTACTCCAGATCTGCGCACTCCTGACGATGCGCCTCCAGGAAGAAGATGGAGTGGCACCAAGTAGACTGCACGCTCTTGAGCAACTCTATCTCCCGCATGCTTCATCGCTCGATGCGCTTGCCGTACAAGGGCAATATGCTGCAGGAACGATCGGCGGCGAGCGTTATGTCGGATACCGTCAGGAGGATGGGGTAGCCAAGGCATCACGCACATCGACATATATAGCACTCAAACTGATGTCGAGATCATCACGGTGGGAAGGTGTTCCTTTTTTCCTACGCACGGGCAAGCGCATGAGTCGGAAGGAAACACGGATCTCGATTGCTTTTCAGGAACCGCAACTGGTCGGCAAAGGTGCAACTCCGAACCGGCTCGACATTATTTTGCAGGGCGAAGCCGGTATGCGGTTACACTTACAAACCAAGCTCGGCGGAACGGAGCCGGAGTTCCGTCCGCTCATCATGAATGATCCTCTGGTGTGCGTGGGGGACTGTCTTCCGGAGCATGGGTTACTGCTTCTTGAAGCAATCATAGGGAAGAAGCAGTGGTTCCTTTCTTTCGATGAAGTGCGTACGGCGTGGTGCATCATCGATCCTCTACAGAAGCATTTGGACAAGAAAACGACGAAGCTTCATCTCTATCCAGCAGGAACGAATGGACCGGAAATCACTGATGAATGGATGGAGAAGCAGGGAGTAAAATGGTTTTAAAAAATTGAGAATTGAAAATTGAGAATTGAAAATTCTTCTGAATCAGCGAAGAATATCCAAATGCAGATAAAGGGCATCCACACACTAGATAATCAGGATTTTATCGATCAATCCACTGCCCTCATTGCAGATGTCATTTCTTCATCTATCAAGAAGCGAGGCGAATGCATCATTGGTCTTTCCGGGGGCTCTACCCCAAAACCAATCTATGAAGCACTGGGGAAAATGGAATTGCCATGGGACAAGGTGAAGATTTTTTTGGTGGATGAGCGCTATATCTCCGCTGATGATACAGAGAGTAATCAGCGACTGCTCAAAGACACACTGCTGAGTAGTGCTGCGATCCCCAAAGAGCATATCTATTTTCCGAATACTGCCCTTCCCCTTTCGCAGTGCATCGAAGAGTATGCAAGAAATCTCCAGGTGATCATTACTGATCATTTGCCTGATCTCGTCATCCTCGGCATGGGCGAAGATGGACATATTGCCTCGCTCTTTCCGCCAGTTTCTGAGCTTGCGCTTGGTGACCAGGCACTGATCATCCATACGACGACGGATGCATTTGCCATTCATGATCGAATCTCAGTGAGTCTTAATCTGCTTGGAGCCAGTGACCAACAGTTGTTTCTTCTGCGGGGAGAAAAGAAAAAAAAGGTGTGGGAATCCATGTTGAAGAGTAAGGAAGGCGACAGCCGCTGGCCCGCTAAAAGAATTATCGAAGGAGAGAGAGTGACGGTGGTGTGGGGCTAGTTCCCCACATCCTTTATATGATCAGCCACTTTGCCGTCCGCAACCAAAACCAGATCGATCCTCCACCCCCACTCGTGTTCCTGAGCAGCAATCCATCGCTGCGCACCCCTACGTACACAGGCTTTTTTATGTTCAGTAAAATTCAGTACCGGTGAAAAATCCGGATCGTCTTTGCTCCGCGCTTTTACTTCCACAAAAACAATGACCGTATCCATTGGATCAAAAACAATGAGATCGATTTCGTCATGACCGATGCGCACATTACGCCCAAGCAGACTGTAACCGCTCATCAGAAGGTACCGCATCGCAATGTCTTCCCCTTCTCTCCCGACGATGTGATGATCAGCCATCGTGGCAGGAACAATGAAGGCAGTCGTAGAAAATGAAAGTGTACGAACGTACACCTAAACTACTTTTCAAATTCCGCAAGTGTACGAACGTACAGTCGCCAAGCCGGAAGCATCGGCATAGAACAGAGGACTATGCTTGCACAACTTACTTCATTCGCCACCGTCGGCATTACCGCACGCAGGATCAATGTGGAGATCGGCGCACCGCCCGGTGATGGCAGGATGATCATCGTCGGACTTGGAGATACAGCAGTGAAGGAAAGCGAGCAGCGTGTACGCCTGGCACTACGTAGTAGCGGCTACCGCTTTCCAACTGGCCGGCGCATTACCGTAAATCTAGCACCAGCTAGTCTCCGGAAAGCCGGCCCCCGCTACGATCTGCCAATTGCTGCAGGGCTTCTACTGATCAGCGGATCACTAACGATAGATCCGGAAAGACTAAGCTCGGTAGCTTTCATGGGCGAACTTGCACTCGACGGATCCGTACGCCATGTCGCCGGCGTTCTCCCCGCGGCGGTTGCGTGCAGGGATCTGGGCATACGCACGCTTGTCGTACCGCTTGCCGATGGTCCTGAAGCTGCACTTATTTCTGGTATAGAAATCATCGGCGTAGGACATCTGCGGGATATTGTTGACATCTTCAGTGGAGAACAATCTGCACCGGTGATCGTAGCGGCATCTCTGAAAGATCCGATGGAAGTGGCTTCCACAGACTTTGCGGATATCCGCGGACAGTATGCTGCAAAGCGCGCATTGGAAATTGCGGCAGCAGGCGGCCATAACGTCCTGATGAATGGCGCTCCGGGAGCGGGTAAAACTCTTCTCGCAAGAGCTCTGCGGGGGATCCTCCCACCGATGTCGACGGAAGAGGCGATCGAAGTCATGCGTATATACTCGGTGGCAAATATGCTTCCGGAAGACTCACCGCTGATCGCGCAGAGACCGTTTCGGGTGGTGCACCATACGGCAAGCGCCGTCTCGATTGTCGGCGGAGGACAGATGCCCGGACCGGGGGAAATCAGCCTCGCGCACCGCGGCGTTCTCTTTCTTGATGAAATTGCGGAATTTCCTCCGGCGGTTCTTGATGTTCTCCGGCAACCACTGGAAGACCGCACGATCACTATTACACGCGCACAGGGAAGTATTACATTTCCCGCGGACTTCACGCTCATTGCGGCAATGAACCCGCCCGATGCAGGGCATCCGGATCAACGACGTAAACGGATATCCGCTCCGCTGCTCGACCGCATCGATCTCACTATTCCTGTGGACTCCGTGAGTATCGCCGACCTGCAGGGAGCACGTCCGCATAACGCAGAAACCAGTGCAATGATCCGGCAACGCGTCATTGCGGCGCGTGCTTTACAACTGAAGCGTTTTGGAAAAGAAATGCCGATCAGTAATGCAGCAATGGATGTACGGCAGATTGACCAACTGTGTCAGCTCAGCAGACCGTGCGCTTCATTACTCTGTCAGGCAGCCGATAAGCTCAGGCTTTCGGCTCGGGCCTACCATCGGACAATCAAAGTTGCACGGACGATTGCGGATTTATCAGGATCTGAAGTTATTGATATATCGCATATTGCAGAGGCGCTGCAATATCGGCAAAACACCACAGAAGGAATATGACCCAGCGCCATTTTGAACAACAGGGGGTATTTCATGTAACGACAAATGCCAAACACAAGATCCTATGGCTTATATGGAAGAATATTCCCGAGACCTTGATCGATAACCTTCAAATGACGCGTAACATACAAAAAGCGGAGGTGTATGCATTTTGTATTTTGCCGGATCATATGCACGTCATTGTTCGACCTGGGGAGAAGGGATTGAGTGCATTCATGCATTCATTTAAGCGCAATGCCATGAAAGATATACGCTCGTTCCGTAGCGGAAGATCGCGATCTTCCGCTACGGAACGACGGACGGATATCGTGCAAATAATGCATGAACCTCCGCTACGGAACGGGGAATCGCCGATAGCACTTGAATGGCAAAAAGGCTTTCATGACGAACGCATAGAATCCGCTGACCAACTGGAAAACACCCTCGCTTACGTTCGATGTAATGCCTGGCGTCATGGCCTTGTTGAGGCCCCTCAAGATTGGCCATGGTCCTCAATTCACTTTCCTTTCATCGTTGATCCAGTAGAAATTTGGTAGGATGCCAATAATGACGCACTTCGCCGACTCCCTCACCGATCGCATCACTCGTACCTCACCCGTCTGCGTAGGACTGGATCCTGCTTTGGATAAATTGCCAGAAGGCATCGATCACACTCCTGCAGGGGTAGCCGCTTTCTGCCGCGGCATCATCGATGCCACTGCTGATACCGCCTGTTGCATCAAGCCTCAGCTTGCCTACTTCGAACTTCTCGGATGGGAAGGAATGAAAGTGTTTTGGGAAGTGTGTGACTATGCAAAAACCAAAAACCTCCTCGTCATCGCCGACGGGAAAAGAAATGACATAGGTTCGACATGCGATGCCTACGCCGAGGCCTACTTGGGCAAAGGCAAACCGGTCGATGCACTAACGGTAAATCCCTATCTTGGCTTCGACGGCATCGCCCCCTTCATCGAGCGTGGCGAAAAAAACGGCAAGGGAATTTTTGTCCTCGTAAAAACAAGCAATGCTTCTTCGGGCGAATTACAGGATCTCCCCATCGGAGATGAGGTGGTACACGAGCACGTCGCAGAGCTGACGACCGCGTGGGGCAAGACCTGTCTGGGGCCCGAGTCCGGATTTTCCAGCGTCGGTGCGGTTGTCGGTGCGACGTACCCTGAGGAACTGAAGTACCTCCGCTCCCTCATGCCACATCCCATTTTTCTGATCCCCGGCTACGGCGCGCAGGGGGGAACAGCAAAAGACGTCGCAGGCGGATTCCACGCGAATGGCACCGGAGCCATCGTGAATGCATCGCGCAGCATCATCTACGCTTCAAAGGGGAGAGACTGGAAAGAGGCAGCGGAGAAAGCTGCAAAGGATATGGCAGAGGAGCTTAGTAAGGAAATACGGAAATAAAGAAATAGGGATATAAGGAACCTTAGTTCTTTATTTCCGTATTTCCTTATTTCTTCTGACTACCCCGCCCACCCTGTTCCCTCTGCAAGCGGCGCCTCTCCCTCCACCCATCGGTAATGGCCTGTGCCGTCACTCCACTGCACAGCACCAAAAGAAGATGTGGAGCCTGCGGCATCGAGAATGACCTGCAGTGTCCCGCCGTCTTTGCCGGGTACCTTACTGATATCCGCAATAATAAGAAGAGTCAGCAAACCACCGGTGATCTCCCCTGTAGCCTGAGAGATCGGACAATTTATAAAACCATCACTACCAATAGAGCAGATGTCACTGCCACCACCGGTGATCCGTCGCACGCGCCAGTTTTGCACGACGATCTCCGGACCAATCTTCGGCGTCAGAATGAGATTCTCAATATGTACCAAGGATCCGCTGTCGGATGTAAAACGGAATTCCGCTACAGCTTGATTTGCACCGATCATAAGTGTCCCGCGCTTGGGTCCAGTATTTTCAACACCAGTAACCGTACGCATAGCAGTTTGATGCGGTGGGTGTGACCACTCCACAGGGAGAGCCTGCACTGTTTCGATGTTTGTGGGGTTACCAACCATCAGATACACGGATTTTGCTTCAATGAATTCTTCAGGGAAACCCCCCTGCGCAATCGTCTTGATCGTTGCAGCAATCCCCAAGGGAATGGAACCCGGGCCGACGGTAGCAACTCCTGCAGCATTATCACCGCGCCATCGGCGACGCTCGCGATCGGTTTTATCCAGCGATAGAGTCGCAAGTGTGTGTCCGCGATTGTCGACCAATTGCAGAGATGCAATCGTGCGCAATTCACGTTTCATTTCTACGATCACCGAACGGACATCCATAGGCTCAGAAAATTGGAATAAGCCCGATGCGATCGGCAGGGATTGCTCTCCGACAATCAGAAAATGTGATTGTGCAGGATGCGTCCAGTAGGCAACGGAGGATGTAGAAGATGCCGAAGAAGTGGAAGAGATAGAGGATGAAGAGGATACCGAAGAGACCGATAATTCCGAGGAGGCCGAAGATGTCGCACTCTCTCCACGCTCGGCGCTGCGGTACTGCTCTAGCTGTCCGTCATGATGTGCGCGGTACGCCGCAGCCAGTCGCGCCATTTCTCCGCGTGTAAGCAGGTGCTCCATATGGCCATCCAGCGAAGGACCAAGTCCAACTCCAGCTGCTATAGCACCTTCGCGATATGGAACGTACCAAGGCATACGATCCTGTTCATCATCACTATATGGCAGCTCTGAAAGAGGAGTGATGATGTCATACATCTCTCCAAGTATTTTAAGTGCCTCCGCGTAGTTCACTGTGTTCCCCGGCCCGAATGTCCCATCTGGATACCCTCCGACGATACCGTGCTCTTTCGCGTAGCACACATACTTACTAAACCAGTCCCACTGTCCTATGTCTGGAAAGCAACTCGCTGCATCTGCTTCACTGACAGGCGCATCCGGATGACTTCGTAAGACGATCTTTAAAAATTCCGCACGATTCAAAATGCGATTCGGCCGAAATGTCC
>CALRCM010000011.1 GCA_943354555.1 Candidatus Peribacteria bacterium | reverse complement strand
GTCACTGCGGCTCTTCTCGCATTACGGGAGTCATGGGTGATGATGGATCAGACCGTGAAGGGTATTGGCCACCTTGTCAGTTCACTGGTTACCCGAGCTACCGTCCCCGAGGGCATTACGGGTATCGTCGGTATTGCGCAGCTCACGCACGCATCCGTCCAGGAGGGCTTTATGACGTATCTTCGTCTTGTTGCACTCCTCAGTCTTTCGCTTGCCGCTCTCAATATTTTGCCTTTTCCGGCACTCGATGGAGGCAGGTTACTTTTCGTGCTCATTGAAGTCATTGCGAGGCGCCCCATCAACCGCAGATTCGAAGTGACGACGAACGCAGTCGGATTTGGACTCCTGCTCCTGCTCATCGGTCTCATTACCTATCACGATATCGCGAGATTATTCTGATGATCTATTGCACTCGTCGTATCTCTCTTCATTTTGTATTTTCCACTCTGTCCTTCACGTGATTCCCGTTGCCACTCTTATAGCTCCCACGACAATAGCTCCTCATGAGCAGTACAGTTTGCAGGATCTGTGGATGGCGGTTCTGGGGAAATTTGCCCAGCAGATTACGCGTAGCCAGTTCATCACCTGGTTTCGCGATACTGCAGCACTCGGGAAAGAGGACGGAAAGCTCGTTGTAGGTTTGCCCCTTCCTATGGCTCTCACATGGCACATGGAGCACTATCGTGACCAGACGCTCCAAGCTGTACAGGAGCTTGATCCGGGTATCACGCAGATCGTGTACACGGTCGACAACGGTCTCAAAGATAATCGTGAGCGATCACCGGATATTCTTGAACTTTTTCCGGAGAATCGTAAACGTAAGATTGCCGGTAGATCTGAAGTGCGGCTTGCAGAGGGGATCGTCAGCAAGATCTTAAACCCGAGCTACACACTGGAGAACTTTGTAGTGGGATCGGGAAATCGTCTTGCACATGCTGCGTGCCAGGCTGTCGCGCGCGAACCCGGAGGGAAATACAATCCGCTGTTTCTCTACGGAGGAGTGGGCCTCGGCAAGACCCATCTTCTGCAGGCAACGGGAAATACCATTCTCCGTCAGATCCCACGGGCAACGGTTGTCTACACGACGTCTGAGGATTTTACGAACCAGGTAGTCGAGGCGATCGGCCAAAAGAAGATGGAGCAGTTTAGGCGCCGGTATCGTCTCGTGGATGTGCTCATCATCGATGACGTCCAGTTTCTCGCAAACCGAGAGCGCACGCAGGAGGAATTTTTTCACACGTTCAATGCGCTCTACGAGGATCACAAGCAGGTCATCATCTCTGCGGATCGTCCTCCTGCAGAATTGGATCTCGAAGACCGTCTCACCTCGCGCTTTGAGCGCGGTATGATCGCCGATGTCTCCGCGCCGGATTATGAGACAAGGCTCGCGATCCTCATAGAAAAAGTACGTAACTACGAGATGTTCCTCGATATGACGGTGCTGCAGTTTATCGCCGAGCATGCCACCAGAAATGTCCGCGAACTCGAGGGCATTCTCATGCAGGCCGTTGCGCTCTATGAGCTGGAGCAGCGCATGCCGACAGTGCGGGCTATTGCTGAAATCATGCACAAACTCAACAAGGACGCGCAGGAGCCGCAAACACCGGGATTCGAAGAGCCGACGAAAAGACGCGCTACGTTTCAGGAAGTTCTCGAGGCCGTGAGTCGTTACTACTCCGTGTCTGTGAATGACATGCTCGGCGAATCGCGCGTGCGCGAGATTCTGCTTCCGCGTCAGATCGCGATGACTATCGGTAAGCGCAAGCTCGGTATGAGTTACGTGCGCATCGGCGAGGTCTTCGGGAACCGTGACCACACAACCGTCATGAATGCCGTGAAGAAGATCGAGGTGGCGCTGCAGGCGGATCCGCAGATGCTTCGCGAAGTGCGGGCGCTGGAGCAGGAATTGGATTTGTAGAAGCTGTAACTTTTGAGATTAAAGCTCATAGCTCATAGCTCATAGCTCATAGCTTTGCTATTCTTCCATTCGATGTGTCCTACTCCCGCTGTCGATAATCTCTACAAGTTGCGTCACTCCCTGGCGCACGTGCTTGCGCAGGCCGTCACGAAGCTCTGGCCTGGTACGCTCATAACGATCGGTCCGCCGATCGACACTGGCTGTTACTACGATTTCCTCTTCTCTACTCCGATTGCCGAGTCAGATTTTCCGACAATTGAAAAAGAAATGAAGAAGATCATCTATCAGGCGCAGACGTTTCGTTGCGATACGCTCAAGGTTTCTGCCGCAAAGAAGTACTGGAAGGAACATGAGCAGCGTTTCAAAGTCGAGCTCATCGAGGATCTTGTCAAAAATGACGGTGTGGAAACGGTAACCCACTATGCAAATATCGGACCGAAAGGGGAGGATACCTTCGTTGATCTCTGTCGCGGCGGGCACGTGGAAAGCTTCAAGGAAATCCCTGTCGACTGTTTTAAAATCATGTCTATCGCCGGCGCATACTGGCGAGGAGATGAGAAGCGCGAACAGCTCACGCGCATTTACCTTGCCGCATTTCCTACAAAGGCAGAGCTTGATGCTCACCTTGCCATGCTCGAGGAAGCCAAGCGGCGCGATCACAGGAAAGTAGGCAAGGAACTGGATTTATTCACATTCAGTGAGCTTGTCGGTTCAGGTCTTCCTCTCTGGACGCCCCGCGGCACCATGCTCCGTCATCTCCTTGATCAGTATGTTTGGGAATTACGCAGTGCAAAGGGCTACGAGCGCGTGACCATCCCGCATATCACCAAGAAGGAACTCTATGAGACCAGCGGTCACTGGCAAAAATTCGCCAATGAGCTCTTTCATGTGACCACGCGTGAGGGCCATGAATTTGCGATGAAGCCGATGAACTGCCCTCATCACACACAGATTTATGCCTGTCAGCAGCGCAGCTATCGCGATCTTCCTCAGCGCTATGCCGAAACCACCACGTGCTACAGAGACGAACAGACAGGAGAGCTTCACGGGCTCTCGCGCGTTCGCGGATTCACGCAGGACGACGCCCATGTATTTTGCAGGCACATTCATGTGAAAGATGAGATCTTGGCCATCTGGGAGATCGTCGATACGTTCTATGCTACGGTGGGGTTCGGCAAACTCCGCGTGCGTCTTTCGCTCCACGATCCCGCAGCTCCCGAAAAATATCTGGGTACGCCGGAGATGTGGAAAAAGGCTGAAGCATCGCTGCGAAGTATTGCTGTCGATCGCAAAGCGGACTTTTCCGAGTCCGTGGGAGAGGCTGCATTCTACGGACCGAAGGTGGACTTCATCACAAAGGATTCCATCGGACGAGAATGGCAAGTTGCCACGATTCAGCTGGATATCAATATGCCGGAGCGCTTCAACCTCTTCTGTATCGATGAAAAAGGATCGGAGGAGCGCATTGTCATGGTCCATGCCGCGATTATGGGGTCTCTTGAGCGATTCTTGTCCATCTATATCGAACACATGGCAGGACTCTTTCCCCTATGGCTTGCGCCGGTGCAGGCGGCGATTATTCCCGTTGCAGAAACGCACGAAAGCTACGCTGCAGAAATTGAGGCAGAGTTGAAAAAGCAAGGCATGCGCGTTGTTGTCCTTCCCCATACCGACTCCCTCGGAAAGCGTATCCGCGAAGGGGAAACACAGAAAATTCCGTACCTACTCGTTGTAGGAGACAAGGAAATGGAGGCCGCTTCCGTTGCCGTTCGTAATGTGAAGACGAAGAAACAGGTGGTAGTGACGATGAAGGAGTTTACCGAGAAGTGCAGAGAGGATATTGCACAGAGAAGTCTGGAAGGATCGATTGGTTGATACCTATGTGTATTCCGTATGCAGTATTCCGTATGGGGTATGAAGTATGTGGATACTGCATACCGAATACCGAATACTCTATACTTCGTTCATGTTCGAAGCATTCCAAGTCGGCCCGTTCCTTGTGTGGACGCGCCTGGTGTTCCTCCTTCTCGGGATTTGGCTCTCCATAGAGTTCTTCCTTCGACTCTCTGTCAGTGCGCATCTTTCCATCCAGCATTTTCGCGACAAAGCATGGCAGTACCTGATTGCGTTTCTCGGCGGAGGCCGTCTCTTTGCTATGGTTGCCGAGTATCGTGCATATCTGAAAGATCCGCTGCGTATTTTCATTGTCTGGGACGGGGGATGGAGCTTCATAGGCGGGGCGATAGGGGTGGGGATTTTGCTCTGGTGGATCTCACGCACGCACCGCGCAACCTTTCTGCAGTGGCTCGATGCACTTGTGCCTGCAGCATCCTTGGGTCTCTTCTTTGACTGGGTCGGTAAGTTCGTTTCCGGTCATGCGTATGGGCGCCCGAGCGATATGTTCTGGGCAGTAACGTATGACGCCATCAATGTCCGCTACACCGTTCCCATCCATCCGGTACAGCTGTATTACGCGCTCCTCTTTCTCCTTCTGACCTTTGCGCTCCTCGTCATCCGCAAACGCTCAAAGAGAGCAGGGGAGGAGACACTCATTGGCATCATCTGCGCTTCGCTCCTGACTTTCGGCTTGGAGTATTACCGCGGGGATTTTACGATTCCAGTCTTCGCAACGAAGCTCGATCTTCTCGTGCTCGTGATTCTCTTTGTTAGTCTCGGTGTATTTGCGATTGTGGAACTCAAGCTCACGCAGCGCTCAATTGTCATCTACCAGAGCGTGCTGGTTGGGTTATTTACCGTGTACATTATCATCCGCCGCTTCCTGCATTTGCCGACACACGAGCTTCGTTTCACGCAATTTCTCGCGATCGTGGCGCTTCTGGCGACGATTGTGTATGTGACCGTTCATCGGAGAAAGTATCCGCATCTGTAGGCTGCGGAGCGCAGTAGCGCAGTAGGACGTAGCACGCTACACTCCTCTCGCGTACTGTGCTACGTTCCTACTATCTACTGCGCTTCTTGTTTCGCTGCTATGAACGCACTCCCCGCACTCCAAAAACTCCTTGAGCCGTGGATTCTCCTTCTTGCAGATGATCCTCTTCTCCGAGCGATGCAAATCGGACTTGTGTGCATAGGTGTACTCGTGATCTTCACCGTATTCTACGTCACCCGCGATATTCTTCTGCGATCGCAGTCATTTCTTTTGATGTTTTTCTCTATTCTCCTTGCGGCGTTTTTTCCACTTGGAGGATTTCTTCTGTATCTGCTCATTCGCCCATCGCGCACGCTTGCGGAAAAGGAGACGGATCGGAAAGTATCCGAGATGTATGCGGCGCTCGGAAAGGATCAGAAATCCAAGAAGTCAGACGCGAAGAAGGAAAAATAGCCCCGATGCATTGCCGTCCTCTTAGGGATTGCAGTATCGTGCACTCTGTACCCACTCTTTATGCTCTCTTATCTCTTCTGGCCCAATCCACAGGCGACGACATACGACAATCCCAAGGTCATGGCACTTCTCATTGCATGTGGGCTGATGATCGTCATGAGCTTTGCGATCGCTTACTGGCGCAGGCAGAAGGGCAATCCGGTGACTCGCAGACTGGCGAGAAGTTGGCCGTCGGCATTCGTTTGGTTTGGCGGCAGCGGTCTCGTTCTTGCAGTCGCTAGAGTTGAGCAAATCAGCTACATCTCTATGCGCGTTTGGTGGATTGCGTGGGCGTTCGTATTGCTTTTGTTCGTGTATGCGCAATTCCGTCGCTGGCGCATGATGCACTATGAAGTTCTTCCGAGTAGTCGCATCAATGATCCGAGAGAGAAGTATCTGCCGAAGAGGAAGAAATAATGAAGAACTCGCGTAAAATGAAGTACCGAAGAAACAAGTAACAAAGAAAGTTTCAAATTCATTTCGCCAAACTTCAATAATTCCTTGCGATTTGTACTTTGAATATTTCTTTGTTACTTGTTTCTTCGGTACTTTGTCTCTCTACTTCACTTGCACATGCTTCGTTAGAGGTCTTCAATATCCCCGATGCGCACCTTGGTCCATCAGGGAATTACATGGCATGACGATCCTTCTCCTACGGAGAAGGAGATTTTGAATCTGCATCACAAGTACGGATTTCATGAGCTGGATATCGAAGATTGTCTCAGTGAACACGAGCGGCCGAAGGTCGAGGAGTATGACAACTACCTATTTCTCGTTTTCCACATCCCGTACAAGAGTCCGCAGTCCGGTCGCATCCTCAAAGAGGAGATCAACATTTTCCTTGGTCAGGAATACATCATTACCCTGCACGAGGGAAAGATCCCTACGCTCGACCGTCTCTGGAAGGAACTCAATGAACTTCCTGCGAAGCGTGAGGAGTACCTGCACCACGGTACGGGGTACTTCCTCTACGAGCTTATGCGGTTGCTGTTTCAACAGGGTTTTCCTCTTGTGGATTCCATCACGAAAGAGCTCCGTCGCCTTGAAGACGAACTCTTCGAAAGTGAGGAAGAGGTGGACATTCTCCGGTCTGTTCTCACTCTCAAGAGAAACATTATCACCATGCGCAGTATCCTCCTTCCGCAACGCACGATCGTCGCATCGCTGGAGCACAAGAACCGCAAGTTTGTCTCGGAGGATCTAGCGCTCTACTACGACGATATCCGTGACGCCATCGAGCGCCAGTGGTCGCTGCTTGAAACCGCGAAAGAAGTCATTGAGGCGCTTCAGAGCACGCATGAGTCCTGGCTCAGTCACAAGACCAACCAGGTGATCCGTATCCTGACGGTCTTCTCGGTTACCATGCTGCCGCTCTCGGTGCTGACGGGGTTGTATGGCATGAACGTGACTCTACCCCTCCAGTCACACGCTCTCGCATTTGAAATTGTCCTCGGGATTATGGGGCTCATTCTCGTTTCCATGCTTGCGTACTTTGTGCGCAGGAAGTGGTTGTAATAAGAAGTTCAAGGAATCCCTGTGCTCCTTGACGTTCTTTCTCTGGACATAAATATAGTACTAATAAATGTATTTATTATTCTGCAAGTTAGCCTTTCTTGACGAGCTGCGGCGCTTCGAGGAACATTCACCCCTTTGATCCCTATGCCTCTACGACACTCCACAGAAACGGCACTCCTCCTTGTTCTCGCACTTGTCATAGCGCTGACGGGCATTCTCTCGTCAACGCTGCCTCCGATTCCCGCAGGGGGATTGCCGTGGCTTCTCTCCATGATTCTTGCCGTTGCGTATCCCGTCATTCTCACGCCGCTCTTCCGTGCTAGAAGGGCAGACACGCCGCTACGGACAATGCACTGGTATCCGGCCTTCATTCTCCTGCTCTGGTTTTTCCTTGAGGTTTTTGCTCTCTACGTGCCATCGGCACAGGTGCTTCAGCAATACTTCACTGTTGCATGGACGCTGCCAGCTGTAGCCATTGGCATTATTGCACTTGTCGTGTACTGCCTCCGTGTCATTCGTCGGCGTATACCACGAATAGCTGTGATGCTTCTGCTCCTTGTTCCCTATGCGGCAGTCGGCATGATTTCCGCCCGTGGTGCATATTACGAAGGAGAAATTGCAGCAGTTCTTTGGAGTGGTGATTGGTGGCAGGTTTTTGGTTCCGGTGCTGCCATTCCTTCGGCACGATGGTCTCTTGCAGGGAAAGGCACTTCTCTCGCAGATCTCGAGGCATCGGAGGATGTATCTGAGGAACGCTGGAGAGATAAGTTACGCGCAGCAGAACGCAGAAGTTCACGGGAAGCTGATCGCAAGTCCCAGGCGAAGTCTGAGGGAAAAACCGCATCTGCTATGTCAAAGGCATCCTCTACGTCCTCCGCGCCGCTCTGGCGACAGACGAGTTCTGCTCCGGCAGCACTGCCTTCTTCCGGAGGGGCTTTGGAAGTGATCGCGATTTCGATGATCGCTCTGTATTCGGGCGTGCTGCATGACAGGGCGAGAAGGAGAAGTTGCTAGTTGCTGGTTACGAGTTGTGAGAGTGAGTCTTTTAAACGATGTACATCACCAGCAACCAGTAACTCGTAACTAGCAAATGGCTCAGCCTTTCGTTTAAGATAACTTCGCTATGATCACCATTACAAAACTCCACGCTCGCCAGATTCTCGATTCCCGTGGTAACCCCACTATTGAAGTCGATTGTCTTCTCGATGATGGATCTTTCGGTCGAGCTGCCGTTCCTTCAGGCGCTTCCACAGGATCGCATGAAGCTTTGGAACTTCGTGATGCAGACAAAATGATCTATGGAGGAAAATCAGTGACAAAAGCTGTGGCGAATGTGATCGGGCCGATTCTCAAGGCGCTCAAAGGAAGTTCGGTCTCCGATCATCGTACGCTAGATCAGAAGCTTATCGATCTCGATGGAACGGCAAATAAGGCCAAACTAGGTGCCAACGCTATTCTCGGCGTATCAATGGCAGTGTGCCGTGCCCGCGCAGCGCAGGAAAAAAAATCCCTTTGGCAGTCGCTTGCCGATCAATTCGATGCCCCGAAGCCGGTACACTTGCCCGTTCCCATGATGAACGTCATCAATGGCGGTGCGCATGCTGATTCGGGATTAAGTTTTCAGGAATGCATGATTATCCCGACAGGATTTACGACATTCTCCGAAGCTCTTCGTGCCGGTACGGAAGTCTTTCATGCACTCAAAAGTATTCTTGCCGCGTCGGGGCATGTGACCGCCGTAGGGGACGAAGGCGGATTTGCTCCGCACATCAAAAGCAGCGACGAAGCATTTGCCGTTCTCGAGCAGGCGATTGCTGCAGCGGGGTACACAGGCAAGGTGCAGCTCGGGATCGATGCCGCGGCGTCGGAGTTCTATAAAGAGGGAAAGTATGCGATTGACGGTCAGACACTAAGCACAGATGAACTTGTCGCGTTCTATGCAAAGCTCTGCGCATCGCACCCAATCGTCAGTATCGAAGACAGTCACTTCGAAGATGACTGGGCCGGATTTACCGCCATGCAGAAAAAGATCGGCAGCTCCGTGCAGCTTGTCGGTGATGATCTCTTTGTGACGAATACGGAAAGGCTCAAGAAGGGTATTGCTGAGAAGGCTGCAAATGCCATTCTCATCAAGCTGAACCAGATCGGCACAGTCTCGGAAACTGTCGATGCCATCCAGATGGCACAGAAGGAAGGATGGAATGCGGTCGTGAGTCATCGTAGTGGAGAGACCGAAGATACATTTATCGCGCACCTTGCCGTCGGTCTTTCCACCGGACAGATTAAAACGGGTTCTCTGAGTCGTACAGACCGTGTGTGTAAATATAATGAACTTCTCAGGATTGAGGAGGAATTGGGAGGTAGTGCGAGGTATGAGAGTCCGTTTGGTCGTTAGAAATTTGTTTTCATACAGCCAAAAAATGGATGTTTGGAGTTTTTGTTAAAAAATAATATAATAGTACTGAATCTTCTACCAATACCCATATCCATTTTATGAAAAACTCTTTCCGTTCTGCAGTGGCGCATCTTGCGTCCCAGCCAAAACTTCTCGCGCTTGCGGCGGTGATTGCCGTTGGGGCAAATCTTGCTACGGGGTATACAGGATCGACACAGGGGCAGATATCATCTGGTGGCGGCGTCGGTGGTAGTGGTATTGGTGGGGGGGGTGTTGGTGGTGATGGTGGCGGTGGAATTGTGGCACCTCTTGTTCTTACAAGTCCTACCATTGTTGATGATGGGGATGCCGGTTTTACACCACTATCTCTTACGTCACGCTCTGGTGGATTCGGTTCGGACAATCGTTTCATCAGTCCGAATCGCTGGTCATTCAATAATATTATTCCTGGCACCTTTGATGTGTACCTCACATGGATAGCGTCTCCGACAAACTCAACGGTAACGACGTATACTTTAAACAAGGTGGTTGGATCAACAAAGACTCCGTTGGAGTCATTTACGGTTGATCAGACGCAGACTCCTGCTGATGCTACTTTAGGGACCTCGCGCTGGAGGAAGCTCATCAGAGTGACGGTGGCAGCTAACCAGAAGCTCGAGCTTATAGGTGCGATAGAGAAAAATGCCTATATCGATGCCGTGGCTCTTCAGCGTATTCCTTTTGCTGATGTGACCGTTTCCAAGACCGTTCCGGCAACTGTCGCTCCCGGAGGAGTTGCAGGGTACACGGTGACTCTTCGCAATATCGGAACAGATGCTGCTGTTGGTGTTGCCATTACGGATCCGGTTCCCACAGGACTGACCTTCAGGGATGTGACGGGTGCGACCTGTTCCGTGAATGCCGGCGTGGTGCTTTGCAGCAATATGGTACTGACGGCGAATCAAAGCAAAATACTTACAATTCGCTATAACGTTCCATCGCGGTCTGCATGCAATTCCATCATCACAGGAAGCGCAGCGACCATCAGCACGACCACTCCGGAAACAAATGCCCTCAACAATCAAAGTGGTGCTCCCAGCACAACGGTCACCTGTGTAGCCGGGGATCTTGCCGTAGATATGGCGGGTCCTGAGTCCGGAACCGTTACGCGCGGAGATACTCTGCTGTATACAGTCACCGTCACGAATCAGGGGCCGACTGCACTCGTCGCGCGCATCGCCGATCGCATTCCGACTGGCGGCCTTACATTCCTGCCTTTGCAAAGCACAGGTTGCAGTGTTGTGAATGCAGAGGTCGTTTGCGCGGGTATCAGCATTGCCGCTAGAAGTACTGCCACAAGAGTGATTGGATTCACTGTGCCAGCGACATTCACCATCGGAGGAGTGATCAGCAATACTGCTAGAGTTTCCAGAGTAAATGGCAATGTCACGGTTGCGGATCCAAATCCGGGGAACAATGAAACGGCACCGGTTTTAGTAACGGTGCGAGAGTTGACACACACCGTATGTAGAGAGGAAGCATGCATAGTGGTTTCCGGTGAAGGTGACAACGCATGTGACCCTGATATTGGTTGTACTGTAGAAACACACACAGAGTGTCGTAATCAGCAGTGTATCGAAGTGCTGGGATCAGGATTTGGTGATACATGTTCTAGTAATACGGATTGTCTGCCGGAAGGGCTCTTCTGTGCCGGCGAAGCTTGCATCATGATGCGTGGCGGCAATGGACGCATACCGTGTACATCAGGGGGCAATGAGTGTCGCCCTCAGGAACACCACATGGATTGCAATGAACAGAATCAATGTGTATCAGTTCCGGGTCCAGGCGACGATATTTGTCTCACCAATAACGACTGCAATGTTTCCACAGGCAATCTCTTTATCACCAAAGACAGTACGCCTGTGCGCAGCAGACAGCTTCTCGGCGGACAGCTCGGTGACGAAATCTTCCGGCTGCGCTTGAGAGCTGATGGGGGAAATATTCGTGTCCAGCATCTGGAAATCACCATGCTTGGAGAAACACGATCGCTTGATCGATTGGAGCTCTTCACGCCGGATGGCGTGAATCCTTTTGCATTCGCGACCATGGGTGGCTGTGCAAATGATCACGTTCCCGCAGGGACGTTCTGCGCAAATCTGCCGAACCGAGAGCTGGTCGTTACAAACCTCATGCAGAGAAATGTGATCGTCCGGCCCCGCATACGTACGGATGTGAATGGTGCGGTGTCCGGTGACCGCTTCACGCCGACGCTGAGTGCTGCAACGGGTCTCGCTGTGCAGGCTGTCAATGATGATTCAGGCTTCGGTCTTTCGGTGAATAATGGCAATGCCCTCATGGAAGACGAGGTGTTTATCGGGGTCGACGCACCGGCGGCAAATGCTACCCAGACTGGAGTATTCCAGGACGTTGTTCTCTCAAAAATCAGCAATATTCAGAATGCCAGCCCCGATGCGAACGGTACGGCTATTCCTACAGGACTTTCCAATATCGGCCAGTTTAAATTCTCGGCAGCCGCTCACAGCAATACAAAGGACGGCCTCAACGATGTGGTCCTGTCTAGTGTATTTTTCAATGTCAACGCTGTGAATGTGAATATCGCTGCGAATTCGTTTAAGTTCTACAACAAGGCCGATGCTACGTCGACATCTCCTTGTGTAGCTGTCCGAGCCGCGAGCCCAACTATTGTGCTTACGGCAAACGCTTCCGGCAGTCTGATTGTGTACTGTGCGAACTTGAGATTATCGAGTGTGAATACTGTAATCGACCAAGGTACGGATCAGACATTTGTCCTCCAGGCGAGTATCACAAATCCGAATACTTCAACGACAAGCAGCACTCTCCAGGTCTCGCTCAATGATCTGCAAACAGACGGAAGAAATACGGTTGTTTGGTTCGATACAGACAATGGAAGCTCAAGACAGTTTAATATCGTAGATCTTCCGTTCTCTTCTGTATTTTCCACACGGTATGAAGGCTAATCTTCATTGAGGTTTGTTTTAAAAAGCCCCCCTCTCTGAGGGGCTTTTTTTTATTGTTTTTCTATCCACCTCTTCTTCAACCACGGCAGCGACAGCGTCGATACTAGGTATGCCACAGCAGGGATCAGAGCTTGAAGCAGGGGATTGCTTAGTCCATTGAGCCACAAGAGGATTGCCGTCGTTGCATAGGTAAGAAGAGCGATGAATGCCCGTCGCGTAAGGCTGATCTCCCATGCCTTGTCCATCTCTACACGCTTATTGCGTTCAAGAATTGCAGCAATATCTGGCGAGGAATTATTCATATGATTGGTCGGAGCGGCGGGACTTGAACCCACGACCTCATGCACCCCATGCATGCGTTCTACCAACTGAACTACGCCCCGATCGCAGGTAGCATACGGGGTTGTGCTCATCTGGCCAATGTGCTTCGATATCCCCCTTCTATTTTTCATTCTGGTCCAAGAAATTGGCGTAAACATGATACTTGCATAATTACTAAAAATATAGTATAATACTATGATACATGGCACTCACCGCATCCGACATCGCAGGCGCCACGAAAGTCATTGAGGACCATCATAGGATCCTCATTATCCCACATGCCAACGTCGATCCGGACGGCATATCCTCTGCGCTGGCCTGTTACTCCGTACTGCAGTCCATCGGGAAGGATGTGACGGTCGTGTGCCCAGATACGCTGCCGGAATCCCTTTCCTTCCTTCCAGGGTATGAAAAACTACAGGGGGGTATAGAAGAGAGCCAAAATTTTGTGATTACCATCAATCTCGAAGGGGGCATTGAAATCGATAAGCTTCGGTATTCCGTCGAAGACCATAAGGTCAATATCATTGTCGTTCCGAAAAAAGGGATGCTGCGTCCCGATCGTGTGAGCTTCGGAGAAGGGGAGAAGCGGTATGATCTCATCGTCGCTGTGGATACAGCGGACCTTGCGCTCTTTGGATCTCTCTACACCGATCACGTCGATTTTTTCTCGACGACACCGATTCTCAATATCGATCACCACATCAGCAATACGCGCTACGGACAGGTGCATCTCATCGATCCGGTTTCGGCGAGTGCTACCGAAGTTCTCTATCACTGGTTTATGCATGAACCGGCGTATGCCAAGGCGATGACGCCTGATATCGCGACATTGCTTCTCACAGGTCTCATTACCGATACGCGGAGTTTCCAAAATCCCAATACCACGCCACGCTCTCTGGAGGTTGCAGCAGAGCTCCTCGAGCGCGGAGCAAGGCAGCAGGAAATCATCCAGCATATTTATAAGACGAAGCCTCTTAGCACCCTGCGTATCTGGGGACGCGCACTGAACCGGATCGAGATGGATCGTTCTGCTGGCATCGTCTGGTCCACCGTCAGCCGTGAGGATCTTTCCGAGATGGGTGCCGAGAGCCGCGAGACGCATGGCATTCTCGATGAGTTGATCTCTACGATTCCGGATGCTCATGTATACGTGCTCTTTACGGAACTGGAGGGTGGGGGACTGAAGGCCAGCATGCGTTCCAATGCCTCCATCGATGTGAGTCGGCTTTCCGCAGAGACGTATGGCGGAGGAGGACACGCACGCGCATCGGGGTTTCGCATTGTGCAGTTTGAAAATTTTTCACTGCAGGTACTGCAATGCATTGAGAAACTGAAAGAGGGGATGGTGCATCAGAAAGTAGAGAGAGGGGAAGTCGTCGGACATGCTGAGCGCAACAAGGAAGATGGTTCACGCTTGGTGTACGAGAATGGTTTGCAGATCGCAAAAAATCCAGTACATCCCTTGCAAGCACCTTCACGTACATTGGATATTGTGCAGACGATGGAAGACGGTGCAGTCAGTGGATCGAGGGATATTGTCGGGGAGATTGTAGGAGAGAAGTAAACCTCCTTATTTCGCTATCTCCCGCTCTGAACATTTGCTACGCTGCCCTAGGCTTTTCGCCTAATTTTATGCGCCTTGTACAGGTGGCAAAGGTTCTCGGCATGACTGGACAAGAACTCAGACACGAGCTGACGCAGGTCAACTTCGGGGTGAAGCCAACGGATCGTGAGGTCAGTCAAACACTCGCGCAGGGCATTATCCGCTTCCTTGCGCGCAAGCGCGGTATCACGGTGGATATGGAAGCTCTGGGCATGGGTGATGATACTGAGGATGATGGTACAGACGAGCAAAAGTCTGCTGTAGCCAGCCCGACGTTACCTGCACCGGTTGCGGAGTCTGTAGCTGCGGCGCAGCCGAGTGCTGTGCATGTTTTGCGTAAGCTCACACTGGAAGGCGTGCCACAGGCAGCGATTGTTCGTGAGCAGGAGGCACTCAAAAAGCAGCCGACGAAGGCAGAGCGCGAGAATCAACTGCGTGACGAGCGTATCGCACAGGGGGGAGCGAAGGGCGCTACTGACAGGAATCAGGTGCAGATCAAGCGCAAGGATGGCGTGGTCCTTCTTCCCGCACAGGTGACCGTGAAAGAGTTTGCAGAAAAGACCGGTATCCAGGTTCCTCTTGTCATTCAGGCCCTTATGAAAAACGGCATGCTCGTCACGATCAACCAGACGATCGACTTCGACACCGCAGCAATTATCGCTGCAGAGCTCAAGGTGGATGTACAGAAGGAGCAGACGGAAGTCTCCGCAGATCTCCTGCAGAAGTCTGACATGACGGATCTCCTCAAAGACGATCCGGAGCATCTCGTGGAGCGGCCTCCTGTTGTCGTTGTTATGGGACATGTAGACCACGGAAAGACATCTATCCTCGACGCCATTCGCCAAACAGATGTTGTGAAAGGCGAGGCAGGTGGCATCACGCAGCACATAGGTGCGTATCAGGTCATCCATGCAACGGGTGGTGAAGAGCATCGCATCACCTTTCTCGATACACCTGGTCACGAGGCCTTTACTTCCATGCGTGCACGCGGAGCACAGGTTACGGATGTTGCGGTGATTGTCGTTTCTGCCGAAGAAGGTGTGAAGCCGACGACACTGGAGGCGATTCACCATGCGCAGGAGGCGGGGGTGCCAATGGTCGTTGCTCTCAACAAAATGGATCGTCCCAATGCCGATCCCGAGCGTGTGAAGGGGGAGATGGCCGGTGCTGGGGTGCAGCCCGAAGAGTGGGGAGGGACAACGCCGTTTATCCCGTGCAGTGCAGTGACCAAGCAGGGGATCGAGGAGCTTCTCGATGCCATCGTCCTCACTGCCAAAATGCGAGCCATCACGGGAAACCCTAAGAGGGCGGCGATCGGCACGGTGATTGAAAGCCATTTGGATCCTTCATTTGGGCCTCTCGGCACGGTCATCATCCGTACCGGAACCCTCAAAACAGGCGACATCTTTGTCTGCGCACACACTTCAGGCCGTGTGCGAGCCATGAGCGATGCGCACGGCGTTCGCCTCGAACGTGTCGGACCTTCTGGTGCTGTTCGCATCGCAGGATTTAGTGATGTTCCCAAGACCGGAGATGTCTTGCAGGTGGTCTCCTCAGAGCAGGAGTCCAGAATGCTTCTTGAAGCGATGCAATCCAGTCGTCATTCGCAACGCAAACGAAGTTTCGCCGATCTCGTTACACGACTTTCAGAGGGCAAACTTTCGCAGCTCAAGATTGTTCTCAAGGCTGATGCACAGGGATCGCTCGAGGCACTGCAACAGGCTTTAGCAAAGCTACAGAGTGCGCACGCTCAGGCGAAGGTGATCCATGCCGCTGTCGGGGCAGTGACCGAAAGTGATGTCATGCTTGCGGCATCAAGTGAAGGTCTCGTTCTCGCTTTTCATGTTGCGGTTCCCATCGCTGTTACTCGGACTGCAGAGCGTGAGGGAGTGCGCGTACGGGAATTTACGATTGTCTATGAGCTCCTTGCCGAAGTAGAAGGGCTGCTTCTGGGTCTTTTGGAGCCCGAGGAAACCGAGCAGATTCTCGGACACATAGAGATCAAGGCTGTCTTTATGACGAAGCGCACGGAGCAGGTTGTGGGAGGGCGTGTGACGGATGGGTCGATCAAGAGGCTGCCGTTCCGCCTCATGCGTGAGGGCGCGCTTGCGGGCACCGGTCGCATCACCTCACTCAAGCATGTGGATAAAGACATCAAAGAAGCCAAGGACGGTCAGGAGTGTGGTATGCGTACAGAGTCTACGATTCCCTTGCAGGAGAAAGATGTCTTGGAGGTGTACATCAAGGAGCTGAAGAAGAAGGAGAAGTAGAGGATTTCTATGCCTTCTCCGGTTCTTCAATTTTCAAATCCGCAGTATTACCCTTCGAGACATCTTCCTTTGCATACTCTCCGGCGATTTCCAGTTCTTCGGCATTGAATTTCTGCAAAGTTCTTCCAAGCGCAAGTATCTCCGCAACCGGCATGGAACGGAGCTTCGCTGCCGCACCGTCTTTCAGTCCGAGTTCTCCGATGAGTTCATCCATCGACTTCTTGCTGTCCAGGAGTTCGTTTCGCTGCGCAGGAGGCAGTGTCTGGCGCTGCTTTTCACGCTTGGCGAAATCTTTGAGCGCCCCCCGGTGATTGTGGTCTCCCAGCGCTTCGATGACGGCCTTGCCCTCGGGTGATCCCCGAAGACCCTTCGTGAGATCTTCATACCGCGAAGAGGAGAGAGCAGACAGTTTGCTATCCGGATTACGGTGGATGTAGAGCAGAAGCCCCAGTGCGATGAGCCCCTTTTTCGGGATGCGTCCGGATTTCCTCGCCATAAGGAGCGACAGGAGTGCGATGCCTCCAAGGAGAAGCGAGAGCATAAACCGACCCCCGGGGTTCATGGTAGGAGTCGACCGGATGAACGTGAGATTCTGTGGATCCATTTTGCGGAGCTTCAGAAAATTGCCATCGAGATCAGCAAGAAACTTCTCTTCAGGTGCTCCTTTTGGAGCATTCTTCGCAATGCGCTGAAAAACAGGGTAGTCCTCCTGTACGAGATACCCATTGGTCGCATCGCGGTTCAGCCAACGTGTGAGGTAGCTCTTGCCGTCCTCGCTGTCTTCCGCGAGAGCGAAGTGACCGATGATCTTTCGTAGATCTTTCTTGTCCTTCTCCGTGAGGCCGTTTAGGCCTTCCAAGCGGTTCAGCATGGCATTGCGACCGCGTTCTTTATCCTCGACGAGATCATCGATAAATTTCTTTTTGATTCCGGCACCTTCCTTCTGTAACCGTTCATTCATCGTTGCTGCAAGCGCGTCTAAGTATTCCCCGCGCATGGTGATCGCATTGGTCTGCATTTCCAGCTCCTTATGTTTTTCGGGGGAAAGCCCCGGCATGTTTACAATTTGCTCATTGAGCAGAAGCTTTGCCGCCACTCTCCGTGCACCCTCCACGGTGGTATCGAGCGGAATGCGCTCAATATTTTCTTGTGATAGTCCCAAAATCTCCGCTCGAACCGCCGGATTCTCTGCGCCGTTGGTGGAGTCTACGGCCATAAGAGATGGAAATTATTAAGGCAATTTCTTTTCCACAAATTGATGCAAGGCAGCAATTTGTTGCTGACTATAGCCGTTGAGACGTCCCATTTCCTGGACCAGCGCCTTCATGTTTGACTGATTTTCGGCTTGTCCTTGGTTTTTCAGAAGTTGTTTCAAATCCTCGAAGTGTCTGTCAACTTTAAGTGGATCCAAAGTGCCCTTGCTGAGATCCTCCAAATTCTTCATCGTTTCTTGATTAGAATTCCCAACTCTGGCAGCATCATTGATTCTCGGATTTGGGTTGCCCTGCTGACCTTGATTAGGAACATTGGAGCCTGTAAAAAATAGTCGTGGGTTTTGTAGTTTGCCAAACACATCACTGACAGAGGCTTTGCGATCGCCAGGATCACCAATTACTCGATTGTTATTCGTATCAGTCGGAATGCCAGGAAAATGCAGTGGCAACTTCATGTAGTTACTGCCGGTGTTAAATATTGGCTCCGTGACCTGTGAGTAGATCTCGTCGCTCTTCATTGCCCACCTCGTGCCTTTCCAGATAACCATGTAGGAGACCAAGATCCAGATCAGGTCCCACCACGAGCGTACTTGGGCAACGACATCAAAGGACTGATCGAAGCCGGGGGGAGGCGCAGGGTAGAGATTGGCAAAGGCATTGAGCATGATGAAGCCGATAGAGAAGGGGATCGCAATTAATGCCGGTAGAAATGCCGCAACGAGAAAGTGCTTTTGAAAAATCTGCATGGTGTTCACTTTGATAAATTTATCTCCTATGAGAAACCCGATAAACATAAATGGCATGAAGGAGATCGTGAGCCAGAGGACGGGAATACGGATAAGCATGACCGCCGCAAGTGCGATGATCGGAAAGACCAGCATGATATGGAGAAATGCGAGTAAGGTGATGACAAAGGTGAAGTAGAGCATATCTTTGACAGACGCACCGGGTCCTCCTGCTGGGGGTGCTCCGACAATAACTCCAAGATACAACAGGCGTCCATGGTTTAGCACAAGACCATTGATGATGCCGAAGGCGGTATTCGCATTGGGGTCATAGTAGGTGAGACACACTTTAGCTATCGTGAGATCAATTTCGCTCTTTGGCGTCACCGCGGGTGTGGATGGAGGACAAGTTGCTGTGGAACCTTTGAAAATGATGTCCGACATTACGGTACAATTCCGTGCGATTCCATACCGATCGCGCCATAAACAGGGCAAGGTTGTCAGTGGAGTTGCAGGTGGTGGGGGTGGAGCAGGTGGTGGAGGTGGTGGAGGTGGCGGTGCAGGCGTAGTTCCGGCAGTGACAATGTGCGGCAGGTTGTAGATGGTAGCGGTCGTGACGTTGGCGATATCGAGAATGACACGAGGAAAGAACCACGAGAAGTTCACTAAGACCACCGCAAGAAGGAACTTCACCAGATTTTGTTTAATGATGTCCTGTTTGGCGAAAACGATGGTCATAATGGCTCCGCCAAGGAGCATGATGGCGAAGATAAGATTCATGATGTCTCTCGATATCTGCCACATACGAAGGAGAATTCCTGTTTGGGCACTGACACCAAATATCACATCGGGATTTGCGAGGTAGGAAACAAGCTTCAGAGCAAGAAATGCCACGACGTTCAATGTCCCGATGACATACAGCAATTTCCCCATGATTTCTCCCTGCACATCCGGAATGACCTTGTCTTCGGCGAGAGCATGGGGCAGGAGTATTTCTCCATGCGAAACACAAAGCGCAATGAGGAGCGCGCCTGCAATCGCGGAAAGGATTTTGGTTCTTCGGGGCATCAGAGAATTATAGCGGAAATGGTGGTTTTTGACCATGCCACATTTATAAGTGAAATAAGTGATGTAAGGGATTTAAGGGACTCCCATAAATCCCTTACATCGCTTTCATCCCTCTCTAATGTGTATATCTCATAACATATTGCGTAAAATAGTGAGTACAAAATTTGTTCAAAAATATGTCTTAAATAGGTATGCATACAGACTTTTAGGCTTAAATAAAACAAATAATTCGAGTAAATATTGTATTCAAGATACTGAGCACATTTCTTGCACTAACCCCGTACTCATGACTACTCTTTGTGAACAGTATGTCATCAGGAATCCTTAAAGCATTGTTTTCGAGTCAGACGCGCATCAAGCTTCTCTCGACGTTCCTACTTCACCCGGAGCAGGAATACTTCATCAGAGAGCTCACGAGACTCTTAAGTGAGCAGATCAACTCCATTCGGCGCGAACTCGAAAACCTTCGGCGCATTGGCCTTGTGAAGGCGCGTCATCGCAACCGTAAGAAGTATTACCGCATCGATATGGATTTCCCGCTGTTCGTGGAGCTGAAGGGGATCTTCGCCAAGGAGATTCAGGCGGATAGCCCAGTGGTCGGCAGTCTTAAAAAGCTCCCTTCGGTACGTCTTGCTCTTCTTGCAGGCTCGTTTGTTGGAACAGAGAGTAAGGTGGATCTGCTGATTGTCGGTGACCTCAAAAAGGAAATGCTCGAGGCGCTCCTTCTCCAGGATCCGCACTTAAAAAACGTTCGGTACTCCATATTCTCTGAACCGGACTTTCTGTATCGCCTAAGCCTTAAAGATAAGTTTATCACGGAGATTGTCTCAGACCCGAGGCATATGACGGTTGTTAACCACTTGAGTAAGGAGATGGAAGAGGCGAGGAAATAGCTTTACAGGCCATTCTCTGGTCTGTAGGCTACTGCGCAGTGACTTCTCAGCTTCTCCACGATTTGGCCAAGCCTTACGTAAAAAACGTACCGGACATTCGTCCTGGCTACACTGTGCGTGTCCACGAGAAAATTCAGGAAGGGGACAAAGACCGCGTGCAGATTTTCGAAGGATTGGTGATTTCTGTGCATCGTGGTCACACACCTACGGACGCCACATTCCTCGTTCGTCGTATCGCATCCGGCATTGGTGTTGAGAAGATGTTTGCGATGCTGAGCCCCATGATCGACAAGATCGAGGTGAAGAAAGTCGCTAAGGTTCGCAGAGCTAAGCTCTTCTTCCTTCGTGGGCGCACAGGCAAGTCCGCACGTCTCTCCGAGCGGTTTACGAGCAATGATGAGTTTGCAGTCGCAGTCGCTCCGGAGCCGGTAGCAGAAGAGAAGGAGGAAGCATCGGTGGAGGACGTGAACGAAGTGAAATAAGCGAAGGAAGGGAATGAAGGGATGGGATATAGTGATCTCATGAAGTTCCTTTTGGTTGGAAATTACGGCGTCGGCAATCTCGGTGATGAACTTTTAAGAGAGTATTTCCTGAAGACGTTTCCGGAGGTGGAGTGGACGGTGGTTTCGGCTTTATGTGCTAAAGCAGTTCCCAATGAAGTAGCGTGTCACCCTGAGTTTATCGAAGGGCGACGCGCTACTGTAGATGTGTCTATGGTTCGACAGGCTCACCATGACACATCTACCGTCCATCGTTTCCCCTTCGGCCTTCGTTCATTGCTCACTACTCCATGGTGGAAAACCCTCTCTGCTCTGCGCAAAAGCGATGGCATGGTCTTCGGTGGTGGAACGCTGTTTACCGATATTGAATCTCCGAAGGCACCAATGCTCTGGTGGTGGCATGCGCTGTGGGCACGGCTATTTCACAAAAAAATTATTCTCGCATTTCAGGGCATCGGGCCTTTTCGTACAAAGATTGGTATGTGGTGCAGTCGGTGGGTGGTCGCGCGGGCGGAGCTTGTCATCGTGCGAGATGCGGAATCTTTCCGAAGAATCGCATCATGGAAAAAGAAACAATGTGTGCTGTCGTTTGATCCAGTATTGTCACTTTTTGCAGCGGAAAAGCAGGATGTGAGCGGAAAGATATTCGTCGTGATTCCCCGTGCGAATGCCACGCAGGAATTCATGGAGAGAGCCACCGTGATGTGGCAGCAGAGAAAAGGGGAGTGGAGTGGTGTGCGCATCGTCTCACTGGAGCCGGAGAATGCCGATGAAGTGCGCATCTGTGACGCTCTTGCCCGCTCGATGCAGGCATCGGTTGTTCCCGTGAGAACGTTTGAGGAATTGAATGATGCTCTACAGGATGCTGCGTATGTCCTTACACAGCGCTATCACGGAGCCATTGCATCCATAGGTTTAGGTGTTGTGTTTGAAGTCATGCCGCAGCATGTGGGAGATAAACTGGAGGCAGTCCAAGGGATGGACCGTAGTGAAGCTTTGCAGAGTATCAAGGTAGGGGAACAGGCATTGCGTGAAGCATTCCACTTATAGCGTATTTCTGGTATAATCATGATGAATCATGACCGTTCTCCATCTGACAACGGCGGAGCAGGTTCTCTGGGCCAGAGTGTCGCAAAATCTGCAGGGCAACTGGACCGTGGAAACCGAGACCGGAACATGGCGCGACAGTCCCGACCGAAGGCGCATGCGTATGCAGCTGGTGAAGCTGCAAGACCCCAAGCTTCTGGCATTTATGGAGAAAGCAAAAATAACGCAGAGTGCTGATGCTCTTGCCTTGCTCCTTTCCGAGACCGATCTCAAGGGAGTCATGGACGCAGACATTTCCGAGCTCTTCTTTGTGCTCGGCCCTGCAGCTGTCGGCAAACTGATTGAGCTGATGCTGACCACCGCAAAGACCGCTGCCGATATCGAGGGCATTGCCGCTCTTACGACGATCCGTCGTTCTCTCTACGCTGCTTTGGTTTCCACTCCACACTAATTCTATGGCATACACATCTGCAGGACCGGAGGCACAACCTGATATTGGCGTCGGGGGGGAGGATACACAGTCCCAAGACAGAGTACGGCAACTCCATGAGCAGCTGCTGCAGGGGGATGTTCTTGAGGTTCTTGGATATGAGCGCGAGAAAATTTCCGAGTTACTTCAGAAAGACAAACGCAGTGAGGTGTTCAAGCGTCTGATAAAAAGGCGCGAGGAGATATTCCCTGGCGTTGAGGAACAACAGCTGAAAGATGATTTGAATACTTTGAGTGAATATCTTGACGAACTGGATTACATGCAGCGCGCGCTAGTAGACTACAAGCGAAATAATCAGTCACCAGAAAAAGCAGGAATGTTTCGCAGCGCGTTTGAAAGTGTAAAGGGGTTTGCGAAGGACCATCCGGTGGTGGTGACGTTGCTGGCTGGGGCGGCTGCTCTGGGGGGTGTATATCTTGCGTGGAGTTACCTTGGGAGCATCATTCCTGTCCCTAACGTTATGGAAGGAGCAGCGGGTGTTGCTGATTCGGTAGCAGCCCCAACAGGCGGAGCTTTTGAAGCGATTCCGCAAGGGGATATTGTTGGGCCGAACATGTTTCCGCCCTCCACTTCTGGTGAACTTCCTTTGCCGCCTGCACCCACTGGTACTCAGGCGGATCTCTATCCCCCTGGTGCTCCGCGCTAGCGATGATCCATGGCAGAAATACCAAAACAAACAACGGAAACGGCTGCACAGAAAAATGCAGAAATGCTTCGCGAGCATATTCCACTTTCCGATGCGGTATCTGCGCTTCAAAACACACTTGGGCGGGATCGGCACCTTGAGGAGCCAGTATCCAGTGGAACGATCGATCGCGAGCTTTCGTTGGATCAGCAACGAGTGGTCTATACGGATATGGAGGACCTCAGTTATCACAATGCATTGCGATGGCGAAAGAAATCGATGCAGTTGCAGAAATACATCAAGGATTCTTTGGGTTATGAGCCCGGTGAAGCACGTCGTGAGCTGATTACTGCAAATCAGGCGATAACATACAATGAATACTTTCCTGCAGTTCTGCGGCAACTTACAGAGTTTACGGCGCGATATGACGATGAGATGGAAGCAATGCTCCCTTCACTTCCTCCTGCCCGCAGGGAACAGTTGCTTGCAGAACGTGCACAAGCCTTGCGATACATTGAGGCTGTGCGTGCGATCGTTCTGGATCGATTACATTTCACGAATGTCAGAGGACTCGACGAGGCACTCTACAAATCTCCGAACGATCCTACGATAGCGAAGATGCTGGCGGATGAATTTGCACTGCTCTCGCAGCGGTCGCGTGAGGCGATTCAACGTGAGAGAGACATGAATGCAGAGCGCCTGCAGGCGGACAAAAATCCCGAGCGGCAGAGTGAGCTCCTCACCGATATTTTCCGCAATCGTAACACCCATATCTTGGATTTGGAGAATGATCTGATTGAGATGCTCAAGGGAAATCCCGAGGGGAAAGATCTTCCTGGCGCGCCAAAAGATTTTTTGCCACAACGTCTGTATCTGCGATTGCTTCAGGAGCGATATGCACAACTACGGGGGCTGCAGGTGGAAATTGCGGGAAAGAAAGAGTGGAGCGAAGGGGAACGCAGAGTAGCGCAGAATACTATTGCCTTGGAGCGGCGTCAGAGAATGTCGCAAATGGTCGGTGTGACACAACTGCTTGCGGCGCATCATGTGGGGATGGCTGAGTTGTCGGCTATCCAGCATCAATTTGGCGATCATTATCTACTGGATGGAGTGGGTTGGCCCTTGAAGGCCACTACCGACGAAAAAGTCCGCGAAAAAGTCGATACAAGTATCGATGGGACACGCGTCTTTCATCTCGATCGTCTCCAGGGGATGCTGACAGAGGTTGATCGTGCATTTAATCCAAAGGGGATGAAAAACCTTACCGATGCCGGCGTGATGGAACTTGTAAAAAAGGTTGATGGGCTTTCGGGGATGATCCAGGGTCTTATGTTCGCAGGGATGCCTGAAGGCGAGACGAAAAAGAGTATGGGTCAGTGGATGGATACGCATCTTCCCCTTGCGATTACCGAAGCTTTGGAAAGTGATATCGGGCCGGACGGGCGACCTCTCTCTAAAGCAAAGAAGATGGAAAGCATCGTTAAAGTTATTAAAAGATTCCGTGATGCTCAAAGCGTGCAACGATACCGCGAGACCGTAACAGTCTTACAGGCGATGCCGTCGCCTAAGGAGTTCGTGATGGAAGATGTTCAAGGCGAAGTGATCACTTCGTTTAGTGGTAAGCGCTTTGATAAGAGTCCTGTAGGCACATCGGTAACTATTGATGGTATGCCAGTGACGATCAATGGGGCGACAGCAACCGTTCTTATGTTGAGACAAATGAAATCCGATGGAGAGGCGTTTGGGGGAGACTACGGTACCTTTCTTCGGGAGATGGAAGACCTCGTTGATATTCGCCTGAGCTTGATTGCTGAAGTGAACCGCATCGCGGAGAGCTGGAAAACGGTCGCGGAGATCTTCGTAACCGCCGCCGGTGTCTCCTGGCTAATGAGTATCGGCATCTTCGGCTCGGCAGCCTTGGGTGCATGGAAAGGAGGGAAGTTTGTCCTGCGCAGAGCAATAGGAAAATTTCGAGGTCCCATCGCTTCGAATCCAGCACTTGAGGTTTCACGCTTCGGCCGATGGACTTTGAGAGGGGCTGCCGCCCTCCAGGCGTACAGAATGTACGAAGATTTTCAAGAAATCGGAGAAATTCGGAAAGGACTAGATGCAGAGAGGGCCACTATGATCGCACAAATCCGCAGTGCCGGGTTCGAACCTGATCCTGTCGGTCAAGAAGCTAGTTTCACGTATCGTGACGGTGGAACAAATGTCACTGTGAATGTGGGTGAGATTTCCGATGCACGCGAAAGCCAGGTGACCTCTCAGATGATCCAGACTGGGGGTGATGCTGTAGAACTTTTTCTTCTCTTGCGTGCTTTGCGTGCTGGCACGACGCCGTTACGCGCAGCTCCTCCTGTTATTGCCATTGAAGTTGTTGTGGAGACTGTTCGCTACGGATTTGACCAGAAATCCGACCGTACGTTTCTCGGACGTTGTCCTGCATGGCTTCTAGCCAAGATCGACGTTGAAAGCACTATCGGCGATTCCCCCTATGGCATGCTTGCATCGGCATCGGAGCCGATGGTTACAGATCCCTTCATGAAGTTGATACTCAGAGATCCCTTCATGACCGAAAGCACGAAGAATAAAGAAGATATACGCCAGAAAATGCTGTTCGTTCTTCTTCAGCAGGAATTATCAGAGGTTGCTGATGTGCAGCAGTCACTGTTTCCTCGGGGCACACATCCACGGGAGCTGGATGCCTTTTTTCAGGGTGATTTTCAAAGGGTGTTACTTCCGTATTATGCACTACGATTGCATCAGCTCTCCGATGGAGCACTGACATTGCCAAATGCACAAAAGAATCGGGTCGGTAATGCAAGTATTGCGACTGCGCGCACGCCGGAAGTTTCCCTGCTCAATGTTCGTCGTGCTTTGCGTGAAGCAGCCCTCGTTTGTGCAGAGCATAAACGGGAAAAGGAGTATGCGAGTGCGCAGAAGACGCTTGCGTCTGTGCGCAGCGATCCCGAGCGTGATGAATTAACCATTGGCATTCTCCAGACTGCCGTGCAGCAGCTTGGAAAGAGCAAAGTACTTGGAGCTACCCTTGAAAGCGTTTCAAAAGAAGCATTGCCATCCCAAGGTGACCCTACGCGCATAGAGCGGTTGGTGACTCTGCTCAGCACTCAGGTGCAACGCGGGAATTGGAAGATTCCTGCACAATCCATCCCCGGAGTTGGTTCGTCTCTCGATTTTGGAAACGGAAAGGCAGTTATAGAGCGCATGATCACTGATCCTGCTTTGCGTATGCAGATTCAAGCGGTGTATCCCCGAACGCTTGCCGAACGTGACAATGCAGCGGGTAAGGAGTGGCACGACCTTGCTTTCTATACGAGCCTGCCAAGTTTCCAATCACCTTCGACTATCGGCAGGTCAGAGAATGATGATCTCAGCTTTGCCTCCGGTGCCGCAGACAATATCCGCGGAGAGCTTTCCCGCAAAAAAATAACAGCTCCTCCGACGGTATCCGGCGTGCTTTTAGGCGGAAGCACCGGCAATCAGGCAACAACCGAGCAAGCATATGACCGTATTACCAGGGATGGCATTGATCTTGTGGAATCAAACCCAAATATCGCTACACAGCGCATGCATCTGCAAGAAGATGGGGCTCTTGCAGAACAGCTCTATTCCCGTTCCGGATATCAGCCGCTGGTATTTACTACAGGAAGCCCCGATCTGCAGATCTGCAGAACACTTGGTAACATTAGTGTACCAAAAGAATACCGGGGATCATTACCTCTTCAGGCAGTAGTCTTTGAACAAAAATCTTTTCAGAAGCACGCTGGAGGGATGGTGCTTGCCACCTATATATTCGGTGATCCTTTGCGGGGAGAGATATTCGTTACACAACGAGCATCCGCACAGTCTTCGCTTGCACGAAGTCAGGGCCCCAGAGCAACGGACGGATTTCCCCGCGCATTTACGGCTCAGGAACTCGAGAATAAACCCGGATTTTCCCAGATGCTGAATGCCGTTCGCACAAAAATGCGTTTGCATGCAATGCAGGAACGCATGCAGGAGATCCAGCAGGAAAAGCAGCGCCCGGAACGCATACGTAAAGAGGAAGAGGCGCGAACGGAGTATCGAAATAAACGCGAGGAGGCTATTCAGCAGTCACAAGAAAGTGAAAGCTACATCCTCGTTCCAGGCAAAAATCCCAGTGATCCCTCGGAATATTGGAGGCGTTTTGGTGATCAGACTCTCTCCATTTCTGTTCCATACCGTGGCGCTTCCCTCGGAGAAGAGAAGAAGCTCTTGTCAGGTGTTGTCCAGCCAAATGGAGAAGATGCGATATTGGTACGGATCAGTGACAGGAATGGAAAAGAAATCCGGACCCTGAACCTTCCGAATGCTGCCAGTATGGAGCAGCTCACTCAGGACGACCGTGCTTCGCTTCGTGCCGCGCTTACGACGCCCGTCGTCGGACAAGACACTGAATCCCTGATGCGTGTTATCCGCCTCTTTCCACGCGAAATCTATATTCCCGGAACAATCGCTTCTCTAAGATACAAACAGCATTTTTACATGCCAGAGCTTAGGGACGCTCTCCTTCCTTTGTATAAAGAAGCGGAGGGCGCAAAGAGGGCGGAATTTCTTGGAGAGCTCTTTGATCGACTTCAGAGCCAACGCACCATCAACGAGAAGTCCAATAGAGAAATCCTCACATGGTTTAAGGCAAATGCATCGCGATTTGCAGCGAAGAAGTAAGCGCAAGTATCTGGTATTTAAAGTCACTCATCTTTACCATGAGTGCAATCTATGGAAATTAGAAACTTCTGCATTATCGCGCATATCGATCACGGCAAATCCACGCTCAGTGATCGTATGATGGAGGCTACGGCCACACTCCAAAAGCGTGAGATGAAAGAGCAGCACCTCGACATGCTAGAACTGGAGCGCGAGCGTGGTATCACGATTAAATTGACTCCTGTCCGTATGACATGGAAGGGCATTCAGATGAATCTGATTGATACTCCCGGTCACACAGACTTCCGTTACGAAGTCAGTCGCAGTCTCGTTGCCTGTGAGGGCGCCATCCTTCTTGTAGATGCATCGCAGGGAATACAAGCGCAGACACTGGCAGTGCTTTACATGGCGCTTGAGGCGAATCTGACGATTATTCCGGTGCTCAATAAAATCGATTTGCCTTCAGCGGATCCCGAGCGCGTGAGTCAGGAGGTGATGAAACTCGTCGGGTGCAGTCGCGAGGATATTCTGCTGATCTCCGCCAAGGAGGGCAGGGGAGTGCCTGAGGTACTCGATAGAGTGGTAGAGCGTGTGCCGGCTCCTTCAGGAAAGCGCATCGGTCGCGGAGAGACGGGCGAGAACGGTACCTGCGCACTGATCTTTGACGCCATTATGGACTCCTACCGTGGCGCGGTTGCCTATGTCCGCGTCATCGGTGGCAGCTTTCGCAAGGGGCAAAAAGTGCATCTACTTGGAACCAAGACCGTGTTTGAGATCCAGGATGTCGGGCACTTCAATCCCAAGTACGTCTCGGACGAGGTGCTCAATGAAGGCGAGATTGGCTACATCGTGACGGGCGCCAAAAATGTCCGCGATGTCCGCGTGGGAGATACCATCGCCTCATCCCCTGAAGCAAAGGCGCTTCCCGGGTATGCTGAAGTGCAGCCGATGGTGTTTGCCGGACTCTATCCGGTAGAAGCGGATGATTACCCTGATCTCCGTGATAGTCTCGAGAAGCTTTCCTTGAATGACGCTGCACTGCGGTTTGAAACAGAACGCAACGCGGCTCTAGGAAACGGTTTTCGCTGCGGATTTCTTGGCCTTCTGCACCTCGATATCATTCAGGAGCGCCTTGAGCGTGAGTACGATTGCGATCTGATCGTCACAGCGCCTTCGGTGCTCTATGAGGTAAAACTAAGTGTACGAAATCCTGCGGAGATTGTACGCAGTAGCCTCCTCAAGCTCGACGAGCCTTCCGTCGCACGCATTTCCAATCCTGCGGACTTTCCGGATGCCGCGCTCATTGAAGAAGTCCGCGAGCCGTGGGTGAAGATGGAAATCGTTTGCCGCAACGAAGACGTCGGGTCCGTGATGCAGCTTACGCAGGCCAGAAGAGGAGAATATAAAGAGCTTACATATTTTGATGCTGATCGTGCGCTCCTCAGTTTTGAAGTGCCACTGCAGGGCATAGTTCTCGATTTCTTTGATCAGCTGAAATCCGTGACGGCTGGGTACGCCTCCATGAGCTATGAACATACGGGCTACAGGGCAGGGGATCTGGTGAAGCTACAAGTACTCCTGCTTGGAGAACCGGCTGATGCCCTCAGCACTGTTGTGCACCGCTCGGAAGGACACACCGTCGGCGAAATCATCTGCAAGAAGCTCAAAGATGTTATCCCGAAGGAGCAGTTTCCTATTGCGATTCAGGCGGCGATCGGTGCGAAGGTTGTTGCCCGCGAGACGATCTCCGCATATCGCAAAGATGTGACAGGGTACCTCTACGGGGGAGACGTATCCCGTAAGAAGAAGCTTCTCCAAAAGCAGAAGAAGGGAAAGAAACGGATGAAGCAAATGGGGAGAGTGACGCTAAACCAAGAAGCATTTTTGGCGGTGCTGAAGAGGTCGTAATGAGGGAGGTAGGCCTTTACTCGTCATCATTCTCCTTCTCCTTACTCTCCAGCAACCTCTTCCTCGCTGCTGCAACAAAATGCTCAAAGACCGTCTGCAGAATACTTCCGGCTAGTGGCTGGATATTTTCGAACGGTGCATCCTTTCCGTTTTTGAGGAAAAATTCCTGTAGGACAAATGTCGTGAGCTGCAGGATCGTCCCGTCGATATTCTTCTCATCGATCATCAGTGTCATAAGGATGCGCTCGGGATCGAGTGCCATGACCATCTGCATGCGCGTGATCCATTCGATAAGTGCGCGGTTGCTTTCAGCATCAAGCGTTCCGGCCTTAAGGATTGATGTGTTTTCGTCGACGGCTTCTTTGGCAGTTTTTTGGAGTGTTTCCTGAAGATAGTCCTGTACAGCAAGATAGCTTCCTTCATCTATAAGGGAGAGAACTGCGAGGATAAACACACTCGGGCAGTCGCGCGCGACAAGGCGGGAAATGAGAAGGAAAAGGTGCGTATAGTTGTCCTTTGCAAGAAATTGCAGAATCGTTCGGGCGACTTGGTCATCGCGTTTCTTGCTGCGCTTCTCCTCGCGGCGGATTTGGGCCATCGCTGCCGCGGCAGCGGCAAAGCGTTGCTTTGCATCTTCGGAAAGCTGCTCGGGTGCTCCGGCTATTCCTTCTCCTGGCGCGCCAATATCGATTCCACCGGATTCAGACATGGGAAAAGTTTACAGGGGACTTGTTCGGGATACCACAACGTTGAACACCACATGGTTCGACGATTTCACCAGGAAACATCTATCTCTACGCCTTGACTGGTTCAATGAAAATTACCGTTGCACGCTCGCTGCGGCCGTTGAACTTTACGATGCGCTGCTTTGCAAAACGCACGATGCCATCTGTGTCCGCGTGAATAGTCCAGTCGGAACCGATATGCGTGTGCTTTCCTGCGCGGTACCAAAAGCCTTTCTGGCGGACCAAAACCTCTCCGGAAGCTACAACCTGTCCCCCGAAACGCTTTACGCCACGGCGCTTCGATCGACTGTCTCGGCCGTTGGCGGTAGATCCACCTGCTTTCTTATGTGCCATAAAGTGAAGCTATTTTATGGATTATAAAGGCCTTTGCAAGCAAAAATCCACATTCTCACAAATGGTTGCGGGGATCGGATTTGAACCGATGACCTCGAGGTTATGAGCCTCGCGAGCTACCAGGCTGCTCCACCCCGCGGGTAAAGCATAGCGGTAGAGATTGCTCAATACAAAGAAGTTCTTGTGCATAAGTAATCAATATCTACTTCCTCATATCACACCCCTCTCTTCAGCTCCTCCACACGCTCCGGCTGAAAGAGGAAGAGTTGCCAGTGTTCGATGACGGGCATCTGGCGCAGGAGCTCCAGAAATCGTTCCTCCTGCTGTTCCTTTGCGGCGCCATCCAGCTCTTCACCAAACTCCGGTGCAATAATCTGAGGAGTGATGATGAGAACTTTTTCATCTGGGCGCACACGTCCGAGGTTTTCCTTGGCGTACTTGTCTTTATGCTGCACGGAGTGCAGATACTCCAGTTCCCTGCGGGAGTCTTCGTTTTGCTGTGCCATCAGATGGTTTTGCGTGCGCATGGTATCCAGCGTGCTTTCAAAAAGGACGTTCCTGTAGAAGGAAAGCGCGAGACCGAATGCCATGAACCCCACGACCGTGAGGCCGATGACGATCGTGAGCTGCCGGCTGAGAGGTTCTGCAGAGTGAAAGGCCACGA
>CALRCM010000010.1 GCA_943354555.1 Candidatus Peribacteria bacterium | reverse complement strand
ACTACCGTATGTTCGAAATGCGCGGATAATGCCCCATCTTCCATAGACAGCGTCCAGCCGTCATCCGCCTGCGTAATCTCTATACTTCTTCCTGAGGTGACAATCGGTTCAATGGCGATCGCCGTGCCAACAGGAAGAGTGGGGCCTGTTCCCGCCTTGCCAATATTCGGCACATCGGGAAACTGGTGGACGGTATACCCGAGACCATGACCTGTAAGAGCCGAAACACAACGAAATCCCCCTCCTTCGACGACCTTCTGCACGGCAGAAGAGATATCCCCCACTCTGCCGCCTCCGCGCACTGCAGCCACTCCGTCATCAAGCGCTTTTTTTGTCGTGTCCAATAATCGCTGCGCAGTTTCGGAAATAGGCCCGACGCCTACAGTGACACATGCATCGGTGATGATACCGTCGTAGGTCACACCGCAATCGAGAGAGATAATGTCACCATCGAGAAGTACACGACTACAGGGCATGCCGTGCACAACTTCATCATTGATGGATGTGCAGAGCGTATGGGGGAATCCTTTGTATCCTTTAAACGCAGGAAGTCCGCCGGCCTTTCGAATGAATGATTCCGCAAGTTGATCGAGTTCGATGGTGGCAATGCCGGCGACGGACTTCGTAGAGAGATACTGCAGGCAATCACGAAGAATGGCACCGCTGCGGCGGAATGCTTCGATTTCTTTGGCCGTGAAGATCTGGCACTGGGGCATAGACACAGACTAAATTGAAAATTGAGAATTGAGAATTGAAAATAAAACATTCCAGACCATTGACTTCTGTTTCTATTAATTTTCAATTTTCCATTTTCAATTTTCAATTGCCTTTTTCAGCCTCTTATACACCTTCTCCACATCACCCTCTCCTTTCACATCGCTGACAATCCCACGAGACCGATACACTTCGATCACCGGCTCTGTTTTTTCATGGAAGAGCTGCATGCGGCGACGGATGGATTCCTCCGATGCATCATCGGCACGACCTTCGATCTCCGCACGCTTGAGAATACGTTTCACCGCTGCTTCTTCATCGACAAGAATCTCTATGCAGCGAAATTCCCTGCCGGCCTCCCGAAGAACCTTATCGAATGGCTCCATCTGATCCATGTTTCGGGGAATGCCATCAAAAATGATTGGGCGATCCTTGGGGCAACCTTTCACGGCGGCTTTCACGACATCCATCACGATCTCCGGTGATACGTGATGACCGGAATTGATGATGCCCTTCACCTGCCGCCCGAGATCGCTATCCGTTGCTGCAATGGCTCGCAGTGCCCCTCCCGTTTCAAAGAGAATGTAACCAAATTCTTCGGCCAGTTTTCGGGCTTGGGTTCCTTTGCCACTTCCTTGGATGCCAAATAAAACGATGTCCATCGAACATAGAATCGAGAATTTTCCAAAATGAAGCAAGACAATCGCCTGCGGTAGAGACGCAACGCTGTTGCGTCTCCTGTTATTGCGTTTCACAATCGATACAACAATCAATCTGCCGCACGCCAGCAGGCGATGCGGCTCTACAACAAAAACCACGCGCACGATTCTTCGTGCGCGAATATACAAAGAAATCCCGCAGCCGTTGCCGGCTGCGGGACAGTGGTTTTGACAGAGAAACAGTGCAGAGATGTTACTCCGAGAGACCGAGCTTCGTCGCCATCTGCGGAGAGATGGCAAAGCCCAGACACCGCTGGAGCGTCGCGCGGCTGAACTTCACTCCCGCGAAATTATCGAAGACATCGCTGTGCGGACGGACTTCCAAGAAGTTCGGCAACACATCATCACCATCGATGACGCCTTGGAGCACTTGGGCACCTTCCTCGGCACCCTGTTGACGGCCCTTCACGACATCCTCCCACTCGAGCACCCGCCAGAGCGAGAGGCCGTTTTCTTGCAAGCGTTCCTCCAGCCCGCCAAGATTCAGTTGGCCATCGCCGAGCGAGCGGAAACGCCCCGCGCGATTCGGCCACGCCTCGTAGCCGGAGTACACGCCCTGCGATCCCGTGGGCTTAAACTCCGCATCCTTCCAATGGCAACCGAAAATCCGGTCGGCATAGGTATCGACGAAGTCGAGGTAGTCCAACCCTTGCAGGATGAAGTGACTGGGATCGAAGGCGATCCCGACCGCGGGGTGATTCCCCACAGCCTCCAAAAACATCTCGAAGGTACGCCCGTCGAAAATGTCTTCTCCGGGATGCACTTCAAACGCCATTTTCTGACCGCACTCCTCGGCGAGATCCAACACGGGAAGCCAGCGAGCAGCCAGCTCCTACATGGCAGCGGCGATGAGCACCTGCGGCCGCTGCGGCCACGGGTACACGAAGGGCCAGGCGAAGCTTCCTGGGAAAGCGAACACGGTTTTGAGTCCCATGTTCGCCGACGCCAGGACGGTGAGCTTCATCTGCCCAACCGCCCACTCGCTGATCGCCGAGAGATTCCCAGCAAGCCCCTCGGGTGCGAAGCACTCAAAGAGTGGCAACAGCGTCGGGTTGATCGCCACGCACTGACCATGGATATGATTGGCCAAATGCGTGATCGCCAGTTTTGCATCCGTGAACGGACGCATAGCGACATTCTGGCAATAGTCCTTCGATTGGGCTGCACGAGCGAGATCGATGAGCCCATCATCCCAAGCGGGAATCTGGACACCGCCGTATCCCAACTTCACCGCCCACTGCGCACACGAGTCAGGGGTAAGCCATGGATCTTTCTTGCAACGAAATTGTGCAAGGAAGATTGCAGGCTTGTCCTGCGCTCCATCGGAAAACTTCAAAGTCATGATCGGGTTCCTTCAACTGCGGGGCAGGTGCCCCAAGAACTGAAATAGGTTTGGTACCAAACGTTGCTACGTGTCGCTGCCAAGAGACGAAATGAAAACCCTCTCGAGTGAAGTTTGCATTTCCAGATAGATGCGCGGTTGTTCCTTTCTAAAGCGCGAGGAAAAAATGGCGAGCGGGAAGAACATCTTCCCACCTATACGTAGCGCGCTATCCGCCTAAGGCGAACAACGTGCTACGCACAGGGAAAAGTAATGCACTGTACTGTCAAAGACCGATCCTAAGTCCATAGGACCTAGGACAGATATTTTCCAATAAAACACAGAAAATGCAATGGTTTGTGTGGGGAATTTTGGTGGCGTTAAACGTGTAGAGACGCCACGCGTGGCGTCTCTACGAGGTCGACGTATCCTCGGGTGGACGTACGTACAGCTGACAATCCGTCCCACCTCGACGATCATCGGTAGATGACCATGTTTCGCGATCGCTATCGGGTGGAATCCGCGCGCCTCATAGGGCGGGATTACGCGGAGGCGGGGATGTATTTCGTGACGGCGTGTACGCATGGCCAGTATCCATGGTTCGGAGAAATCCGTAGTGGGGTAATGGGATTGTCGGATGCGGGGTGCATTGTCGCACAGGAAATTGCACGCACATCGTGCCTTCGGCAAAACATCATCCTGAATGAATGGGTGGTGATGCCGAATCATATGCACGCCATCATAGAAATTTGCCCATGGGATAATGTGGATCCTGTAGAGACGGCACGTTGTGCCGTCTCAACCGATGTCGCGACAATCATCCCCCTTCCCCGATTAAAACCATCTTCCATCGGTTCTATCATCGGACGCATTAAAGGCGCATCCACAAAACGCATTCATGAAATTGGTCACCATGATTTCGGATGGCAAACCCGATTCTATGATCACATTATTCGATCTGACCGTGCATTGGAAAATATACGATCGTATATTCGGGAAAATCCAAGAACATGGGAGCGTGATCGGAATTTCATGCAGATGCATCCCCGTAGAGACGCCACGCGTGGCGTCTCAAATGATCCGGCCTGATAATCGTATTGGAGACGGCACACGTGCCGTCTCTACCGCAAGCGATGGGCGACATGAAATCACAAAACCACCACACCATCACACCAACTTCTCATAATCATGTGCAAGCAACTGCGCATTCACTTGTCTAATCAATTCCATAACGACGCCGACAATGATGATCAATCCTGATCCGGAGATGAGCAGATCCTGACTCGAGAGATTGGAATACTTCGTAAAGAAAAGCGGAATGACCGCAACGATTCCAAGGAATACACCACCCCAGAGATTCAGGCGGTTACTGACTTTCGCAAGGATCTCCGCAGTTGCTCGACCCGGGCGGATACCGGGGATAAAGCCGCCACGCTTCTGGATGCTCTCGGCAAGCTCATCGGGCTTGAAGGTGACGGAGACGTAGAAGTAGGTGAAGCCGATCACGAGCAGGAAGTACCCAATGATGTACGTGAAGCTAGGAGACTGCGGATTGAGATACGTCGTAATGAAACGCACAACACCGGCGAAGCGCGGCGCCGTCTGAAGGAACTGCGCAAAAATAGCAGGAAGGGTGATGAGGGAGATTGCAAAGATGATTGGGATCATGCCTGCCTGGTTTAAGCGAATCGGAATATTTGCCTGTACCCCGCGACCGGATCCTTGGTTAGCGTACGTAATAGGTATGAGACGATGCGCGTCGGTAAAGAGCACAACACCGACAAGCATAGCGATCGAAGTGATGGCAAAGAGGTAGAACGCCGCAAGCTTCCCCTCCCCTGCGATAAACATTGCGCTGAGTGAAGCCGGCATTCCGGAGACGATTCCGGCGAAGATGATAAGGGAGATACCATTGCCGATGCCCTTCTCCGTGATGAGCTCACCGATCCACATGAGGAAGATGGACCCTGCAGTCACGTAGATCATCGGGAGGATGACTGCGGGAAACGATGTGTCGAGGAGTTGGATGCCCCCACGACCGAGAAGGATGAGGAATCCATAGCTCTGTACGAACGTAAGCGGAAGACTAAGCCAGCGCGTATAGCGGTTGATGGTCTGCTGACCACTTACTCCTTCTTTGCTTAGTGCCTCGAGTCTCGGGAAGATCACGGTACAGAGCTGTACGATAATGCTGGCATTGATGTACGGAGAAAGTCCGAGAAGAACGATGGAGAAGTTATCGAGCGCACCACCGGTAAGTGCTGCAAAGACCCCCATCACACCGCCGGCCTGGCGCGAGTCGAGGAACTGTTTGAGGGCAAAAGAATCTGCCCCTGGGATGGAGATGTGCGCGGCAACGCGATATGCCAAAAGAAGACCGAGTGTAACAAGAATCCTCTTGCGGAGTTCTTCAGAGTGCCAGAGTTGGCGGAGGTAGGTGAACATGCAGAGCGATCAGCTTTCAGCTCTGCGCTGTCAGCTTAACGATAGTAACACTGCCTCCTGCCTTCTGTACGGCAGCCCTCGCTCCTTTGGAAGCGGCTTGAACAGTGAGGGTGAACTTCTTGGAAACAGTATTGCCGAGAACTTTCACCGGGCGTCCGGAGCGCACGAGACCTCTGCGGCGCAGAGCTACAGCGTCGTAGCTGCCTGCATCGAGAAGGCTCTCCATCTTTCCGAGGGTAACCACTTCGTAACGAAGTGAGCGCGGACGCGTAAATCCGCCGAGCTTGGGTTGGCGGCGAACAAGCGGCGTCTGACCTCCTTCAAAACCAAAGTTGTGGCCTTTTCCCACGCGCGACTGCTGACCCTTGGTCCCACGACCGGCTGTTGTTCCTCCTCCGGCGCTATTGCCACGTGCGACGCGCTTGCGTCGGGTTACGGCACCCCGTGATGGTCGTAGTGTGTGAAGCACGTGGGGCAGCTTAGCGAAAAGAGGCGAAGGGTCAAAGGAAATCTGTGAGAGAAAGTGGGTTTATTGGGTTTTTGAGGTTTGCAGGGTTTGTAGAGTAGGCAGTTGTACCAATGTAAGAAAAATGCATGAAACATAAACCCCATAAACCCAAGCAATCTACAAATCCAATCTCTGCAGCAAAAGCCCTCAAAATGTGCTATAATAGCTGGATTTCCTATGCTCCGCACTCTCGCCATCATCACCGCTACATTACTAGGCACTTCTGCGCCTATAGCGTCTGTTCTGGACCGGCCGCCTCTGTACCTGAAACGGGCCGAAGCTACGATGCTTCTCCTGAATAGCGCCGACATTCCACTCCTACTCGACGACCAGCCTTTGCTCTACCCCGATGTTCTCGAGGGTGAGTGGTACATCCCCTACCTAAAGACCGCCGTGCGCATGAACATGATCGGTCCAGATCCTACAAATGGACTCCTTCATCCGCATGGATCCGTAAGCCGGGGAGAGTTTTTAAAGATGCTTACCGTCACATTTGCACTCGAAACGAATATTCCGTTTCCATTTACCGATGTCCCAGCAAACACCCCCTATCGAAACTATGTAGGAATCGCGCAAAAGACAGGAATATTCCGTAATAAAAATTCCCCTCTGCTCCTGCATCCAGATGCCCGTGTAACACAAGACGAAGCCGTCGACGGTATCGCAAAAATTCTCAAGGCTAATTTTCAGGGAAAATCCGTAAGTACCACGCTCATGAAAAAAGAACTCAAGCGCGCGGAGCAATCACTACCGCCGATCCTGACCTCGAATCCGGCACCAAACCCGTCACCTACGCAGTCGCAGTCGGTCAGCCCTCCGCAGAGATCGGCCTACGCTCTGCGGCCGTCAACAGTAAAACAATCTCTGCGAATGAATCTTGCAAAACGCAGCAACACGCTCGACGCCGTACGTCTCGAAATCCTGCAACGCGTGAATGCAGAACGTCGTAATGCAGGCCTCCATATCCTCCGGCACAACGCACTCCTCGCGGATGCGGCACAGCTTCACTCAAAAGACATGCATAAGCGCGGGTACTTCAGTCATTTTACGCCGGAGGGACTTTCCTACGTCGACCGTATCCGTGATGCAGGCTACCTCGACAAAAATGCAGCTCTCTGCCCGTGCACAACTACGGTAAACACCATGGATCTGCTGCAAAACCGCCGCGAGATTGGACCGGACTACATCATGATCAAATCCGGTGACCAGTGTGCATGTCTCGCACGCTTCGCTCTCGGAGAAAATATTGCCAAGGGACAGCTGACCCCCACGCAGGTGATGGACGACTGGATGAAATCTGAGAATCACCGGAAAAATATCCTGAGCGGCGCCTTCGACGAAATTGGCATCGGCATCTTCGGTGATCTGTGGTCGCAGGAGTTTGGGAAGATAGAGGATTAACGATTAATATTTATCAAGCCTTGGTGGAGCGCGGGGGAATCGAACCCCAGCCGACAGGTGTCGAGCCGTCGGCGCCACCTAGCCGCGCCCCACGATAAGGCTTGGCTAGAATTAGCCATAAATTACAAATTTACCAGGTGTACAAACGTACAACCAATACTTGATTTTGCGTTTTAAGGGGGTTAAAATTGCTCTGTCGAGCCGTTGGTAGTCACTGGAAATCGAACCCCACCCCCTTGTGGGGTTTTTTAATGTGCAATCGAAACAAACGCCCTCCCAAATTCCTCCGCTGCCTCTGGTCCATTTCCCGTAACAATCAATCCATCGACCGTAACAGAATCTCCTGTATAGATCGCACCCATTTTTTCAAGCAATGCGATCTGCGTTCCCTGTCCATCATCCCACGTCGTTGCTTTTTTTCCATCGAGAACTCTAGCCTTGGCAAGGATCGTCGGCGCGATGCAGATTGCTCCGATAGGAATACCAGCCCTAACTGTATCGTTGGCAATCTTGAGAGCATCTGCATCGGATGCATAAGCAAAAGCCCCCGGCCCGCCGATGAACGCAATACGGTCGTAATCTTCTACGACAACGTCTTTCAATGCGACAGTGGCATCGATCTTCTCACCAAATTTTCCCACGCATGGGCCTTTTGCTTTGCTGCCGATAACGACGGCGAATCCTGCATCTTCAAGACCCTTACGCGTACCTTCGTACTCGAGATCCTGAAATCCTTGCTGAGCCAGAATGAGAAGGGCGGTGCGCATAGGGGAATTGTAGCAGTACCCAGACCCTGCCTACGCAATAGACGGACTCTCCTAAAGACAATTGTGCATCGTTTTTCCATACCATTGCACTATGATTATTCTTTCTCCAAATCATCCCATAAAAAAAACGCCGCGAAGGCAAGCTCCGCTTGCCTGGAGCGGCCACTTTGCCGGAAAGAGAGCCCATGAGAGGAAACCCGGAGGGTTTCCTTTCATGCCGTAAGATTCCCCTCTTTATCAATCTGGCTGCGGCTGATTTCCTTCACGCCCGCATTACCACGTTCGACTTCGAGTGCTGCAGCATCAGGATTAGCTACCGTCGGCTTCACTTCCTCTTTGAAATGCTCCGGGCGAGCATGGAGCTTTTGCAGAGCCAGAATGATTGCCTGCGCATTCACCAGCTTGTTGCGGGTTCCATAGCGCTTGGAGAGGACATCTTTGACGCCTGCAGCTTCAAACACAACGCGCAAAGCCCCACCAGCAATGAGCCCTGTACCCGGACTAGCGGGCATGATGCGGATCTTGGCGGACTTGAATTTCAGGTCAACAGCATGGGGAATCGTTCCTTTATTGAGAGGAATGCGGATCATGTTCCTGCGTGCGGCCTTGGAAGCTTTCTGCACGGCAGCCTGCACTTCAGCAGCCTTTCCGGTACCGAGACCCACTTTGCCCTTCTTGTTTCCAGCTACAACGATCGCGCGGAAACGCATGCGGCGGCCTCCTTTTACCACGCGTGTAACGCGGTCTACGCTGAGCGTCGTCTCCTCGAACTCGGAGGGTTCGCGCTGGCGGCGATCATTGCGCTTGCGGTCGGGACGGGAACTTTTAGCCATGATTACGCTTGGATAAGAGAAGTGAAACAAATGCCAGATCCTGAGCGGAGTCGAAGGGCGGGGCGGGAGGACTTGGCAACCATGGGAAGAATGGAATCTGGGACAGGAATTAGAATTTCAAACCAGCTTCACGCGCGGCATCGGCAACTTCTTTGATGCAACCGTGATACTTGTAACCGTTACGGTCGAAGACCACTGTAGCAATCTTCTTGTCCTTCGCTTTAGCCGCAATCAAGGTGCCAAGTTTCTTGGCTCCTTCCTTATTCGGCTTTCCTTTGGCTTCCCGTGTGGATCCGGCAACGATGGTCTTTCCGGAAATATCATCGACGACCTGCGCCGTGATCTGCGTGTGGGAACGGAACACCGTGAGACGCGGACGCTCCTGCGTACCGCTGATCCTAGCGCGGATGCGACGCTTTCTCTGGAGCCGGTGGGTGAACGTGGGGTGACGCATGAGGAGAGAGATTTAAGCAGCGCCTGCCTTTACAGCAGACTTACCTGGCTTGCGACGAACAATTTCATCGCTGTAGCGGATGCCCTTGCCCTTGTAAGGCTCGGGGGGACGAAGACCGCGGATGACAGCGGATGCCTGACCGACAAGCTGCTTATCGCAACCGGAGATCGTGAGGATGTTCTTGTTCTTTTCATCGGGAGTAATGGTGATGCCTTCGGGAATTTTAAAATCGATCGGGTGACTGTGGCCAAGGTTCAAGACGAGGACCTTTCCCTTCACGGCAGCTTTGTAGCCTACACCGATGATTTCCAGTTTCTTGCTGTAGCCCGTACTGACGCCGATCGCCATATTCTCAACAAGCTGTCGCGTAAGACCATGACGGGCCTTGGCGGTAGGAGAATCATCTATACGGGTGATCGTCACCGTACTTCCATCAATGGTGACGGACACCTCCGGCAAAAACGTATACGAGAGCTCGCCCTTCGGGCCCTTCACCTTCACCGTACGACCGGTGATGGTCGCCGCTACGCCTCCGGGAAGTGCCACTGGTTTGCGTCCAATACGGGACATCGGAATGAAGAATTAGGAATGAAGAATTAGGAAATCGTACAGAGAACTTCGCCGCCAACGTTCTGCTTGCGGGCTTCTACGTCAGTCATAAGCCCCTTGCTTGTTGTAAGGACGGCGATACCAAACCCACTCAGAACGGGGCGCAGCTCCTCAGCCGGGCTATATACCCTACGACCGGGCTTGCTGATGCGGGCAATGGTAAGGCGGGGCTTGTCTGCTGCAAATGTAACGGTGAGCTCCTGAAACGGAGCTTCCCCCTCAACGGTCACATCACTGATCCATCCTTCCTTCTTCAGAAGCGTGAGAAGCTCAAGCTTGATGCCAGAATGTGAAGCACAACATGAGGTTCGCCGCGCAGACTGTGCATTGCGGATGCGGGTGAGGAGATCGCCGATGGGGTCATTTACAGGGGACACGAGTGCGAAGAGTAGAGAGAAAAAGAAAAAGAGGAAAGATTACCAAGAGGATTTTGTGATTCCCGGAATAAGCCCTTCGGTAGCAAGCTCACGAAAGCAAATGCGGCAAACACCGAAGAAACGCATGAAGCCATGGCGACGGCTACAAAGCGTGCAGCGGTTGTAGATGCGCGTAGGAAACTCTGGCTTCTTTCCCTGCGCCTTTGCTTCGAGGTACGCATTGAGGCGACTACGCTGACTGTTGATGAGAGCTTTGCGGGCCATGGAAAAGAGGGATGGTTAGGAGCGCTTGGTAGAAGGCTGGCGCTCAGGCTTAAAGGGCATACCCATATGCTTGAGAAGGGTCGTTGCAGAGGCATCGGTAGCATTCTTAATGGAGATTTGGATCTGCATACCAAAGATTTTGCCGGCTTCGGGTGGTGCGATCTCGGGGAAAATCGTGTGATCGCGGAGCCCAATGGCGTAGTTACCATGACCATCCAAACGAGTAGGAAGGCCACGGAAATCACGAATGCGGGGTAGGGCGATGCTGATAAGACGATCAAGGAACTCTTCCATACGCCGCCCGCGCAACGTTACCTTCGCTCCAACAACAAGACCTTCGCGGGTCTTAAAGTTGGAAATAGCGATACGCGCCTTTGTGTAGACAGGCTTGAGTCCGGTGATCGTAGAGAGACACTCACCGATATACGCATGAATTTCTTTACCATCCATCTTCGTCTTATTGATACCGACGTTGACGATGACTTTGTCGATTTTAGGAAGAGCCATCGAATTGTCGATCTTCAGATCCGTCTTGAGCGCCTGCAGGATGGGACCGCGCAAGCGATCGTGAAGGGTAACGTACTTTCCTGCCACAGCTTTTGGGGAGGGGGTGGCCGATGAGGAGGGAGCTTTTGTCATGAGAGATTATGTACCACGGGAAGCAGAGCGGCCTGTCTGGCGCTCGAGCTGATCGGGAACAGAGTGATCGACCTGCATATGCGTGGGTCCTTCTACTTCAGCACGATCATTCATTTCTGCAGAACCGAAGCCAATTTTCTTCCAGAATGGGCCTTTCTTGGAAGCTGCAGGAGCCTTCACGGACTCTGCATCTGCAATCGGTTTCTTTTTGGACTGAGCGGCAGCCTTCACCGCAACGATAGCCTCGCCGCTGCGCTTGGCAATACGCGTGGCTTTACCCTTTTCATCGAATAGGAAACCAACACGCGTACGCTTCTTGGTTTTAGGGTCGAGAAGCATCACATTGCTCCAGTGGATAGAGGCCTCGTACTTCATAATCTGGCCTGCACGACTCTGGGTCTTGGGCATATGCCTTGTGCGCATGTTGATGTCTGCAACGACGACGCGCTGCTGCTCGGCCATAACCTTGAGGATGACTCCCGTCTTCCCCTTATCCTTGCCGGTAATGACGACGACAGTGTCGCCGGTACGAATTTTTCTCATAGTACGTCGGGGGCGAGGGAGATGATCTTCTGGTAACCCTTGGCACGTAGCTCACGGGCAACCGGACCGAAAACACGTGTGCCTTTCGGCATACCGTCTTTCTGAATGATGACGCAAGCATTGTCATCAAAGCGGATACCGCTGCCATCCTTGCGTCTCGTCATCTGGCGGATGCGGACAACAACAGCTTGTTCAATGGCCTTCTTATGCACAGTGCCTCGTGGCGTGGCTGTCTTTACTGCAACCACAATGATGTCACCGATCCGCGCGTAGCGACGGCGGGTGCCACCGAGCACTTTGATGCACATGGCGGTCTTCGCTCCCGTATTATCGGCCACATTGAGGATGCTTTGCTGCTGAATCATTTGGCGGAGGAAACGGAATCTTCAGTCTTTTCACCTTTTTTGCGCTGACGCAGGACACCGGCAACAGCTTTGTCTTCGGCAATCTCACTCACGCGCGGTGCGCGCTTCACCACTTCTGTAACACGGAAACACTTGCGCTTACTCAAAGGGCGGCACTCCGTAATCACCACCATGTCTCCTTCATGAAGATCCGTGAACTCTCCGCTATCCGCAAGGAATTTCTTGCTGCGGCGGAAACGCTTTTTATACAGAGCGTGGAACACTAGGCGGTGCACCGTCACGGTTACCGTGCGTTGCATCTTTGCCGAAGTGATGAGTCCTTGCTTGGTTCTCATGATTGAGCGGGGATTTTAGAGGCTTTGGTCTTCTTAGACAAAGATTTCTTGGAGGATTCAGGAGCAGCACTCTTTTGCTTCGTCTGGCTCTTCTGGATCCCCTCTTTCTGACTCTTTTCCTGCAGTACCGTCAGTAACCTCGCCATGTGCTTGCGGAAATTTTTCATCTTCGAAGTATTCTTCTCTTTGCTGAGCTCGACACTGAGACGGGTCTCAGCAGCTTCACGACGAACGGAAGTCACTTCGGCCTGAATGTCCTCTGTGCTCATCTTGCGAATTTCGGTGATGGTGGGGAGGGCTGCCACGGATTAGATGAGGGAACGGGTGATAATACGTGTCTTGAAAGGAAGCTTGTGACCGGCAAGGCGAAGGGCCTCACGGGCAGCAGGCTCCGGGAGACCATCCATTTCGAAGAGGATGGTGCCTCGCTTGATGATGGCAGCAAAATACTCCACGGAACCCTTTCCGGATCCCATCGGCACCTCTGCAGCTTTCTTGGTAACAGGGTTATGCGGAAATACGCGTACCCAGATCTTTCCTCCACGGGCGACGGAGTGCGTCATAGCGCGGCGGGCAGCCTCGAGCTGTCTAGCCGTAAGCTCTCCTCCGGTCATGGCCTTCAAAGCTACAGAGCCAAAGGCGAGCTGGTGACCGCGGGTAGCAGTCCCTCCGAAGGCACCGCGCCTGCGATGCTGCTTCCTGTGCTTTAATTTCTGGGGTTCGAGCATGGGTTAGAGGAAAATCACTCTGCGGATTTCTTGGTGGTAAGAGTTGCGGACTGGATTTGTTGAATCTTTTTGAAGACCATCCCCTTATAGACACACACCTGCACACCGATAGTGCCGTACGTCGTCACGGCATGGCGGGTTGCCATCGTAATATTTGCGCGAAGCGTCTGCAGGGGAACGTTTCCTTCGCGGAAGGTGTCGGAGCGGGCGATTTCTGCGCCATTCAAACGTCCAGAGACCGTGATCTTTACACCAAGTGCGCCCGCCTGCATCGCCTTTTCCATAGCCATCTTCGCGGCACGGCGATAGGGCATGCGGCGCTCGATTTGCCCCTGAATATTTTCGGCGATTACTGCAGGCTCGCTGTCCGGGCTGCGAATTTCCTGAATGTTCACTTCAAAGGAACCGCCGAAACGTCTCTCAAGATCCTTGCGAAGATCTTCGATGGCGGCACCCTGCTTACCGATGATCACACCAGGCTTGCTCGAATGGATGACCACCGTTGTCTTCTTGTTGCGATCGATATCAATCTGACAGATACCCGCATCTTTCATGCGCTCAGTAATGTAGCGGCGGATCTTCACGTCCTGAATGAAAAGCTCGCGGTACTTCTTGCCCTTCGCAAACCATGTCGATGCCCACGAGTGCGTGATACCGATACGAATGCCGTTGGGGTTGACCTTTTGACCCATAATTAAGAGGAGACAGAGGAGGAAGATGCAGACCCTTCGACAGGGCTCAGGGCAGGTGACTCAGAGGAAGTCTTTTTGGAGACCTTCTGATTTTTTGCCTTCGCGTTGCTCTTTTTTACAGTAGAAGCTGCTTTCTGTGAAGTGGAATCTGCACTCTTCTGCTTCCTCTGACTCTTTTGAATTCTTTGCATCTTCTCTTCTTCATCCTCAGGAAGCCCAAGCTCCATATCGATATGACTCAGGAATTTGCGCATAGGGCGCACACGTCCGCGCGCCATCGGTACTCCACGGTGGTACGCCGTTCCCTGATTCACAATAATGGTACGGATGACGAGCGTCTGCGCATCCTGTTTCTCGTTGTGCGAAGCATTCGCCATCGCTGATCGCAAAAGCTCTTCAAGGAGACGGGCAGCTTTCTTGTTCGTGCGCTCCAGCACGTTCATGGCCTGTGCAGTCGTCATGCCGCGAATCATCTTGGCGATGAGGTTTGCCTTCTTAGGAGCGATGCGAACGGAGTGGAGAGAGGCTTTCATGATAGGGAGGAATTGCTGATTGCTAAGGATTGGTTGCTAAAGACTACTTCGCTTTTGCGGGAGCGGCCGGGGCAGAGGCGGGGGGGCCGGATGCGACAGCACCTTTGGCCTGTGAGTCAGCCATCTTTCCGCCGTGACCCTTAAACTTGGTGGTCCATGAGAACTCGCCAAGCTTATGTCCGACCATCTGCTCGGTGACGTAGACTGGCGTGAATTCTTTGCCATTATGGACAGCGAAGGTAAACCCAACGAACTCCGGCGGAATATCGCAATCTCGAGCCCAGGTCTTGATGATCTTCTTTTCACTCTTTTCGATCATTTTCATCACCTTGGCCATAAGCCTGGGATCAACGTAAGGGCCTTTTTTGATGGAACGGGACATAGAAATTGAGAATTGAAAATTGAGAATTGAAAATTATTTCTTGCGGAGACGCTTCACGCGGGGGCGCAAAAGATGAGCCTTTGATTTCTTTTTGCGGCGAGTTTTGACACCGATGGCATTTTTGCCCCACGGAGTCTTCGGGTGCTTCAAACCGATCGGTGCGTGGCCCTCTCCTCCTCCATGCGGGTGATCACACGCGTTCATGGACTTACCGAGCACCTGTGGCTTCTTTCCCATCCAACGCATACGTCCAGCTTTGCCGATAGTAATGAGGTTGTGCTCCGGATTGCTCACTGTTCCGATCGTCGCCATACACTCGCACCGCAGTCTGCGGATCTCACCACTTGGAAGCTCCACAATTGCATGCACACCGTCGATACCGACGAGAGTAGCCGACGTTCCTGCGGAACGAACGATCTGCCCACCACGTCCGAGAGTCACTTCAAGATTATGGATCTTGTAACCAACCGGAATGTGCTTGAGCTGCATGCAGTTCCCTACTTTTACCTTTGTGCGCTCTGCAGAGACGACGGTCTCTCCGATCGTGAGTCCTTCAGGAGCGAGGATATAGCGCTTCTCACCGTCGCTATAGTGCACGAGAGCGATACGAGATGAACGGTTGGGATCGTACTCAAGCGCGGCGATGATACCCGGAACACCGGTTTTATCGCGACGCTTAAAATCGATGAAACGCAAAAGGCGTTTGTGCCCTCCTCCGCGATGCCGCACGGTAACGCGACCGCCGTGGCCACGACCGGAAATGCGTTGCTTGCCACGGCGCAGGGATTTTTCTGGCTTCTTTTTTGTGAGGCCAGAGAAGTCCGCTATCGTCATCTGACGTCTGGCGGGAGTCGTTGGGCGGCAAATCTTCATAGGCATGATGCAGAGGTTATCAGTTGGTGAATGCGGCTAAATCGAGCGGCTTGCTACCGGATGCTAGCGTGACCATCATTTTCTTGATTGGATGGCGCTTCTCCATGACTTTTCCTTGTCCGAGAATGCGCTTCTTGCCGCGTGTCCTCATGACCCGAACACTGACGACATCAATATCGTAGAATTCTTTAATTGCTTTCTTCACCTCAATCTTGGTAGCAGCCTGAGCCACACGAAGCGTATACGTCTTTCCCGTAGCCTTCAGACGTTCAGCCTTTTCGGTTACGATACTGCCGAGAATGACGCGAGAGAGGTCCATTATTTTGCAGAGGAAGGAGCGGGCTTGGATGACTTCTTTTTGGGGCTTTTTTGGATCTTCGGACTCTTCTGAATCTTGTCACCCTTATCCTCCCGTGCATCCCGCTCTGTGCGATCTTTTCTGCTACCGAAGATCTTCTCTGCTTCAGCGATGGCGTCGACAAAGAAGATGATGTGGCGAGCAGCAAGAACATCCTCCGGATTGAGATAGGCTGCGGTAATAACGCGCACCAGAGGAATATTGCGGGTGGACAGAGCTATGCCGCGGTGCTTTGCAGGCGTAACAATAAGGAGGCGCTTACCGGCAACGAGGGGCATTTTGGAAAGACACAACGCAGCATCCTTTGTCTTCACCGTATCCGGATAGCTCTCCAGACCGACGATGGCACCGACTTTGGCCTGTGACGTCAACGAAGAAAGAAGGGCATTGCGACGCATGTTTTTTGGCATATCCTTGCTAAAATTACGAACAGACTTCGGCCCAAATGCCTTACCTCCTCCACGAAGAAGTGGCGAACGAATCGGACCGCGACGGGCGCGCCCCGTACCCTTCTGCTGGTATGCTTTCTTGGTAGAACCGATGACTTCTGATCGGTTTTTTGCGTGCGCGATCGGGTGACGACGGTTGCTCTGCTGAAGCACAACGGCCTGATGCATGAGACCATGATTCACGGTTGCTTCAAACAACACCGCAGGGAGCTCCGCAGAGCCCTTCTTTACGCCGGCAGAGGTGTAGACATCGATTTTCATGTGGTGGGCAAGGATTCAACAGTAAGGAAAACGGCGGAACCATTTGGGCCCGGAACAGGGCCTCTGACGGCAAGAACGCGTTTTTCTGTATCACAAACAACAACCGGACGACCGTGAACGGTCACCTGCTCGCTTCCCATGTGTCCTGCCATGCGCTTGCCTTTATGGATGCGTCCCGGCATTTCTCTCATTCCTACAGAACCCGGCTCGCGTTTGAAGTGCGATCCGTGTGAAGCGGGGCCTCCTGCGAAATGGTGACGCTTGATCGTGCCCTGGAAACCCTTTCCCTTGCTGATAGAGGTAATCGTAACGAGTGTTTTTGCAGGGATCGTCTCGATAGTGACCTCCTTTCCTGTATCGAGTCCTTCCAGAGAATCCACACGCCACTCCTTTTGATGTGCAAACTTCTTTAATTCATTTCCTTTACGCGTTTTGATCTTCTTTAAGCCAATACCGAGGATGATTGCGTTGTAACCGTCCTTCTCTGTGTTCTTGGTACGGACGATGATATTCGGCTCTACCTGAAGGTAGGTGACAGCAACGGCTGCTCCATCGAGGAACACACGTGACATGCCGAGTTTGCGGGCGATAAGTCCTGACATAAGCTTGGAGGTTCATTGGGTTCGGCTCGTTGCTACACAACACCGAACTGGAACGTAAGCGCGGGCATTGTGGGGACAAACACCAATGCCGTCAATACGTATCACCATCTTTTCAAAATCTCCCTTGCTATTGCCTCTGCAAGAATCTCATTACCTCGAGCGCCAACATGGCAACAGGAATCCACGTAGATCTGCTCGGGGTGATCATGAAAAACATCCGTCAGATCAACGGCAGAATATCCGGCATCCGCAAGCTCTTTTACGGCATCCTGCAGCAACGGGTAGCCCCGGGAACCATGCATGTCCGCCCAATTGCCAGGAACAAGAATTTCACGCTCTTGAGATGATCGCGGCTTACTACCAAAATACGGACTGGGCTGGAGGAATGTGAATGTACGAAAACTATGCGCCCGACCGAGATCCTGCATAAGCTGCGCTCCGTTTTTCCAGCTAGCTACGATCACTTTAAGAGCAGCACCCGTACCACTTTTGCCATACGGTGGACCGGCAAACATAGGATCTACACCTTCGTCGCCATCAGGAATCATCAATGCGACATTCGCCGAAAGTATACCCTGCGCTATGCCATGGTCGAAGACATGCCATACCAATCCACAGACATAACTCTTATTACAAATCCCCCATCTGCTCCACTGTGCAATAGTACTGCGAAGTTGACGGAGCCAAGCAATACGCCCAATGAGACCCAGATGATGGGAGGAAAGATCTCCAGCAAGCAAATGCCAACTTCTCGGATAGAGGGGATGCAAACCAACAGGGATATTTTCGTGGAAGGGTAGTGTCACTTCATTGAAACCGCTGAGGTCAATGACGATATCAAACTGTGCCCCAAGTACGAGGAGATAGTTGAGCGCAATCAATTGCTGTGGCTGCTTGTAGCCGCCGAGTGCCATTGTCGTAAAGCGAAATGCTTTTCCTTTGAAGTGCTCATCCCGCTGCAACATCTGCGAAAGAATAGTGGCGCCGTTTCCTGCCCCGAAATTATGGGCAACGGATCCGCCAACGATTCCCACAATGACAGTATCCGGATCCCTTGAACGGAAGACCTCTCCTCCATAGGGGGAAAACCCGATTTCATCCATGGTGACCGTACCAGAGCCAATCTGTTCGTCTACTCGTGGAGTCAGAGAAAACCCAAGATAGGGATGAAGGGAAGTTGGTTCTTCACCAAAACTAGCGGTGATATCAACCTTCTCCTCGAGAGGTATCATGTTTTCTTCCCCTGTTCTTTTCTGTCGCGCTGCTTCTATGTCGCGGAGGGAATACAACTCACGCTGAATGATCGACAATGCAAAAAAACTCCCAGCTTCTGCGATGAAGACCATGAGAATAAGCATGGTGCACCAATGACATACACGCTGAACACGGAACATGAACGCCAGTGTAACAAAGAGTAACCATATCATGTGTAAACCGACCTCCGTCCGCCACAGAACGATCACATATGACTACCGCAGAAAAAACGCTATTCTGGCAACGCTTATGGATCCCTTTCGTCTCAAAAAAGTAGCGGAGCTGCGCAAGCGGGGCATCAATCCCTACGCTGCACGGTTTGAACGAACACATACAGCGAGTGAAATCCCTTCCATTGCTGACGGAACAACAGCAACTATTGCGGGACGGATCATGCTGTGGCGCGACATGGGAAAAATGGCATTCGGGCAGATCCAGGATCACACAGGCAGAGTGCAGATTCTTTTGCAGGAAGACCGTCTCGGGAAAGAAATCTATAAGGATGCGATGAAATCCATCGATCTTGGAGACATCGTCGGTATTGCGGGTGAGAGATTCACGACACAAAAAGGCGAGCCGACAGTGCTTGTCACAACGCTGCAGATGCTCAGTAAATCACTCCGTCAACCGCCGGAGAAATGGCATGGAGTCGCAGATCAGGAAACGCTCTGGCGCCAGCGGTATCTCGATCTTCTAAGCAACCGCGCGACTCTCGAACGCTTCACCTTTCGTAGTAATTTCATACGCAAGATCCGGGAATTTTATTGGCAACACGGATTTTTGGAGATGGAAACGCCCATCCTTACCAACGCCGCATCGGGTGCACTTGCATCACCATTCCAAACGCACCACGCCGCATACGATCTTGATGTCTACCTGCGCATCGCCCCTGAAACGTATTTAAAGGAATGTCTCGTTGGAGGTTTCGACAGAGTCTTTGAACTTGGACGGGTCTTTCGCAATGAAGGACTGGATCCATCACATCTCCAAGATTTCACCATGGTCGAGCACTACGCTGCATACTGGGACTACCAGCGCAACATGGCATTTACGGAGCAGATGCTGCAATCCGTTCTGACAGAGCTCCTCGGGACAACATCCGTAAAAATCCCCGATCGTGAAGGGAAGCTCACCGAGGTCCACTTCCAACCCCCGTGGCCCCGCCTAACACTCAGGGAAGCGATCCTTCAATCTTGTGGCATCGACTTTGACACGTGTACCACTGCAGATGATCTCCGACGAGCCATGAAAGAAAAATGGATACAGCTCGATGTCCCCGTAGAAAAACTCGGACGCGGAAATCTCATCGACCAGTTATATAAGAAGGTCAGCCGTCCAAAGCTCATCCAACCGACATTTATCACCGGTCACCCGATCGATCTCTCCCCTCTTGCGCGCCGCAATGATGAAAACCCACTCATCACCGACCGCTTCCAGCTCGTCGTCGGAGGATGGGAAATCGTTAACGCCTATAGCGAGCTCGTCGATCCCGTCGACCAAGACGAGCGATTTTCCCAGCAAGCCAAAGCTTCGGCCGGCGGGGACGGAGACGCACATCGTAAAGACGATGACTTCGTCACAGCACTCTCGTACGGCTGCCCACCGTGTTCGGGCTGGGGCATGGGCATCGACCGTATCGTGGCCCTTCTTACGCAGCAAAGTAATTTGCGGGATGTGGTGCTGTTCCCGCTCATGAAGCCGTTGGGAAAGCAGGAAGATGGTAATAAAAATATTGATAATAGGACGAAAAAGACGAAGAAGAATAAAAAGACGGATTCCTCTTCGTCCTCTTCGTCCTCTTCGTCCTCTTCGTCTTCTTCGTCTTCTTCGTCTTCTTCAACCACACCTATGGATGCATCTACCACTCCCCTCCTCCAGCACGCCGACTACGGCCATCTTCTTCCTGCTGCACATGGACTTTTGGAAGAACATACAGACCAGACCCGTGCTCATCTTGTTGCGACAGGTGCCGCAATGGAAGCCCTCGCCAAAAAATTCGGTGGAGACTCGCAGACGTGGAAAGTCGCCGGCATGCTCCATGATCTCGACTGGGACAAGCTCGACAAAGACTATGAAGCGCACTGCGGAGACACACTTGCTCATCTTCTGAAGACAATAAAGGCGCCGGATGAGCTCCTCGGGGATATCCGTGCACACTACCAGAGCAAGTATGGAGCTACGTATCCACTGGATACGATGCTGCGAAAATGCCTCTACTGTGTCGACGAGCTTACGGGCTTTATCATCGCGGTGACGTACGTTAGGCCAAGTAAGAAGATCGCCGATGTCGAAGTAAAGAGCGTGACCAAGAAACTAAAGGATAAATCCTTCGCAGCACAGGTCGATCGTGAACAGATCAAACAATGCGACACATTATTGGGGATCCCACTCGACGAATTTGTGGGCATTACTCTTGAAGCAATGAAGGGAGCCTCTGCAAGTATCGGATTGTGATATCCGTTGGATCCTTGCGGTAATTCTCAGCAATTACCCACTATAGGGCGGGTATGCGTAGAGGGGCTGCGGTGGAAGCTGGTGTCTGCTTGAGGAATCTATCTCTGGCGCCCCCTCACACACGCAAGATACACACGCAGGAGGAACCGATCGCAGCGTAACGGGACTTCTCTTTAGTGCAAGTACAGTGCACCGATCGAGATAGAGTGCCGCAGGAATAATAGGAACGTGATTCTCATATGCCGATGAAAAACCTGCATGACACAATGCATTAAAGAGTGAAGTACGCGTGAACCAAAAACTCTCATGATTATTGAGAGATGCCCATACACTCGACAGTTTTTCCTCATCCGATGCGCCCTCACGATGTTCTGACATAATCCTCCCGTAGTACGTTTTCCCTCCATCTTCAAAGGAAGTTTCCGGCCCAAGACTTACATGTGTATCGAACATAGCAATGCTATCCGTCATGCCATAGATACTGCGAAGAAACGGCAGAAGCGATGGAGCATCCAAGTGATACAAAAGACCCAGGCAAAAAATCACATCAAAAGATCCATACTTCTGAAGCGTGATATTGCGAACATCATCCTGCCAAAGCTGCACGCGTTCTAAACCAAGGACTTCCGCAGTCCAGCGAGCTTTTGCGATGTGTGCTGCCCGTCCATCGATGCCAACTACCTCCGCCCCTTGCATTCCACATTCAATGGCCACTCCGTCTTCCAGACACCCAAGATCAAGAATGCGTAAGTCGGCAAAAGGCTTACGCAACAGATCCGCGATCACTTGGAGGTATCTCCGCTCCTGCACACCAGCAGATACGTCCGCGCCCTTCGTATAAATACCATGGGAAAGATGAATATTGTATCCAACCCATTCGCCATAGCGATCAATAATGCTTTTTTTCGAACAAACGATGTCTTTCTTGCTCAAAGCCGAACTCATGATACTAGTCTACCATACTCTCTGTTACGCTTTGCCTCCTCTATGTATAGATTTTGGGACACTGTTATCAGGCCGACACTGGATCTTTCCTGCACCCGTACCATCGTGGAAATCGGCATTGGAGAAGGAAAGAATACAAAAAACATCCTGCAGTACTGCAAGGAACATGATGGCTTTCTCCATGCGATTGACCCGAATCCAAGCTGTTCTCTTGCAGAGTGGGAGCAAGAGCACTATCAGATATGCACTTTTCACAGGAAAAAGAGCCTGGAGGTACTCCCCCTCCTTCCAAAGTGCGACGCCGTACTGATCGACGGAGACCACAATTGGTACACCGTCTACCATGAGCTTCTTCTTTTACAGAAAAAAATCGGACAATCCGGATTTCCTCCGGTGATGTTCCTGCATGATACCGGCTGGCCATATGCACACCGCGATCTCTATTATGATCCTTCTGATATCCCGCATGCATACCGTAAACCGTATGCCAAAAAGGGCGTCCAATTAGATGGAGCTCTTGGAAAGATTAATCCATCGCACTGTAATGCGATCGAAGAAGGTGGCCCCCAAAATGGAGTACATGCGGCTGTCGAAGACTTTATGAAGAAATCAGAGCAAGAAATGCTCTGCATCCGCATCCCCGGCTTTCACGGTTTGACTATTATTGTTTCTAAGCAACTCCTTGCAAAAAACACCCGACTGAAAGATTTTTGCATGTCTCTGCAGTGCACTGGCAATCACTTTGCGCATATGGAATCCCTCGAAATGGATCGAGTGCGCGAGATGCTGACACGGGGGTATTTCGAAAATCAGTGTAATGATGTCCTGCATCAAGCGCAGGTGGCTGAAAACCTTGCAAAAGCATTTGAGGAAAAATGGAAGGAAGCCGAAAGAGATCTGGAGCGTATGAAGCACGCTCATATAGCGCTTGAACAAGAGTATGAGCAAACCCGTATAGCGCTTGAAGAGAACATCCACCATCTATCCATCAAAGAGCAAACCTTGGAACGAATCATGCACTCAAAAAGCTGGAGATTCACACATCCGATCCGGCAAGCAGAATATTTTCTGCGATCTTTTTTTACAAAGAAAACAGATGCCAAACCTGAAAAAATAATGGAGCAACCACAAACCTTCATCCCTGAAAATATTTCAGATGAGGATTATACAAAATGGCAACAGATGCACTGGCTCTCTCCACAACGCGTAGCCTCAAGCAGAAGAGCTGCAAACGAACTTTCCTCAACGCCGACTATTTCCATCATCGTGACTCTGTATAACTCCGACGAAATTTTCCTGCGCAAAGCGCTGAATTCCGTCGTGGAGCAAACATACCTCCACTGGGAACTCATTCTGGTTGACGATGGTTCAAGCTCCCCTCTCCCAGAAAAAATTGCTAAGGAATTTGCAGAAGTATTTCCACATAAAATTCGCTTCAAAAGGCTACATATACGCGGTGGTATCAGTACTGCAACGAATGTCGGTGCTTCTCTTGCTACAGGCGAGTATGTCGCGTTTCTCGATCACGACGATGTACTGGAACTTAATGCACTGGAAAAAGTAGCATCTTTTTTGCAAAACGCAGCGGTGCCTTTGGACGCCCTCTATACAGATGATGATCTGATGGATGAAAAGGGCTGGCGATATGCGCCGGCATTTAAACCGGACTGGAGCCCCGAGCTTCTCCTTTCTTTTTGCTATGTCGGTCATTGGAAAATCATACGAAGAACCCTATTCCAGGAACTCGATGGCTATCGAACAGCTTTTGATGGGGCACAAGACTATGATTTTTTTCTGCGCCTCTCCGAGACAACCCAGCGCATCGCCCACATTCCCGAAATTCTTTACCATTGGCGGAATGTACCGCAATCTGCATCCAAAAATCCCATAAGTCTTGAGCGTGGACGCCTCGCGGTACAGGAAGCGCTGATACGCAGAGGAGCACCGGCGTCTGCGGAGTATGCCGAAAGCGCCGAAGCTGCGGGTTTGGGTATATATCGCATTGCATTCACTCCTCCCCCAAAGAATCCCGTAACCATCATCATTCCTACGAAAGGAAAAGGAAATCTTCTCCAGCAATGCATACAATCCATCCAAAAAACTACATCTGCAGTACCGTTCACATTTCTGATCGTCGATAACGGGATATCGGATCCCGCTACACTGAAGTTTTTGCATAAACAATCACTTCACGTTATCAACATCAACACTCCCGAATTCAATTTTTCCCGTCTTATCAATGCCGCAGTGGAAAAATCACCAACAGAGCTACTGCTCTTCCTGAATGACGACACGGAAATCATCACGCCAACATGGTTGGAAGAAATGGTGGGAGTTCTCTTGATGGACAAGCACATTGGTGCTGTTGGCGCAAAATTACTCTATCCGGATCACACCATTCAGCATGGAGGAGTGTCACTTCTAGAAACCACTGCTGCCAATACCAACAAATATATCCCAGGCAACGCCTGGGGGTACCGCTACAGCAACCGTGTATTGCGAAACTGCGCTGCTGTTACTGCCGCATGTATGCTCACGCGAAAAACATGCTTTCAAGAGGTAGGAGGGCTGGATGAAGAATGCTTCCCCGTTGGCTACAACGACGTGGACTACTGCCTGAAGATCAGGGAAAAGGGATACCGTACTGCCTGGACCCCGCATGCGGTCTTGTACCACCATGAATCGGCCACACGTCCCAAATACTGCCCACACGATCGGTCACATCTGGCATTACTGAAAAAGTGGCCAATGCTTATGCAAAATGACCCTTATGTGAATCCACACTTCTCCCGGAAAAGTGAGCGATTTGTTCTCTCTGCGGACGTATGACCATAGCTCTCTTCACACACAATGCTGCACTGGAGGGCGCCACGCTCTCTCTCTTCGCGCTGGCAAAAAATTTGCGCAGTCGCGGGCATACCTGCATTGTATTTTCCGCAATAGATGGACCCATACGGGAAAAATACGAAGCTCTGCATATTAAGTTTGTTGTCGATCCCTGTTGTTTTGATCAACCGGAAAGAGCAAATGTGCTGCATGCACATCTTGATGAGACACATGTTGATGCTACCATCATTAATACCATTACAGGATTCCATCTTGTCCCGTATATCCGCAAGCAGATGCCTCGTGCACGGGTCATATGGGTCATCAGAGAATCTGAAAAAGAATCGTACTTTCGCAAGTACCCTGGCATCTCCCAAAAACATTTTGATCTTGCACATCATGTCGTCTTTGTCGCACGCGCAACCAAAGAACGCTATGCAGCATTCGACAAAGGACAGTTTTGTGTCATCCACAATGGAGTAGATACAGATCTAATCGATACGTACAAAGCCAGTCATACGAAAATGGCTCTACGCCAAAAGTACCGACTCCCTCCTGATGGGAAAATTATTTCCTGCATCGGAACGATCACGCCTCGAAAGGGACAAGCGGAATTTGTAGAAAGCGCGCTACAAGTTCAAGGAAAACGATCTGATCGGAAAACAACATTTGTCCTCGTCGGAAAAATCCCCAATGAAGCTGCGCAGCGATACATCAACAATGTGCTTCAGAAGGCGGAATGGAGTGGTGTAAGAGAAGCCTTTTTCCTCTTCGATGAAACGGCGGATGTTTTTGATTTTTTCAGACTTTCGGATGTATTAGTCTGCAATTCGTTCATTGAATCCTTTCCCCGTGTCATTCTCGAAGCTATGGCATTTGAAGTCCCCATAGTTGCCACAAACATCTATGGAATCCCCGAGCAAATACAGCACATGCGTCATGGCCTGCTCACGCTCCCCGGAAATACAACTATGCTTGCACAAAACATTCTTTCAATGTTGGAAATCCCCGCCTTGGCACAAAACCTCGCAAGCAATGCATATAAACGCGTGCAGGAGCAATTTACCGAGGAGAAAATGACGAACGCTTTTGCAGATCTCCTCGCTCCGTCGCCATCTGTTCTCCCACCTCAAAAAAAACCAGTACGCAATCCTTCTGTGCTTTTTTTAAGCGAGGCATCAGGAGATACATTTCGCTATCGCGTCTGTCATCAGGCAGAAGCACTGCGCTTGCAAGGGTGGCATACGAAAACCCTGCCTGTAGAAGCTTTGGAAGAGCGTTATGCTGACGATAGTTTTTCCATGTTTATTCTCCATCGCGTCTCCTATTCCCAGAAAGTAGCTTCGTTTATCCGTACAGTACAAGCGAAAGGAAAGATTGTTATTTTCGATATCGATGACCTCCTTTTTGAGGAAAAAGATGATGCGCACCTTCATGGAAAAATTGCCATGCAAAACAACAGGGAAATGGGGCTGAAGGAATCTCTGCATGACTACGGCAAGGTCCTTGCCCTGTGCAATGCCGCAATGGTCACCACACATGCGCTCCAACGATGCATACAGAATCGTTTTCCGCAGATGCCGACATTCATCTGCAAAAATGCTACCAGCATCGAGATGCGTCAGTATGCAGAGCAAGCAATATACGAACGAGAAAATGAAAACCCGAATATCATCACCATCGGCTATTTCAGCGGAACGCCGTCACATGATGTCGATTTTCTTGCCTGCGCAAGTAGTCTTAAAAAAATTCTTGAGAACTATCCTTTTGTGAGGTTGCGTGTTTGTGGATTTCTGCAAGTACCATCACTACTTCTGAGTGTAGATGCGCAGATCGAACGCATATCTTTTGTCCCCTGGCAACAAGTGCCATCCATACTGGCAAAGACATCCATCAATCTCGCTCCACTGGAATACGGGAATCCTTTTGCGGAAGCAAAGAGTGAATTAAAATATCTGGAAGCAGCTATGGTAGGCATTCCAACCATTGCATCCGCTACAGATGGGTACACAGAAGCAATCACATCAGGGGATAATGGATTTCTCTGTAAAACTCCTCAGGAGTGGTATGCATCACTTGAGCTTCTACTGCGCAATGCAAGCCTACGAAAGACTATGGGGGAGAATGCCAAAAAAGATATGCTGCAGCGCTATACAACCGAAATACGGGGCAAAGAACTTTCCCATCTCCTTCTACAAATATTGGCTTCCTCACTGCAGAAAAATTCTGCCACCGTATGTGCGGTATAGCTGGCATTATCGGCTTTCACCCTCACGCGCAAGACCTCGCCAGATCTATGCAGCAGTGCATGGTGCATAGAGGGCCGGATAGTGAAGGCTGCTTTCATAATGCATGGGCAAGTCTCGCTGTACGACGGCTCCGAATCGTCGACCATGAACGTGGTGATCAGCCGATAAAGAATGAAGATGGCTCCGTAATCGCCGTACTTAATGGAGAAATATATAACGACACCGATCTGCGTCATACGCTGCAATCTTGTGGTCATACATTTTTTAGTCGCTGTGACACGGAAGTTCTTGTTCATGGCTATGAACAATGGGGTATCGACGGATTGCTACAGCGCCTCGATGGAATGTTTTCCTTCGCCTTGCTCGATATACACAAGCGCCGCGCATTCATCGCGCGTGATGTCTTTGGAGAAAAGCCCCTTTACTACATAGCCGGCCAGAAATATTTTGCATTCGCATCGGAAATGCAGGCGATGCTGTCTGCCAGAGTCATCCCCATGCAGATCGATGCTGCCAGTCTTCATGATTATTTCCGCCTGCATTATGTCCCCGGTCCTTCAACCATTCTTCAGAGTGTCCATAAACTCCAGCCAGGACATGTGATCACTATAGATGGGAATACAGGAGTATGGCATTCACGGTGCTTTGCCAAGATCCATCCGGTAAAAACGCAAGACAGTCTCCCAGATGCTGCTACAACAGTGCGTGCGCTTGTTACAAAAAGTGTTATGGACCGGCTTCGGGCCGATGTGCCCGTGGGAACAGTGCTCAGTGGAGGTCTGGACTCAAGCATCATCACGGCAATCGCTGCAAAAGAAATACCCGGTATTCCGGTATTCAACATGGGATTTTCTGAGGAAGCATTCGATGAATCCTCTGCAGCCCGCACTCTTGCGCAACATGTGGGTGCCGTATTGCATCCTCATACTCTTACACCGGAAGAGGGACTGCGTACGCTGCCCAAGGTGATCGCTTCCATGGATGAGCCATGCGGCGATCAAGCACTTCTGCCACTCTATCTCCTTGCCCATGATGCCAAAACAACCGTACGCGTACTCCTTACGGGAGATGGCGCAGATGAAATTTTTGGTGGCTATGCGTACTATGCGCACGCGGGTCAAACGCAAAATTTTCTACAAAATCTTTGGAGAGAAAAAGAGGTCACAGACAGTGGCTTCCCACTGGTGTCGAGCGTAGCGCAAAGGCAATTCCTTCTTTCTGCGCCCAAAAAGTACCATCGCTTCCGGATGCCAAACTTCCGACGAAACGACGCATTGCTCATGGCGCAAGAAGAGGACATACGTACATGGCTCCCCGATGATCTTCTTATGAAAACAGACAAAATGACTATGGCCTCATCCATAGAGGCCCGATGTCCATTTCTCTCCGTTCCACTTGCCGAGTACGCTCTCGGTCTTCCTTCGCATTACAAACGCACGGGAACTGTAAGCAAAGTGGTTTTGCGCGAAGCGTTTTGTGATCTTCTTCCTCCAGAGATCTATCGTCGTCCAAAGCAGGCATTCGCAGTGCCCATAGGTACATGGCTCCGTGGTCACTGGCGATCATTTGCGGAGGATGTTTTTCGATTACAACAGGATGATGGATGTAGGCCGAATGCTTGCATAGCGCTGCTGCAAGAGCATATGAAAGGTGCTGATTGCGCACGACTGTTGTACGCTATTCTTGCCTACCGCCTGTGGTTCCATGAACACTCTCACTCCGGAAACAAAGCACCCGTCGCGGTTTCGCCCTCCACTTGCAGCCGCGTGCTTGCGCGGTAAGGGGCTGGAGATCGGCGCACTCCACGGCCCTCTTCCACTTCCACCATATGCACATGCAGTCTATGTCGACCGACTGCCGATGCAGGAACTGCGCAAACACTATCCCGACCTCCAAAATTCGCCATTCTATGTCGATATTGTCGACGATGGAGAAACTCTTCTCACGTTCGCGGACTCCTCACAAAGTTTTGTTATCGCCAACCATTTTTTGGAGCATTGTGAAGATCCTATTACTACACTTCAAGCGTTTGCACGCGTTTTGCAATCCGGAGGAATGCTGTACATGGCCGTTCCAGATAAACGCTTTACATTTGACCATGCGCGCCCGGTTACCTCTCTCCAACATATCATCGATGATCACGCGTTCGGAGCCGAGCGCTCAAGAGAAGCGCACTACGATGAATGGACAAAATATGTGTGTCAGATCACCGATGAGCATGTATGTAAAAAAAAGTCTATGGAGCTTATGAAGATGTCCTATAGCATCCACTTCCATGTCTGGACTGAGAGGGAATTTCTGGAGTTCTTGGATTATGCATGCAGCATTGTACCTTTGGAAAAACTATGGACCCTTCAGGATGGGAATGAAATTCTCTGCATCCTGCAAAAACAATAGCCTTCCACAGGTGCCTACTCTTTGACTCCAGATAGAGACGGTGACGCTCTTTTCTCCTCTACGATCTGACCTTTTTCCATAAAAAGAATGCGGTCACACATCCTTTCCAGATCCCCTATTCCGTGGCTCACAACGAGCGCGGAGTGGCCGCTGCGTTTCAGGTGGGCCAGTCGCTCTTTGCATCGTTCCTGAAAATGAGCATCGCCAACCGCAAGAATTTCATCCAGAAGAAGCAGCGGCGAAGGCGCCGCCGTTGCGACGGCAAACCCGACACGAAAGCGCATACCTGTGGAGTAGCACTTCATAGGAAGATCCCAATGATCCTCTATGCCAGCAAAATTATAGACACTCTGGAGCACCGCCTCCGTTTCCCTGCGATTCAGCCCCTGCAGCATCGCATGCATCCGGACATTCTCCGCTGCCGTTCGCTCCTCATGGAAACCAATACTGAGCTCAAAAAAACAGGAGGCGTCTGTATCACAATGTACTGATCCCGAATCCGGCGTAAGCAATCCGGCAAGCATACGCAGGAGTGTCGTCTTTCCGCATCCATTCGGGCCGTAGATCCCCACCCACTCTCCCTCTGAAAGCTCCAAAGAAACATCGTGAACGGCTTTCGTTGTCCACATATCCTTTTTGCGATGAGGGAGCAGGATACGCTCCTGCAGATGCCGAACAGGAATCCGCATATGCTGAAAGGTCTTTATGAGATGCCGGCAGGAGAGTGTAATCGGTGCCACAACCAAAGTGTACGTTAATACTCTTCGATGAAATACCGGCTGCGACGCTGAAAAATCACTGCGGCAACGGTACAGAACGCAGTCAGAAGCAATGTGACTCCGCCAATGTGTGCCACGGAAGGAAAGGCAAGATCAGCGGCATAGAGCGTCACTCGTCGCATGTCATAAATGAGTAGACTCAAAGGCTGGAACTGGACAAAGAGATCAAACGCCGTATGGAGTGATGGATGATACATCATGCTGAGCATGCTCCTCCACTGCTGAGAAATTGGTGTATCAAGCTTGTATGCGTACGTAATAGGAGTCAGCCAGAACAGCACCTGCGACAGGATGCCCCACAAATGAAGAAGATCCCGATACTTCAGGCAGTACGATGCAAGGAGCATCCCCACCCCAAGTGCAAGCAGCGTCATATGCAAAAGAATAACCGGTACGTAGAGCCAGGGCATAATGTAGATATCACCTGTGAAAAGAAGAAAAACTATGAAGATGAAAAAGTGTGTGAGAAATATGATCATATTTGTCCATCCGACGATGAACATGATCACAAGACGTGGAAAGGGAATTTTTAGAAAGAACGCCTGTTTCTCCTGCAGAGCTGACATGCAGTGCGTCGTCGTCACCGTGAAGTGTTCCCACATGATGATTCCCAGAAACAGGTAGAGTGAATACTGCGGGATGGCGCCGCCGACAAGCGGCTTGAAGACGTAATAGATAACGAGAAACTTGGCGAGCGGAGCGAGCAGTGACCACAGGTATCCAAGCACAGAGCCTCTGTATTTCAAGACAAAATCCGACCACCCTACAGCCAACACAATGCGGACCATCTGGGAAAATGTGTAGCGCGAAGAGACCATAGAACCAGCATATAGCTCGTAATCCCAACTGCAATTCTCAATTTATATCTCTATCTCCTCCTCCCTCTCCGGCATATGGACAATAAGCTCAGGGTGTATCGCCTGCAGTCGACGGGCAAACGGCTCCATCTGAATAGGTTCTCCGTGTACAAAAATCGCACGCTTGAGTCCTTGAATAGGCAAAACAAATGTGTCGAGATCTGCCATATCCGCGTGTCCGGAGTACGCGTGGATGTAGATCACTTCGGCTTTCTTGGCGACGAGTTCGTCAAAAATCTTCACTTCAGAAAGTGTCGGATCGATTACCCGACGACCTAAGGTATTTTCCGCCATGTATCCGACAGCCACTACAGAGTTTCTTGCATCGGGTAATTCATTTTTCAGGTGGTGACGGATGCGACCTGCTTCGCACATACCCGATCCCGCCATGATGATCATCGGCCCAGGGGTGCCATTGAGCGCCTTGCTCTCATCCGTGGTGCCTGTATAGCGAACGAGAGAAAACTGGAAGGGATTATGCGCGCGACTGAGAAAATCATCATAGATATGTTTGTCGTAGCACTCCGGGTGCTTCATAAAGACGTCCGTCACGCGCTGCGCCAGTGGCGAGTCAATGATGATAGGAAGAGCTGGAATCTGTTTGCTGTCCCAAAGGAGATGGAGATCGTAGATAATCTCCTGCGTGCGTTCGAGAGAAAACGCTGGGATGAGGACTTTGCCTCCTCGGCGCGCAGTCTTCACAATGATGTCTCGCAGTTTCTCACGCGCAGTTGCTATGTCGTCGTGCGTGCGGTTACCGTAGGTACTCTCGCAGATCAGCGTCTCTACCGGAGGCATAGCCTCAGGATCACGGATGATCGGGAGATGCTTGCGTCCGAGATCGCCGGAGAATCCGATACGATGCGTATGGCCGTTCTCCGTCGCTTCGATGACGATCATGGAAGACCCGACGATATGACCAGCATCGAGAAACTGAGCCCGCACTCCTTCGACTACAGGAAACCACTCGCCGTAATTGAGACCGCGAAAAAGCTGAATACATGCCTGTGCGTCCTTCTGTGTATACAAAGCACCATCGAACGTGATCATTGAATGCTTGAGATGCTTCTGGAAGTACTCCTCATCTTTTTCCTGAATGTATCCCCC
>CALRCM010000009.1 GCA_943354555.1 Candidatus Peribacteria bacterium | reverse complement strand
GCAGCCATCATGTTGTGCTTCTTGATAAGCTCCTTGATTTTCGAAGCTACGACGTAGGACATGGAGATAGGGGGGAATGAATAAGACGGCGAGATAGTAGCATTGCCAAACGCCTCTGCAAGCCAATAATCTTCATCAAATGGTGAATTCGGGTTGGCAAAAGCAATTGACGGAATGGTGGTTTTGTAAGGAATTATGCGTCAAAATGACAATCCATGCTATTTTCGGATGATATCTTCGAGTTCTACCTCATCTCGCTTTGAGGCTCCGTGACGTTGAGATATCAAAATTTTTAAAATATGATATAATATATATTATGACAGTAGTGCCTTCAGAAAGTAACCGAAATCATGATTCTACGTTCGATCGGCCCGGATTTGTAAATAAACTAGCTCAAAGTTTCGATGCAATATCGCAAATGACTTCTCAAGGTGTACGGACTCATATGTGCAGATTGTTTCATGACACGCTTGTTCCTCTCGAACAGCTAAAGGCATCGGGAATTCCAATACGTGATCCTGGAGGATTCGTTGAATTATTCCATTCTTCAGCTGCATTTCCCGCGATGTGCCCGGACAGAGATAGAAAATTGGGGTGTGCGCATCATGGAGATGAGAGGATCGTCATGGGACAAACTCGTTCAGTGAACGCAACATCTCGTATGCATCTTCTGAATGCGATTAAATATCTTCGAACCTTCGCACCTGAAATTATGGATGAAGATAGTGCAGTGATAATCAGCAAAAGAATTGAAGAACTGGGTTGGGAGATCGCTACATTGGATGTGAAGATGGCCAGAATAAGAGGAGAAAATATACAGACCATTCAAAATCGTCATGACGAATGTGTGCAAGAACTTTTTGCAATAGCACAAGATTTAGAGAAAAAACTACAACATGCTCTTGAAGGGGGGGTGGGCTACGTGACCCTTCAAGAAGCGGAAGCAGAATATGATAATCCTTATGATATTTAAAAAACGAGTTCTGCCTGTAGCGTCCCGTCCCATAACACCCGCATCCTCCTGGCTCGCAGGTGGCTACTGGATGTCGGTTTGTCCCCTTCGCTGCGGCTACGGGGACACAGGATCTTCGGCTTCGTCCATCGTCCGCCTGCGGCGGACTCGGACTCAGCGCGAATTCACCTGTGGCGGAGAGAGAGGGATTCGAACCCTCGAGACCCTTTTGGGGCCTACGCGATTTCGAGTCGCGCGCCTTCGACCACTCGGCCATCTCTCCGTACGATGATTCTACCGAAGTTCTATCGTAGTGAAACGCACATCTGCGATATCATTACCCGCCAATGCTGCAATCTCCATGGAATCCTGAGGCATTTCGCACACCACACTGTCCCAAAGCTGCTGCCATAACACACATAGCCCAAGGCTATAACGCACACATACGCAAAGTAACCACAGGGCAAAAGACTGGACAGAATCCATTTGGAATCAGTACGCCGGAATTTCCACATCGCGCGGAAGAAGCACGGGCATTGCAGTACCCTCAGTGCCACGTGGAAGATCCCGGCTATGGCTTTGCTCACCCCGTCTCGCCGGAGGACATTTTGGAGAGATTATCGCAACTCCCCCGCTCTATTCGCAAAGAGCTTGCCCAACGCTTCGATCACCTCTGCTTACCACGACTGCGCAAAAAATCTTTAAAACCTTGTTACGGGATGCAATGGAAATCCACGGTGTATCTCTTTCCAATCGAACGATCAGGAATCGAGAAATATAATGCAAATGTACTTCCTGCTTTCAAAAACAGCTTGACCCGATGTGGAGCCAAGTGGATTTGGAATGAAGAGGAACACCTTTGGGAATGCCATTGGACACAGGAATCCATACGTATTTTTTGCCTTGAAGATGTGATTCTTCATGAGATCGGTCATCTTCTCGACGACCGCAACCACTCCACCAAGGACCGCGAAGCCTACGCAATCGCCTTCGCGCAGCAATACGGCAATCCGCCGAAGCGTTACAAAGGGAAAAAGCCGCCTCATAATGAGAGAAAGAACAAGCGACATGGATAAAGTCATTACTCCTGCAACTCCTCCGCCCCCGGTCTCAACTCTTTTGCACGTTCATAATACAGCTGCGCTTCCCCCTCCCTCCCCTGCGCCATTCGTAATCGATACATTTGATAGTTTGCAATGAAGGAACTTTCATTCCAGTGCAGAGCTTCGATAAGTTGCTTCTCTGCTTCTGGATACTCTTTTCTATCAATAAGGATTCCTGCAATGCGTGAGCGTGCAGCGACGTACGAAGTATCCAACGCAAGCGCCTTGCGGTAGTACTCCAGAGCAAGATCACTGTTGCCGCGCTGATCCTCGAGTGAGCCAATGGAGAAGAGCGGCTCGGGAAGATCCGGCTTCATCTGCGATGCCTTGGTGAATTCTTCTATAGCATCGGCGATTTGGCCGTTTGCTGCATAGATGTTTCCAGCCTCAAGGTGATAGCTCACGTCGTCTCCAAACTGTAATCCTTCCTGAAGCACTACAAACGCTTCTGTCTTTCTATTCAACTGCCGCAGGACTTGCGCCAGTGTCGCACGCGCCGGAACGGACGCTGTATCTACCTCAACAGCATGACGGTACAGAGTTTCCGGAGAATCCCACACGCGGGTTTGGTGACGGGAGAGCAGCAGAAAGACAAAGATCACAACAGATGTAATGACGGAAAGAACTTTCTTCTGTTTTCCAAATCCATACTCATGAATAAGAACAGCAAGAATAAAAATAATACCGACAGATGGCAGATATGCGTACCGATCCACTGCGTAAAACGCGATGAGTCCTTTATGAAAATTCAAAAACGTCGGGCTCAGGGTGATGAAATAGAACAAAAACCCGAACAGTATCCATGGCTTGGATTTGCGGAAATACCACGCGAGAGAGGCGAGCAAAAGAATGGAAAGAAGTGATACGAAGAAATACACATCGAGAATGGGATCGCGTTGCTGATAAAAAACACTGAAGCCCATTGGGACAATCATCTGCAAGAGGTAATGCGCAGTACTGCGAATCGCCACGAGACCGGTATCCAGCATGGAAGTAGACCCGACGACGCGCGCTTTACCGGCAATCGCAATAAACGCACACAGGATTGAAAGAAGGATGAAGGGAATTTTATTGATGAAGTGAACATGCTTCCGTAGCGGAAGATTGCGATCTTCCGCTACGGAAACAAACCAATCCAGCAGTATCAATACTGCCGGCAGCGTCATCGCCATCGCTTTACTCAGCATCGCAAGAACAGCGAAAAGAATACTCAGCAGATACATGCCGCGGGTGCCATCACGATGACGGAGATACGTAATAAGCGTAAGCAGATAGAAGAACGTACTCAGAAGATCTTTTCTTCCGGCGATCCACACAACAGCCTCAGTATGCAGTGGATGCACAGCGAAGATCATCGCGCCGATGTATGCGCAATAGCCGCTGCGGATCAGTCGCTTGAGTAATGCGAATACCAACACCGCATTTGCCGCATGTAGGAGAAGGTTGCCCAAATGAAACCCAAACGGATCGAGTCCTCCCAGAACGTAATTGATCTGAAAGGAAAGGAAGGTGACCGGAATGTAAATCTCCGGATCATAGTGGGTAAAAACATAGACGATGTTCGACCATGTTAGGCCACGAACAGCGAGGTTCTCCCGAACGAGGAGCGTGTCATCAATCGGCGCGAAATCCTGCCAGAGGCTATGGCCGAACGCCAAAAAGACTGCTGCAAACAAGATGCCGACCATCCAGAGGTGCCGTGCTTCGAGCAATCGCCTGAACATATTGCTCATTCTCCATTTCCGACGACCAAACAACAATGCCGGATGGGCTTTTTCCTTCTCCCGCTGTTCACTATCATCTGTACATGCATTTCCCTATCGAACTACCAGAACATATCCTTGCTCTCGCTGCAGAGTGGAAAATCCTACCTGAAGACATAGAGGAATTTCACACGCACGGCGGCGGACACGGTGGACAGAATCTAAACAAGAGCACGAACTGCGTCGAGCTCACGCACAAGCCAACAGGAACGACGGTCCGGCACCAACATCACCGAGGACTTCTGCAAAACCGCATCGAGGCCTATGAGCTCCTGATTCAAAAAATTGCTGAAGAATCACAAAAAAAGGCACATGAAGAGCACGAGCGACAATACCGGGAGACCCACCCCGAGGGATGGTCACGATCCAAGCACGGCAAAGAGCAGTCTATGCACGACAAGCACCATCATAGTGCAAAGAAGGCGGAAAGATCCCCAAGCGTAGTCCCCGTTCCAGAGGAAATGGATGCCAATGGAAAACCCTTGCCCTAAGGAGTAGAGTGCATTAGTTCCTTTCCCCAAATACTATGCACAAAATTACATCCTGTTCCCTGATCGCCGCACTTGCACTAGGCGCAATGCCAGCGTTTGCTGAAGATGGCACATCGTCATCCTCAACAAGCTCCTCAGAGGCTTCATCGACATCCTCCGAAGTTTCCAGCACCTCTTCCACGGAATCTTCCGCATCCGCTTCGGTGTCGAGCGCCCGTAATCTTGGCCAGAGCATCAAGGCCAGCTGTGCCACACTTAAGGGCAAGGCCCGCATGGAGTGCGTGCAGAAGACCGTCAAGGACAAAAAACCTATGAAGAAAGTCATGAAAAAGATGAAAAAAGTGATGAAGAAGGAAGTGAAGAAGAGTTGTGGCGACTACGAGAAAGGAACGGAGGAAGCAAAAGCATGCGCAAGTTCTACCAAGTCCTCTGCCAAGAGCTCCTTCAAGTCCGCTCATCCAAAGGCTGCCAAAGCGATGAACAAGATGATGGAGAACCACAAAGGAAAGAAAAGTGGTGCAAGTAGCTCAAGCACGTACTAGAGCTTCCGTAGAACATCACAAAAGAGCGCCCGGTAATCCGGGCGTTTTTTCATGCATAAAAAATCACCGAAACATATGGTCGCCCTGCCACCCTTAGACTGACTTCCCCTGCTGCAATCTCTTAGCCAATGTACGAAGATAACTTGTAGCGACCTTCATAGTGACGTAGGTACCGGTCTTCGGGTCAAACACGCGCTTCTTCTGGATATTTGCGCGGTACGACCGGCGTGTGTGTCGCATAGAGTGACTTCGGGTGTTTCCGAAAGCGGTCTTCTTGCCGGTCTTGACGCATGTGCGTGCCATTGCAGAGACAAAGGTACAAGAAACAAGATACAAGATACAAATGAAATAGAGAGAAATTCGCGTAATAATTTGTATCTTGTATCTTGTATCTTGTTCTTTCGTCCTATGTCTGCCCTCCGCCCCTCCTTCATCATTGCACTTCTCATTGCACTTTCCGTTCACGAATGGGCACACGCCATGGTCGCATATAGATTGGGAGATCCGACTGCCAAAGAGCAGGGACGCCTGACCCTCAACCCCATCGCACATTTGGACCCCATGGGAACCATCCTCTTTTTCCTCATAGGATTTGGCTGGGGAAAGCCCGTGCCGGTGGACCCGCGCTACTTCAAAAAATGGAAACGGGACACGTCACTCGTGGCACTGGCCGGCCCTGTCAGTAACCTTATCGTGGCAAGCATCGCCTTTGCACTGCTCCTTGCTACTGCGCCGGGAGCGCTCTCGTCAGATCCGTGGGATCTCCTGATGGGAGGGGTGATGCGCGGTTCGCTCTCCGTCGTCTTCACGGACATTCTGCGTACATCCATCGCGCTCAACCTCGGCCTCATGGCCTTCAACCTCCTCCCGATCGCCCCTCTCGACGGCAGCAAAATCGTGCAGGCATTCATCCCCTACCGCTACGATCACGAGTACATGGTTTGGATGCAGCGCGGTCCATGGATACTGCTTGGACTCCTGATTGCGGAAGATATTCTTGGTATACCACTGCTGATGGGATGGATCTCGCTGGTGATGACCCCAGTACTCCATGTCATGGAAATGGTGGCGGGACTGGTGATGTAAATCCTCTATACTCTTCTCATGTCCAAACTCTCCATCTTCACCGAACTCTGGCACTTCATGCGCATACGCAAGAAATGGTGGCTGTTGCCGATCATCATGATCATTGTGCTTCTCGGGCTGATCCTGATTTTTGCGCAAACTTCGCCACTGGCACCGTTTATTTATACAGTGTTTTAAAAAGTATTACGTATGAAGTATTAGGTATTATGTATGGATACTTAATACCTAATACCTAATACTTAATACTATGCAATTCTTGAAAAAATTCTACAAGGCTTGGATGTCGTTTTCACACATCCTCGGACGCATCATGAGTACGATTCTTCTGACGGTCATATGGATTGTCGTATTTGGAATCTATGCAATCGCTCTGAAGATTGTTCGTTTTTGTACAAAGAAGCCGCATTCTTCTACGTACTGGATCGATGTCAGTAGTGACAGCACAGACATGCAGTACCAATTTTGATCAATCCAGCGCCCTAATCCCAATCAATGACGAAACCCATGTATATCCTCGGCCTCTCCTGCTTCTACCACGACAGCGCAGCCGTGCTTCTGAAGGATGGGGAAATTGTGTTTGCGGCACAAGAGGAACGGTATACGCGGAAGAAACATGATGAAGCATTTCCAAAGCTCGCCATCGCACATGCACTGCAGCATGTGGGAATCACGGCATCTGATCTTGATGCGGTGGCATTTTACGAAAAACCGATGCTGAAATTCTTCGACCGCATCATCCAGACAACGATGAAAGTCTGGCCGCGCGGATTTGTGCAATATCACATGGCCCTACAGGAATGGATGCCAAAAAAGATTTGGACGCCGCAAATCATTACAAAAGAACTTGGGTACAAAGGGAAAATATTCTATCCCGCGCATCATGAATCTCATGCAGCATCTGCATACTTCTGTTCGGGATTTCCGGATGCTGCAATCATCACGGCAGATGGCGTCGGCGAATGGGCAACGACAACTATTGGACATGGTCAGGGAAAAGATATGAAATTACTGCGGGAAATCCGCTATCCGCATTCGCTCGGTCTCCTCTACTCCGCAATCACGTACTACCTAGGCTTCAAGGTGAACAGTGCTGAATACAAAGTGATGGGACTTGCGCCGTACGGAGAGCCGAAATACGTAGACCAGATGCGGAAACTGATCGACCTGAAGCCAGACGGGAGCTTCGCTCTGAACATGAAGTACTTCACGTACGAGTACGGCCTTCGGATGACCGGACGAAACATCGAAACATTATTTGGAAAGCCGACGCGCCTAGCAGAATCCCCTCTGGAGCAGTTTCATAAAGACATCGCGCGCAGTCTTCAGGAAATCACCGACGAAGCGATGTTGAATCTTGCGCGAGCGGCGAAGGAACTGACCGGCAGCAAATACCTGTGCCTCGCAGGAGGCGTCGCGCTGAACTGCGTGAGTAACGGAAAGATTCTCCGAGCCGGAATATTTGAAGACATCTTCATTCAGCCTGCATCGGGTGATGCCGGAGGCGCACTCGGCGCAGCGCTGATGGTGTGGCACAAAGAAATGAAAGGAGAACGCTTACCACGCATGGAACACACGTACCTTGGCAATGCCTATGATCAATCGGAGATAGGGCAATTTCTGGAAAACGAAAAAATCCCTTACGATAAAGTCCCTCTGCATGATCTACCGCAGTGCGTAGCCAAATTACTAGAAGGCGAAAATGTCATTGGATGGTTCCAGGGGCGTATGGAGTTTGGCCCCCGCTCCCTCGGTAACCGTTCGATCATCGCCGACGCGAGAAACCCGAATAACTGGAAGAAGGTGAACCTCAAAATTAAATTCCGAGAGTCCTTCCGGCCTTTTGCACCGACGATATTAGAAGAACGTACAAAGGATTACTTCGACTTGCCCCCCGTAGCCTCGGCGAAGGGGGGTCGCTCATTCCCCTTTATGTTGCTCGTCGCAGATACCGTTACGGACAAGCGAAAGGAAATTCCGGCAGTCACGCACGTCGACGGTTCAGCGCGTATCCAGACGATCAACCGCGACCAAAATACACTGTACTACGATCTCCTCAAGGCTTTTGAAATGCAAACAGGCTGTCCTGTGATCATCAACACATCATTCAATGTACGCGGAGAGCCGATTGTGGAGTCTCCGAAGGATGCGCTGAACTGCTTCCTGCATACGCACATGGATTACCTTGTCTTGGGACAATGTGTTATCGATAAGAAAAAACTTCCGCCGGAGTGGAAAAGGAGCAGCGAGGAATATTTGAAGAAATTCGTGCTGGATTGATTGTAAAAACACGTGTCATAGCCACAATGTCACCATCGATCTTTGGGTAGAAGGGAGGTGATGCTTATGCTGCGTAATCCGGTATTTTGGTTCGGTATGAGCTTCATTTTGGGAGCATTGCTTGCCAGAGCATACGCAAAGTATGAATTCGGCTGCATTGCATACCAACGGAGCAAACCGGAACCGAGCGCTTGTGACATCGGATCCCATTACGACAAACAGGGATTCTGGTTGCTTGTAGCACTGGTGAGCGGTGTGTTCGGCATCTTTGCCGTTATCACCGCACATGTAAGCCACTGACAAATTTCCAAAGATCGAAACGCGGCGGGCCCTCTGGCCCGCCGCAATTTCAAACGGAAATCAGTACAATAAGATCATGCGCAAAGAATGGCTGATAAATACCGGCTTACTAATGGGATCAGTGATGCTCTGTATCGGTGTTATGGAATTCGCCCTGCGCATAATAGGCATCGTCCAAGTCGGCCCGCATCCTCCCTTGATTTTCCAGGTAAGTAATAATCCGCTGATCAGTTACGAATTAATTCCAGGCATCGAACAAACGGCATATAGATCAGTTGTAAAAACGAACAACCGTGGTTTTCGCTCTGAAGAAATTGATGCATCCCGTCCCCTCTTTGCCGTCGTCGGCGACTCCATTACCTTCGGGTACGGTGTCGAGAACGATGAAACGATCGCCGCGCGGCTGGAGCAGAAACTGCCACACTATCAATTTCTGAACGCCGGAGTGCCGGGCTACCACCTCGGGCAGGAAACTGCTCTCTACAAAGAAAAAATTGCTGCGCTGAATCCCTCAGGCATCATCCTTGTCTTTCACCCGAACGATATGAGCGCGGGCACAGGATGGCTCGATGCGGACGGCGTGCTACGGGCAGAAGGTGATGATCCGAATAATCGTCCCGCACTACAATGCGACCCCATCACTACGGGCATATTGCGGTACATACCGAAAGGCTGCTGGCTCGACCGGCACAGCGCACTCTATGTCGGCGTGAAGAAATTCATCCGCATGCGCTCGAGCATGGATGCACTCAAAACCGATCAGGAGAAGAGCGTACAAAACCCGGATGCAGAAACGATCACCGCTACACAGATCGATCACTACGCGAAACAATTTGCCGCATTCGCTGCCGCACTGCTGCCGTCGCAAAAAAAGATTTTTGTCATCTGGCCAGACAGGGAGCTCCATGCCGTAAGTCGTCCAAAAATCAGAGCAATCGCAGAAAAGTACGGATTCACTGTCGTCGATCTCTATGACACCTTTGGCAATACGGCCAAAACACTTTCATGGGACAGTGTTCACCCGCATCCGGAGACGATTGTGAAGGCGGCGGAGGTGATTGGGGGAAATATCCAATGACAACAAATTGCCAACGGAAAGCGCTATCTCTACGCTAACAGCACACTCATCAGTCGCTTCCACATGTATCGCATGAAGATCCCCGTCAATGAACCGATCATCGCATCCGAATCCAAACAAGCTGTCATCGAAGCGCTGGAAACAGGCTGGATCTCTTCGGCAGGGCCAGCTATCACCCGCTTCGAACAGGAATTTGCGGATTTTGTGGGTATGAAGCACGGGGTCGCAGTGATGAATGGAACCGCTGCACTACACTTGGCGCTGGCAAGCCTCCGGATCGGCGCGGGAGACGAAGTGATCGTACCGGACTTCACCATGATCTCGACGATTACCGCGGTGATGTATACAGGTGCGACGCCTGTCTTTGTGGATATCGACCGCGAAACCTTCGCGATGGACCCGGCGCTTGTGGCAAAAGCCGTAACACCGCGCACTAAAGCTATCATTCCGGTACATCTCTATGGTCACAGCGCGGATATGGATCCCATCTTGGACATAGCACAGAAGTACAAACTGGCAATCGTGGAAGACGCCGCCGAAGTACACGGGGCGACATACAAAGGCAGGCAATGCGGATCTATGGGGACGATGAATTGTTTCAGCTTCTACGCCAATAAGCTGATCACGACCGGAGAGGGTGGCATGATTGTCACGAATGATGATGCGCTTGCGCAGCGTGCGAAATGCCTGCGCGACCTGGCGCACAGCCCAGAAAAGCGCTTTGTGCATACGGACGTAGGATTCAACTACCGCATGACCAATCTGCAAGCGGCACTGGGTGTCGGTCAGATGCCTCACATCAGAGAATACATCGAGAAGAAACAGTGGATGGGACGTCGCTACACTGAAGAGCTCTCGACGATACGCGGTCTACGGCTCCCAATCACGAAAGACTACGCAACGAACGTCTACTGGATGTACGCTGTCTTGGTCGAAGATACGTTCGGAATGTCCAAAGACACTCTCCGAGTAAAACTCGGGGAGAAAGGAGTAGATACACGTGACTTCTTTTACCCTTGCCATAACCAACCATTTCTCAAATCACATCCACAGTTCACTGCATCGTTCCCCGTCACCGAAGATGTCTCAAGCCGCGGATTCTACCTCCCCTCCGGATTGGCTCTCACCGAAGAACAACTCACCTTCGTCTGTAGTACTGTCCGTGAAATCGCTTCCCAATCCTGACTTCTACCATCAAAAGATCCCATGCACCTTGAACCTTCCAGTATCTCCGTCGTCATCCCCTCATATAACGAGCGGGACAACATCACGGATGCCATTGGACGGACAACATCGACTCTTGGCGAGAGTCTTCTGGAGATCATCGTTGTCGACGACAATAGCCCAGACCGAACATGGGAAGTAGTTGAGCAACTGGGAAATCCACGCTGCCGACTCATCCGACGTATGGACAAGCGCGGCCTGGCATCCGCCCTATCCGATGGTACGAAGGCAGCCAAAGGGAAGTACATTGTCTGGCTGGACTGTGATCTGGGCATCCCGCCGGAAGACATTGTGAAGCTGGTCGAGCAACTGGGCGAGTATGACGTAGCGGTAGGATCACGCTATGTGAAGGGAGGCACGGATACCCGGCATAAGTTCCGAGCGTTCCTCAGCTATGTCTTCAACTTCTACACCAGAGTTGTCCTAGGACATTTTTCCTTCTGGGACTGGACATCCGGATTTGCTGCTGCACGGAGAGAAACGCTGCAGGCCATCCCCCTGTCTCCCGATGGTTTCGGTGAATACTTCGTAGAGTGGGTGTATGCCTGTCTGGAGAAGAAGGTAAAAATCATCGAAGTGCCGTACCGGTACGGGCTTCGGCAAGCGGGAGAATCGAAAACGGACGGCAGCCTTCGTGTGTTTTTCCGCCTAAGCATCAACTATGCGTGGAGAGTGATACGCATTAGAATGCGCGGCAGTACGCCATCTTCATGAGTTCCTCCACTGCCAACGGCAAGGCCTATACCACTATCGCGCGCTGCCGCGTGTGCGGCTCGCAGGAAATCAGCCCGCTGTATACGCTGGGAGATCTCTACGTTTCGGATTTTGTGGAAAAACCGGATCAGGGAATCAAAGCGCCGCTTGAGATGGTGATGTGCGAACATTGTTCACTGGTACAGCTCAGAGACACCGCGCCGCAAGAGCTACTCTATGCCCGCTTCTACTGGTACCGCTCGGGTGTGACGGACACGATGAAGAAGGCACTGCGCAATATTACGGAGAGCATTGAGAAGCGCATGGATCTGAAAGCAGGAGACATCGTGCTGGATATCGGAAGCAACGACGGCACGATGCTTCGGACATACGCCATTCCCGGCATCGTCAAAGTTGGCGTGGAGCCGGCATCGAATCTCGCGGAGGAAGGCAGGAAAGAGCTCGACTATTTCATCAATGATTTCTGGACGAAAGAAAATTACGACAAGACCGTGCCGCGGAAGGCAAAAGTCATCACGGCTATCGGTATGTTTTACGACATGGAGGATCCCAACCAGTTCATCCGCGATGCAGCGCTCTGCCTCGAGAATGACGGCGTGTTCATCGCGCAGTTGATGTGCCTGAAAAACATGCTAGATACCAATGATGTGGGCAACATCTGCCATGAACATCTGGAGTTCTACTCGCTCAAATCCCTTGAATTCCTGCTCGAAAAGAACGGACTCACGCTGATCGACATTGAACACAACATAGTCAACGGCGGCAGTTACCGCGTGTACGCGGGATTGAAGAGTGGAACACCTCCCAAAATGCCTGAAGGTGCCCCTGAGAGACTGGCGCAATATCGCAACGAGGAACGCGATCGCGAAATAGACTCCAAAAAAGTTCATGCCGAATTCTTTGCACGCATAGAGGAGAGCAAAAGACAGTGCGTAGCGTTCATCCGAGATGCTGTCGCCAAAGGAAAAAGTGTATGGGTGTACGGCGCATCGACGAAAGGGAATACCATTCTGCAATACTACGGACTGGATCACACCTTGATAAAAGCCGCCGCGGAAAGGAGCCCCGAGAAGTGGGGGAAATTCACGGTCGGCACCGGCATCCCGATCGTTTCAGAGGATGAAGCCAGAAAAGCAAAGCCCGATTACTTCCTCGTACTGCCCTACGCGTTCTTCGATGAGTTCTATAAGCGCGAAGAACAGTGGCGCAAAGACGGCGGACAGTTCATTGTGCCTCTCCCGCAGTTCCGCGTCGTCCCATGAAAAAGAAAGCTCTCATTTTAGGCATTACCCTTCGACAAGCTCAGGATGATTCCATAACTTTTCTTTCCTATTAATATGAATAAGAAGAAGGCATTAATCTTGGGAATCACAGGTCAAGACGGCAGTTACCTCGCCGAACTGCTTCTTGGCAAAGGCTACGAAGTCCATGGTCTCATCCGCCGCTCGGCAACCGGCAATACGAAGAATATCGACCACTTATTCGAGAAGATCACGCTACACCGTGGCGATCTTGCTGATGCCACCTCGCTCTACCGGACAATCACCTCTGTCCGTCCACAGGAAATTTATAATGAAGCGGATCAGGACCATGCCGGCTGGAGCTACGACCTGCCAGATTACGCTTCCGATATCACCGGCTCCGCTCCGGGGCGCGTTCTCGAGATCATCCGCGCAGTGGATCCTACAATCCGCTTCTTTCAGCCACTGACGAGCAACATGTTCGGTCTTACGGACACGAAAACACAGAACGAAGAAACGCCGCTCAACCCCCAGAGCCCCTATGCTTGCGCGAAGACCTACGCATGGTCGCTAACGAAGTACTACCGAAACGTCCACAAGCTCTTTGCCTCAACAGCAATATTCTTCAACCATGAATCGCCGCGACGAACGAATTCCTACGTTACCCGCAAAATCACGCAGTCTGCTGTGCGCATTTCGCTCGGATTGCAGAAAGAATTGCGACTCGGGGACTTGAGCGCAGAGCTCGATTTCGGTTTTGCCGGCGAATACATGGAAGCTGCATGGAACATTCTCCAGCTCGACCATCCGGATGATTTCGTTATCGGCACGGGAGAGGCGGTATCTGTACAGAAGTTTCTCGAGGAAACGTTCGCGCAGCTCGGCCTCAAGGTCGACGACCATGTCGTCATCGACCAGAAGTTCTTCCGACCGGGCAAAACCAGTACGCTGATCGCGGATTACAGCAAGGCGAAGAAGGCATTCGGGTACGAACCGAAGGTGAAATACAAAGAGCTTATAAAGTTGATGATTGATGCGGACATGGAGGAGGAGAAGAACATTTAAATAGTCTTAGAGATGACCTTTAGTCTAGAAATCCTTGACATTGTATTTTTACAAATATATTATATAATAGTATGTCAGACTCCACCCCGCGCTTACCCCTCAAATGCATCAGTGGGGTTCGGTAGGGTAGAAGAAACAAATAGACGATTTTCGATCATGATCTCATGCGGTGTCTTCCAGTTCAAACATTTTCTTGGTGTGTGATTTAACCAGTACTCAATCTTCGCAATATCGTTGTCGCTGTAGTCCGCGAGGTTCGCTCCCTTGGGAATGTACCGACGGATTCTGCCGATGGTGTTTTCCACCCCTCCTTTCTCCCAGGAGTGGTAGGGATTGCAGAAGTACGTGTTGACCTTGAGAGCATTGGCGACAGCTTCATGGTTACGGTTCTCAATGCCGTTGTCGTAGGTGAGAGTACGCAGCGTGAGATCTTTTCCCATTTTCTTCAATGCGCGAGTCATACTCTTGGGTTTCATGTTGGGAATCTTCCGCAGACGTGTGTAGCGAGCCTTCCGTTCATGCAGCACGGCTAATGAAGCCGTGCTGTCATGACGCTTTCCGGACACAGCGGTGTCTGTTTCCGCGTGTCCGTACTCTGATCGATTGTTGGCTTCCTCTGGCCGTTTTTCGATGCCAACACGGTTGGGAATCATGCTGCGTTCTGTCTTCGGTCGGCGCTTCCTTGGCTTCAGTTGTTGCGAACACAGCAGAGGACAGTACTTCTGACCGTACACAGAGTAGAGCCACTTGTAGATGCCTTTTGCACTGATGCACGGAAGGTTCCTCTTCGTCGTCTTGAGACGACCGGCGATCTCGTCGGGGGTCCAACCGGCCTTCATCTTCTTGATGATGAACTTCTGAAGATCGGGGCGTTCACGCACTTTCATTCCCTGGTACTTGCTGTACCGACGTCGCTGACGAGCTTTCACCTTCGCCTGACGAGGATCGTACGTTCGACGAACACTGTTCCGTTTGATTTCGCGACTGATACTTGGCTGTGAACATCCGAGTTCACCGGCAATGTCGTGATGGGAATATTCCTTCTTTAGAAGGATGCTGATCTCCAGCCTTTCGGCAGAGGTGAAGTGATGATGGGCCATAGGGAGTGAGGGTAGAACCTCACCCCAAGTGATGCATTTCAAAGGTCAGCGGCGGCACTCCATCTACAGAAATATCTGCTGATTCCGGGTTAGGAACAGCGATGACAGCTTCTGTTATGGCTGCAATTAGCAACGCACAGACAGAACATGCCAAGCGCATTTGGGAGCTGTGTCCTGAGATCGCACACCGGGTGGAAGAGGAATATGCCGCTCTCGCGGCTGATGATAAATACATCCATCATCACGACTTTGGGCACGCCAAACGTGTAGGGGAAGTCGCATACCAGGTAGCCAAAAATGAATGGGGTGATGAGCACATAGCGAAGCTCGCAGGTATTGCAGGAATTGTTCATAACGCCGACCGGATCATTCAAGCGCAAAAAGATATCGGTCGCAGAGATGTTTCCAGGGAGGATGTTGCTGCGCTCGTAAAGAAATGGATAGCAAATGACCTGCAGGAAACCGATGTGGTAACGATCCTCGATGCTGTATTGGGGCATGATGGCAAAAATGCCGATGAAGACTCGCTGGTGAAAATCGCGCTGCAGGACGGCGATCGTGTTGTGAATCTTGATGTCGATCTGCTCCCCCGATCCCGTCAATATTATAACGATCTCCCTGTCGTCGATTACGAACACCTCCTCGATGATCCAAAGGCCACGTACCGAAAACCCAGATCAGTTTTGAAAGATATCCACTACGCATTGGATTGGGTAGAGCCAGCAAGCGGTGTATGCGTAAGAACGAAACTGGGAATAGAAATGGCCCGAAAGCGCGCAGAAGTCATCCGATTTTTCTTCAGTGCTCTAAAAGAACAACTCCGGGAAGAGGGATTTGAAGTATAGGCAGCATCATCCTTCAATCCTGTGTCAGAAACGTCCTCAAGAACTCTTCATGATGCGGAATCATCTTCTTCGGAATTTCCGTGAAGAATTCTCCATTATTGGAAACACCGGCTGCCTTGCAGATACACACAAGAGATAGGGCGCTGCTATAGGGATGATCCGGCCACATATACGCATCAATGAATTTTTCGAATATCACCGCAATCCCCAGTTCATGCTTTGCAATCCTGCTACAGGCACTCGGAATGGATTCGCGGTAGTGCATGTACCCTCCGGGGATGTGCCAGCCATCCCAGTCTTCATCTTTGCGATCCACGAGTAGAAAGTCCTTTCCGGTTGTCGTGATAATCACCTCGACTGCCGGAATCGGCACAATGCCATGGATCGCCTTCCAGACAGCCAGAGGCATATGTGGTGGCAGAAGATTACTCTCCGGAAGCTTGTGGAGTAGTGCGGTAAGCTGTGCGATTTCTTCGGGGGTCATTGGCATAAGAACTTCTGGAACGTGTTGCTAATTCCTAGTTGCTGGTTACGAAGATGAGTATGCCGTTAGCAACCATGAATCAGCAACCAGCAACTGTCTATTATGCAATCGCCCTCAAGAATTCCTTTGAAGCATTCTCTCCCGGATATGGCCCCTGCTTCACCTCATGCATGCGGGTGTCTTCAAGAAACTCGACGCTGTGTCCGCCACTGAAAATTAATGCAAAGTCTCCTGCGCCGATCTCCTCTTTCGCCACTTCGTTCCATGCATCATCGAAAACAGTCAATTGCACCCTGCCACTCTCGATGTAAAAGAATTCGCTTACAGATGTGACGGTAATGGGACGATCGGGATGACGATGTGGTTCGACTTTGTACCCTTTCGGACGCTCCATGATGCCCACTTGAAATGGGTCCTGCGGCTTGGTGATGAACTTGATGCCATCAACCTGCGCGCGCTTGCCGATAATAGCGAGCGTACGGCCATTGGCGGTGATGGTTTGGAGATCAGACATAGGGGGATTGTACGGGAAACATACGGAAGAGAAATACAGATAAAAAAAGAAAGTAGGACAGAAACGTTTCTGTCCTACTTTCTTTTTTTATCTGTATTTCTCTTCAAACAGCTTCCGCTAAAATCCGATCCATTCTCTGCGACCACGAGTGATGATGGACAATCTCAGCACGACGCTCCGAGTTTTTCAGAGGCTGCTCCATGGCTGCCGCAATAGCTCTTGCAAGATCCACCGCATCGCCGGGGGTACAGAAGTGAACCAGTGTCTCATCAACAATGTCACGAATGGGAGGGAGATCAACACAAACAATATTTCTGCGTGCAGCCAGATATTCAAAGAGCTTGAGTGGAGACGTGTCTCTTAAAAAATAGGAATGTCGTGTCTTGGGTGCCGGATACACACAGATATCGCACGCGGCAATCGCTGATGGGACCCGCCGCACAGGGATCGCTCCCTGAAAAAAGATGTCATTATGGGTAAGACCCCGCTCCTGCGCACGACGCTTATAGGCACCCAGCCACGAACTTGGACCTCCGACAATCCAGCAAAACACCGGTACCCCCTTACGCCGGAGGATAGCAACGGCATCGATGAGCTCCCCCACACCCTTCTCTAGTGTATCTCTCGTTACAAGCGATCCGACATATCCCACGATAGTCCGGTCGGTCGGCAATGACCAGCCTTCTTTGGCAAGAATCGCTTCAGGTAGGTTATAAAATCTCTCGAGATCGACGCCATCCCCTTCAATGACTGCCCGCTGGGGATCTAGTCCCCACGTCAGCAACTCTTCATGCATCGCCCGCGTAAGGCACACGACGAGACGGCACCGGTTGGCCATGCGGATAAAGCGCCGTTTGCGCCAACGCGGAAGTGTATGCAACTCAAGAATGATGGGAATGCGAAGGGGCAGCAGTGCCGGCAAAAGCACCGTCGAACGTATATACAGGACATCCGCTTTGAACACTGTAAAAAACTTCTCCAATGCTGCACGATAGGAAAACATAGCTACCATAAATGCGAGTTTTCCTGGAATCCATGCGGAGTTCAGAGCATCAAACTGCTGCAGCCGCACAACACGAAAGGACTCGGTAATGCCATAAAAACTGAAGGCATTCTGTTCCAGTACAGCACCCACCGTCGGAGTCACCAGCGTCACTTCATGACCCAAGCCTGCCATTGCATGGCAAACTTGAGCAACCTGATACCCGTGAGGGCGCTCAGTGGGAAAACGCGTCTGAGTGATATATGCGATGCGCACGAAAGGAGCATAGCAAGGAAGATGATCAGTCATCAGCTCTTTCTCCGAGATCAATGACGGATTTTCCGGCCTGCAGCCATTGTTCAAGACGGGCAATGTCCGGCGCCGTACAGGAATCACCATTACTTTTCGCAAGTTTGCGTCCGCCGCGCGTAAGAAGCGGGCCAACGAAATGTTCGATGTACGGATCTCCCGACTTGCTCATAACCCGCTCCATGAGATCACTCATGCGCTTCGCTTTGGGTATGCCATTGTATCCCCACGGCATACCGTAATCCCCTCCGAACACATGCAGTACGGGTGATTCTTTCTGCCGCGCAAGCAATGCATCACGCACCGGATCGATGGCGTAGTGGATGCACCAGCGATGATCACGCTGCAGATCCATGACATAGCGCTCCTGAGAACAGGTAGCATCCTGGCACTCCGCCAGAAGCATTTGCGGATACATCTGCACTCCCGTCCCATCGCGTGATCCCGTGTAACAGGAGGGACACACCGGAACAATCGGAGAGCGCCTTCTTTGTTGATCATCAAGAAATTCCGGATAGAATTCTTCGATGGTGCCACGACGCGCCTGAATGAGTTTGTATAACTGCTCTCCGTTATGCACACCCTCTACTGCGGAAACTTCATTCTCATTGGGAGACATCCATTCCGACATCTTCAGGATCTTCAATCGTGTCCGCACAGACCAATCCTGATAGTGCCTACTCATCTGCACAACAAAATCCAGAATCTGCTGATGAATGTCACAGGAAGGCTTGGAGCTGGGTAGGCGCACAGGTATGTCGAGGTGACCGTGGGCAGGAAAATCAAATTCACGATTATCGATGAAGATCAGACCATCCGCATCTGTATGCTGGCGCATCGCTTTGTAGTACTGCAGCAAGGTCAGATAATGCCCCTCATGCAAACTTCTCGCAGTGGGATTGATTCCCATGGTAATCATGCCGACATCTTTGGCGGCATCTTCAACATTGCACCCGTTGGAAGCGGTATGGAGCATGGTGAGTGAAATTACTGTATTTGAGCTTAATGTCAACGATTCGGCAGCCCATTGCGGGCATCTTCGTTACAATCCATGCATGCAGGGAAAGTCTGTACTCGCCTTCGGCTTCCACGACAGGGAATCCCCTCGCTATCTCACGATCCGCAAGCACTATGAAAAACGCGGTAAAGCCGTAATCGATTGTCATACTGTAGCACGCGGCTTTCTCCCGAAATGCAAAGAACTTGTGCAGGAATTCCGGAAACATCGCACGGCCTGCAACACCGTCGTAGTAACCTTCCCCGGCCACCACCTCGTATGGCTTGCTTGGATACTCACACGGTATCCGCGAAAGACTCTCGTCTTCGATACCTTCGTCTCCGCCTACGACACGCTTGTGATGGATCGGAAGAAAGTCCATCCATGGAACCCGGCAGCGTGGGCTATATGGCTTCTTGATTTCGTTGACTGCCACCTTGCCGACGAAATCCTTATCGATACCAAAGCACATAAAGACTTTTTCTGTAGGACGTTTCGCATTCATCCTGCAAACATGACCGTAGTGTATCTCGAAGCCCCTTCGAAACTCTTCCATCCTGATCCTCACCACAAACACGGACAGAAAAAAACATTTGAAGTACTCTTCTATGGAAGCTACATCCCGCTGCAGGGCATCGAAACCATCCTCAAAGCCGCACTCATTCTCCAGGATAAAAAAGAAGCGGTGCACTTCACGCTCGTCGGCGGAGGGCAAACCTATGCTCAGATGCGCCTGGTCGCTACAGAATGGAAACTCAAGAATGTGACCTTTACGCCGTTTGTTCCTCTCGCTCAGCTCCCCCCGCTTATCCACGACGCCGATGTTTGTCTTGGAATATTTGGCACCGGAGACAAGACCATGCGCGTAATCCCCCATAAAGTCATTGAGTGTATGGCCTGTGGTATGCCTGTGATCACTGCAGATACTCCGGCGATCCATGAAAAATACCGCGACGGAGAAGGCATTCATCTTGTCCCCGCCGGAGACGCCCATGCCCTTGCGGGGAAGATTGTGGAACTAGAGAAAAAAATGCAGTAACTACGGTGCAAGCGCTCGGTCGCCTTGGAAATGTGCCGTTACGCATCCAGCGAACGGAGCGCAGAAAGCGCGCTGTCTGACGAGTCCGTATCAACGGACGAGGAGTTCGCGCTTTCCGACCCGTGAGATGACGATGCGTAGGCACTTTTCCACAGCGACAACGTGCTTTCTTTTCTCCACTTTCTTTGCACGAGCAAAGAAAGTGGAAGATCCCCCGAATCACCGCACCCAAGAACCCTTCGAGAGGCTCAGGACAGGTGGGTGCTCTGGGGGGTGGATGCTCTACAAACCTGCTAATCTGCACTTCATGAGAACAGCCTGCAAACAATGGTGGCCCGAGATCCTGCTTACAACCACAGCAGCCTTCTTCTTCCTCCGCGAACTCGGAACCTTCCCCGAAGCCTGGCTCGATGACAGCCTCTTCATGATCGTCGCACGTAATGTTGCAGAGGGGCGCGGCTATGTCTTGCCTGTGCTCGACCAGCTCTGGAGCAACTCCTACTTCCTCGCCGTCGGCCCCACAGTGATTCTTCCTGTAGCGTTGATGATCAAACTTTTTGGCTTCTCGGTGACCATCGCACGCCTACCAATGGTGATCTATCTCGCAGCCACCACCATAGCGATCTACAGGTATGCACATCATATAGGAGGAAAAGCCAATGCCCGATGGTCGGCAGCGCTCCTCATTTCCTTCTCCGCATTTGTAAATACCGGAAAGCCTGTGCTCGGGGAAATCCCCGCCCTATTCTTCCTTCTCCTCGCGCTCCTTCTTTTTCCTGCAATAAAAAAATCTCGCACATCCGCGATTACCTGTGGAATATGTATGGGCCTTGCGTTTGTAACAAAAACGACGATGGGACTCCTGTTCCCCGCTCTTGGCGTGACATGGGTGATCATGATCACCCGCAAAGATACTGCGTGGAAATCACTGACGATCATCGGTATTACAGCTGTCTGCACAATCCTTCCCTTCGTGCACGTACTGGGAATGACAGACTCCGGCTGGCTACCAGAAATTCTCCAGTACGGTGCTGCCGGAGGCGGAACGGGATTGCTCAGAGTACTCAAAGAGCAACCGGAACTGCTGCTCAGATTTCAGTATCTCTACGCGCTTGGAGTTATTTTCCCTTTGGGATATATCGGACTATGGAAATCCCGCACAAAGATCGGCAATGCACAGATGATATTCCTCCTTACTCTTGTAAGCCTGTTCCTCCTGTATTTCTTCAATGAACGCGGATATTTCCGGCATCTCCTGCCGGCATTTTTGCTTCTGCTGCCATTTGTCCCAACGGGCCTGCATTCCATAGTACAAAGGCAAACAGGGTACATCATCCTCGGATGCTTCGTGCTGGCACAGGGACTCTGGCAACTCGATCACCGCGGTTCTCGCAGGCTCAATGAAGCTATCCCCGCAGTAGAAAGACTTGAACAGGAATTCCGTGATACGCGCATGGTGATCGAACCACCGGAAGTATTCGTTCGATTATCTGGGAACCCGAACTGGGTGTTTCTCAGTGAAGAGTTCCAGATGAGATCCTATGACAGATTTCCGAATCTCCCGAAGACACAAGGCGAACATTGCCTCCCACTCCTGCGAAAAGTCGGTGGTAGTGAGCAGGAAACCTATGCAAAGGGGCGTCTTACACCCATAGGCGGGCGCTATATGCTCATTGCCCCTTTGTCGGATTGCGTAACATCGTACGGCACAGCACAATGAATATGTGACGGATACGTTCAAGCGCCATGCACATCAGATCTTCCTCTATCTTCTTAGCGGTGGAACGGGTGCATTGGTGGAAATCGGCACATATCTTGTCCTGCTCCATTGGCGCGTCTGGTATATCACCGCATCGATCATCGCATTTGTACTCAGCTACATCACAGCATTTTTCCTGCATAAATACATCGTCTTTAAAAAACCGGATGATTTCCTTAGACATCTCAAGCGTCATCTGACCGTGGAGGGTTTTACTTTTCTTGTCACCAATCTTCTCCTCTTCGTCCTTGTGGAATACACACAGCTCGGAGAAGAATGGAGCAAAATTCTGACAATGGGGCTTGGAGCGGTATGGAATTTTATGTTGTTTAAGTTTTTGGTGTTTGTATGATCAGAACAATGATGAGTAACTCTCAACCGATAACTCACAAGGCAAGTTTAGACTGGGTTCGGACCATCGAAGAGGGAAAGGGATACATGGCCATTGATCCGGATTCTTTCCTAAAACTCCTCCGGAACATGGAAGGATATTCATTCTTCAGAACACTCAGAAAGCATGTGAAGCCGGAAGACAGCGTACTGGAGGCAGGATGCGGATGGGCTTTCTCGAGCTTCGCATTGGCAAAAGAGCATATACGGGTGATCGCTCTCGATATCTCAGGGAAGCTGATTGCCGATCTTGTCACTCTGAAGCGGAGGCTGGGGCAACCATACGATTCATTCCTTTTCCCTCTCGAGGGGGACATTTTCAATCTCGATCGGATCGTCCAGAAACAGAATGTCATTTTCAGCGACGGCACCTACGAACATTTCACGAAGGATGCGCGCATCATTTTCTTGCGGAACATACGAAATGCACTGAAAGACGGCGGTACATTCATGATTCAGGTGCCGAATATGGGTAATCCGTTCTTCGGATCGGTCGTAGGAAACAAAATGCCAATGCTCTTCCCATTCACAATGAAAAGCCTGTCATCGGAGCTACATGCCGCAGGATTCCATCTCTGTGAACGGGGATATTCGTTCGTGAATCCCGGATTCGAACAGTGGGTGCAATCGCAATGGAGGCTTAATGGGAAATTTTGCAGGCTGAAAATGTGAGTTTGTCTCTTCTTGTAGCGGAGATATGCTCAGATTTTCCCCATGTACCATGAAAAATATGTTCTCGTTGTAGTTCTCGGTCGATCAAGAAGAATGGTTCACGGTACGGAAAACAGCTCTGGAAATGTCTTGAGTGCGGAAAGCAATTTCGTCAAAAGAGACGTTCAAATACGCAAAGAATTCTGAAGACGTACGCCCATGGAAAACAGACCTACGCGGAAATTGGAAAGAGGTTGGGGCGAAGTAGATGGTGGGTGCAGCAGCAGATGGATCTGGCAGAGGTACAGCCGCGTCTTCTGGAGACCGGTGATGTCGTTGTCGTGATGGACACGACGTACTTCGGAAAAGTCTTTGGCGTGATGGTTTTTCGTTGTCCGCATCGTCACAAAAATCTCCTGTGGAGGTTTCTTCCCTACGAAACCATCGCGGAGTACGTGAGCGGAGTGAACGAGCTGAGGAAGCGTGGATGGAACGTCGTGGGCGTCGTCTGTGATGCACGAAGGGGGCTTGTGAATGCCTTTCCCGGGATTCCTGTCCAGATGTGCCAGTTCCATCAGGTCATGATCGTCCTGCGGTACATCACGCGAAAACCGAAGCTCGAAGCCGGCAAGGAGCTGAAGGAACTCATGCTCCTCCTCACCCGGACCGATGAGCCGAGCTTCCGACATTGGCTGACACAATGGCATACCCGCTGGAAAGAATTTCTTGCGGAGAAAACCGTCGATGAATTCACAAAGCGCTGGCACTTCACACACAAACGTCTCCGGAGCGCCTACAGGAGTCTCGACACCAATCTTCCATGGCTCTTCACCTTCGCACATCATCCCCATCTTTCGATGCCGAACACTACCAATTCTCTCGAAGGGGCATTCACGCATATCAAGAAGAAAATCCATGTGCATTCCGGACTCAGAATTGACCGGAAACAGAAGCTTATTCAGGAGCTCTTACGAGGAAAGTAGCCTGCAAAATTTCCCATTAAGCCGCAATGGATGATTGCCCCCATTCATCTGGCAAACGTTCTCTTTCGCTTCCTGCCAAAATGGGCAAAACCCATATTCTGTGCGCACTTTTACTGCGTTGCCGTAACCCGATAGTCATTTTGAATGAAATGGCTATCGGTCATTTTCCTCAAAAACGCCGGCACCGCCAAATACCGTTCATACACCTCCCTCGCCTGTTTTTGCATCCCTACAAATCCTTCGTCAGATAACCTTTTCCACCATTCCCCCACTCTCTCCGGAAGCTTTGCAATGTCCTGAAATGGAACTCGGAGAATAAACGCATCGTAATCAATTTTGTCTGCAAACGGCAGCACACAATCCGTGTTGATGAGTAAGGGGATCCGTCCGAGACTGAGTGCTTCATAGAAGCGGTACGAGAAGTTTCCGTCACCCTTCACGCAGAGGGCAAGATCGGACTGCAGCATATTGTCGCGGTATTCTCTGCGGGCAATTTCGGGATCCATATTGATGGTATTTTTATGACCGGAGTAACTGCTGCGAATGATGAAGTTTGTCCGGACAGTGTCATGAAAACGTAATGACGCAATGGCTGCACGCCGGAAGCTTAATCCTTTACGCCTTGCACGAAGGATTGGCTTACTGGAGAGGAATGCTTGAGCATCTACTGCTGCATTTTGCACATACGTTCCGAATCGATTCCGCAGACTGCGGTAATCGGCCCATCCACAAAAACCGACTGTCAGAACTTCCGACTTCTTGCGCATCTGCAACAGCTCTCCTTGGAGTAAATCCTCGCTGTACGCTGGCATTGCGATTTCTTCGGGTCGCATGCTGTGGCCGTAGATCGATGTACGGAAAACAATCGCATTGGATAATGGAACTCGGTCATCCCTGTCGCCATGCCAGAATACGATAACTTTTTTTTCATGTTTTTTACTGAGTGCTTCAAATTCCGCAACGTAAGCACTGCGCTTCCGGAGCGTCGAGAAATTATGAGCAAGAAGAAGATAGTCTGCCTTCGCAGGATCATCCGTGATTTGCACAAAAGGATCTTTGATGTCTCGGAATGCATTGTTCATGAAAAGGATGACATCGCGTTCCTCCTTCCCGAAATTCGGATACAGAAGTGGGATCAACGGAACGTCCGGAAGCCGGCGGGTGTAGACCGTATGCATAAATCCCATCAATCCTATCGCGGAACCTGCCATAAACTCCACCCATCCCCCTCCGAAATCTTCTCTAATTTTACGTGTAAACGCGACAAATCCCATTCCGAGTCGCTTCGCATATCCCAGAAAATGTAGGAAATATGAAACTTCCGCAATGCCGCCACGGGATCACTATCGAACTCTGCACAGACCTTTTCCACCATAGCTACTTCCCTCTCGCGCACCGTCGGATCGTCATGGAAAGCGGCAACAGCATCCGGATAGACGAGATGCTGATGATCACGAATATGACGCTGCTCCGGCGGAAGAGGAAGGACCGTCATGCAGTAACGCTGCGCAATTTCCTCATGCGACATGAGCAGATTTTTCAGATAGATGCTGTACACAATATCCATATGTGTGAAGCCGGCAATAAACGCAGACCCCTTGCTGCTTGAAAGAACAGTAGATTGTGGAAGCGCATCCAGCGCAGGCAAAGCGGAAGCGAGGTGCTGCTGCTCAAACCTCCCTTCACTCGGGTGATATTGCTTCCAGACAAAGCGACCGTCATAGGCCACGGCTACCAGATAAATGATCGCAGCACCTGCCCCCAGAAAAAGTAAACGCGTCCGGTATACCCACGCCAGAAGCACGACACTCAGCGCACTAATGACAAGGAGAAGGAGCTCATGCGAAACGTAGTTGAAGACGATCCCATGGAACACCTGCTGATGGATGACGATCCATGCTGTGGCAATGGTCGCAAGGACACCCTCATAACGACGCAGTCCCTGCGGATCGCGGATATATGCAATGAGAACACTTCCGAGCATGGTGGTGAAAAGAATGCTGTAAGGCCACGACTCGGGAGCTCTCCCTGGGTGCATTCCACTACGAAAAACGGCCTCTGCGTAGAGTGGATCATGTGAGAGCGTCCAAAGGTGCCAGACATGAGGCAACGCAAATAGGACAGCGACAAGCCCGAATATCAATAGTCGAACAAATGTATCGACGCTCACAGAATTTTTCTCTCTCAGCAACCAGCAACCAGCAACCAGCAACGCCATTCCATAAAATCCCCACCCCCACATCCAGCTCCAGACATAGACACCGACAAGAGTCCCCAGAAGAATCCCACCGGCGATGCCGAGGCCACGATGAAAACGCATGCCAAGGAGTATGCCGCTCAGCGCCGCAAGCGTCAGAAGTGTGCTCCCCGCCAGATGCACAGGCCGGTTGAGATTATATAACTCAATGCTACTGAAGAGCACCGCGCCGATAAGAGCATGGCGACGGGTAAATCCGCAAAGCCTCAGGTACATCCACAGAAGTATGAAGAGAAAAAATACATTCACGGAATCCATGATCTGCAACACTGTTGCAGCACGGAAACCTGTCCATCTGAACAGTGTCCCATACCACGTTTCAAGCATCGCTAGCTGCGTACCCTTTATCGCAGGATCACCGATAAATGCTTCTGCGGCGAGCTCCGGGCGTCCTATAAGAGCCTCCTGCACACGGGCGAGGTATACGGATTCATCGGAATTAAGGGGAACGAATATCCCCTGAAACCGTGGGTCAATGACATGCAGGAATTGTGGTACTTGTATAAGAATGGCCAGAAAGGCTGCACATCCGAGAATAAGCGCTGTCCAATGAAGTCGATCACGCATAGAGCGAATATACGCTACAAGCTGTACGCTATGAGCTACAAGCATTTCCCTATGGCTCGCCCCTACCACAAGCTCCTCCAGTACACCTTTAAACGGTTCTCGGTGCTCAAAGCACTCAAGACCGGCATACCGACAATAGCCTATTATGCACGGAGACCCGCACTCCCTCCTTCAGAGAAGCCGGCACTCTGCACGATGAACATTCTGCCGCCGATGATGACCGTCTGGTACCACTGTGTACGAAAATATCTGGGCGACAGCGCTGATGTATGGATTTTCGATTGCTCGGGAAAGCTTGATCCGATGGATTTCCCCGGAGCACGTGTGCAGAAATTTCTGAACTTTTATGCAGCCACGAAATGCGACGAGTTTCTCTATTCCATAGCAAAAAACCGCAGGATCGGCATCATATGCGATGATGATATTTTTCTTTTATCAAATAAAATCATTCCCATTCTCCAACGAGAGTTTGCACTACCCAATACTGCATCCGTAAGCCTGAGACCCAGACCCTGGTGGCACTTTGATATCCATGGAGCTACCTATGAAGCAAGCAGCAGCTACTGCACAGCAATTGACAGGAATATTTTTTGCGACAAGGAACATCTCTCCCTCAAGCCCGCGGAGGGCAATAACCACCCAAATACCATTGGGAAAGGTGAACGACGATACGACACTTTTGATAAAGCCAATGAAATTCTACTAACAAAGGGATATCGATGTGCAGTGTTACCCAAAGAAGAACGCGAGGAATTGATTGCAGGCTTTTCTGGCATGAGTGGCGGGGTAATGTTGTTGAGGTATTTCAAATCCGTGGATCAGACACTGGACTATTTTCTCTCTCCGCCAAAGCGAGCATGGGGAGGAAACATGCTCCACGGTCTACTCGCGGCAATGCTCGGTATCAACTGCATCCAAGAACTTGCAGAGAAAATTTCTGGAAAAGCATTTCCTCTGCCATCACTTCCAGATCGCAATACTCTGGAGAAAATACGTAAAGATCATGAGCACCTTATGCCAAAGCGCGAAGCGATGGGATGGATGGAAGAAACATGCGAGCGCCTGCGCAAAGCTATTTGAGCTCTGGGCAAGGAATGCGTGTAACATAGGCCAAAGGACGATCCTTGGTTACAGAAAGGACTTCTTCATTTGTGCGAGGTTTCTGTGTAATACGATAATATGGACATTCGGCGCTCCCAGCTTCAACAATACGAATATCTCTACGAAAAAATCCCTCTTTTTGGGCCCGCACATGGTCCGGTCCTCCGGCAGCAAACACCGCATTTTGCGGCAAGATGGCATTGGCGCTGTCTCGGGCAAGACCCCACGTATAAAATCCTTCGGAAGTAAGTCCTAAATCTTTCGGCAGAATGCCAACAATACGGTCAAAATTACTATTACAACCTCCATATGTGTAGAGACATAATGACCAGAAATGCACAATGAGTATTGCGCAACATAATGCAGGCAATCCGAAGCGCACATACTGTGGACGCCAAGTGAACACTCTGCGCAATCCTACAACGGAAAACCCTATAAGAATGGGGTACGCAGGAAACGCAAAACGCATTGCCTGCACCCACCAGATCGACGTAAGCATCCAAACACAGAGAATCGAAAGCAAAAGTATTTGTTGTCTTCGCCATTCAATGGCGATCCCAAGTATCGCAGCAGGTAAGAGGATCGGCAAAATGTTATGTAGTGGATTGATGTAGTAGAGGATGTTATCCAAAAACTGCTGCCAATGATTGGGTGCTTCTGCAGAAAGTTCAGTGGTATAGAGTGTATGCAAAGGGTTACCAAATACCCGAAAATTACGCCAGAGCCATAGACCAAAGAGTAGGCATCCAAGCAGTAGCCCGATGTATGCCCAGACGGATCGAGCATCCTCTTGCCGCCAAAAGACAATACATAGAATAAAAACGCCCAGAAGCGGTACGCCGTTGTACCGAGTCAGAGAAGAGAGGCCTATAGCTAAGCCTGCCAAAACATACCATCGTGGATCATCTTCAGCTTTGAGTAGGCAATACACCATGGAAAGAAACAATACCGTGAAGAGTAAATCTGCAGACCCAAGCATAGTCATGAGAACAAACCCGTGATGCAAAGCGACCAACGGAACAGCAATAAGTGCGACACGCTCAGAAAAGCTCTCCCGCAACACAAGATACGTGAGAAGCAGCACTGCCATTCCTGCAAGGAGTGTTGCCAGCTTCATGCCAGAAGAAAACCCAAAAACAGAAACAAGTGGATAAGAAAGAAATGCATGCAGTGGCAGATGCTTTGCATACGGAATATCGAAGAGCTCATAGCGTCCATGAGTCCAGAGACTCTCTCCCAAAAGAGCGTAAAATGCCGTATCACTTACGATGGGGTACTGCAGTCCTGGCAGCCAAAGTACAAAGAGCAGCAAACAGCTGCCGGCGAGAACAAAGGTGCGACGCACGGAGAAAGCTTACAGCTAAAAGCTTATACCCCTATAGAACAAACGCACTCTTCGGTGCCATTCTCAATTTCACAAATACCCACACCCACCGAAACCAGTCTCTCCAATTGATCTTCTTGCCCTCTTCCACGGTTCTCGGAAAATACGATACGGGAACTTCGCGGATGGGGACGCCGCGGCGGGCAAGCATCACGGTGAGCTCGGGATCAAAACGGAAATCATTCTCCTGAAGGGGAAATGTTCTCAGAATATCTGTTTGTACCATCTTGTAGCACGTCGGCTGATCGGTGAGGTGCGTTCTGTACAGCATGTTACAGATGAACGTCAGCATGCTTCCGCCGATAAAAAATGAGAGGTGTACAAACTGCTTTTGCTTTTTCAGACGCCGCGAACCGAAGAGTGCGGGGAGATCATGCTCTCTGGCATACCGAAGGAGCTCTGGAATTTCCTCGGGGCGGTACTCCAGATCCGCATCCTGAACGATCGTATACATGCCCTGTGCATGCTTATACCCCTCGCGCACGGCAGAACCTTTGCCACCGTTTACTTTGGTCACGACGGTATCCTGAGGGCGTGCCAGTGAACGCAGAATTTGAAGTGAACTATCGCGAGATCCATCATCGACAAATATGACTTGTGCAATACCTCCACAACTCTCGTACAACCGAGCAATGAGAGCTGCAAGCGTGCGCTCTTCGTTGTACACAGGGACGACGATGGAGAGAGGAATAGGCATAGGACAGACACCCTGTAGAACAGGGTCCGAGGATATTGAACCACAAAAATACACAAGGGGGATAGAAAATCTCTTTTACAAACGCATTTCCACCACCAGTCGGTCGATCAGGTGCCCCAAGCTGTGCCCGTTCACCACACGCTGACGGAGATCGATTGCAAGGTCACTGCGCTCCTCTGGAGAAAGACCCAATACCCAGCGTACACGGTCTGCAAATTCGTCCGGTCGTGCACAGCAGGTCATGGGGAGTACCCTGCGCGCAGCTTCGCTTGTGGATATCACAGGAACACCGCAGGCCATCGCCTCGAGCACGCATTTATCCAGTCCTCCGCTGCAGGCATGCATCATGCAATCAGCTTGCTGCAAAAGATCCCGCACTTCATCGGGGGACTTCCACCCCATGCTCACGCGTGCAGCCACATCCAGCTCGCGCTGCAGAGAGGCAAGCTTCTGCAACTCCCGTTCATCGCGCTCAGTAAATGTCCCACCGGCGATCTGCAATCTGCAGTGCTGCGGAAGCTTTGCAAGAGTCTGTATGAGCAGATCGTAATGCTTCACCGGTGTCACGCGCCCAACGGCAACCAGCAGGCCTTCACTACGTGATGTACCTGCAGGACGGAAGCGCTCCGTATCGATACCGTGGCCGACAATGACCCTCCTGCGGGATCTGCGCGGTAAACCGTAGTCCGTAGCGCCAAAAACTTTGCGCGAAAGAAGCAGCGCAACAGGCAGCACCCAACCGCCTCCGCGTGCTTCATACCACAGGTACACCGGCTTTCCCAAAAGTGCCCACACCGGCCAACCGAGAAGCACCCAAATCGGCGTCATGTGGACGAACACGGCATCGTATTCTCGCCTTTGCAAAATAATGATCCGCCAGAACTGGATAATCTGCATGAAGCGCGATCTTCCGGATTCCTTGCCGAGAGTATGCAAACAGACATTATGCGGAAGATCGTGCACTCCCGTCTGCTGACCGATTACTGTGAGCTCTGTCAGGCGCACCGCAAATGCGGAGATCCATCCATGAAAAAATCCAAGGATGGGATCCGTGTGATCAACGCGTTGTGTGATAATAAGAAGTTTCATCGTGATGCGTGATGCTGGCGGGGGATGTCTTTGAGAAATTCCGCATACTGTTCTATCAGTGTTCTGCGCTCAAAACGCTGGAGAACTCCTTTAGCAGCCATACCCATTTTTTCACGTTTTGCTTCATCACGCAGGAGATTGCCGACTTTTGCGACAATGTCGCGGGCAGATCCGTCGGTGAAAAACCCGCTAACGCCGTCCTCAACAACCTCCGGCATCATGCCCACGCGTGTGACGACAACGGGCATACCGCACGCCATCGCCTCCAGCGCACTTCTTGGTCCGCCTTCGCTCAAAGAAGGCATGACGAACGTTCTCGCAGTGAGAATGGCGTCGAGTACGGCCTCGAGTGTGGGAAGCCACCCGAGAAATGTCACTCGATTGCCTATGCCCATGGCACGAACTTTGTTTTCCGATTCCTTGCGTAGAGGTCCATCACCAATAACCAGAAGTCTTGCATCCGGCAGATACCGCAATGCATCGATCACCGCATCTAATCCTTTATTGGCGACCAGTCGCCCGCAAAATGCAATATCATAGCTTTTTGGAGGTGCAGATATTCGTCCGATCAATTCGTGATCCAGATAGAACGAAGGAATGTTGCACATTTTTTTTGATGGAATGCCCCAACGCTGCAATTCCTGTTCAACGGGCACACTCACGGCACGTACACGGGCGGCTTTGCGGGCTTCACCCGGAAGCACCCATCGCGAAAGCACACGACCGATGCTCTCCTGAAGATTCGCTGCGATGGGCCACCCCACGATATGGTGGATTTCCAGAGCAAAGGGAATACCTGTTTTCTTGTGTAGAGCAATGGCACCACGACCGTTATAAAACGGTGGATACTCATGCACGGTCATCACATCGTGATGATGTTTACCTATGAGCTCCTGACCTTTGCGAAAAATCCAAGAGGACTGTGAAAGAAGTCCGCGAGGATTCGGATGGAAAAACACATTGTTCGGATGCTCTTTGTGGGAAAAATCATCGATGCTTTTCTGCCTACCGTCTTCCACCTGCTCTCCTCTGTCTTGTGCTTGCTGTCTTTTCGGGCAAATGATATCGATACGCTCCCAGTGCTTCTGCATCTCTTGTAGCGTGTACCAAAAAGCCCCCTTCTTGCCGGAAAGGACAGAGCGGTCGCCAGAGATCATCAGAAGCTTCATATCCACAGTATTGCCTATTTTCCTGACCCTGATGAGGGGTTTTCTATTATTTCACAAGCCCCGACAATCGCAAAAAGAGCTCAACGTGTTCCTTTGCCACCATACTCCAGGGACGTTGTATGGAAGGCCGAGCGCACTCTGCTGCAAAAGCTTGATAATTCTTCTCCATCTCACGAATAGCGGAGGCGATCTGCTCATGATCGTAAAGATTGCGGACAATCATGCCTTTTTGCAAAGCAGCAGAAAGACCATTTAGCCGTGTAAGAAGTACCGGCATACCGACAGCTCTTGCTTCAAGGGCCACATTGGGACTGATCTCCGTGAGGGATGGCAAGACAAGAAGGTCATGATCGTAAAAGAGCTTCTGCTTCTCGGATCCATCACGGTTACCGATGAATGCAACCCGATCGGCAACTCCATTTGCAGTTGCACATGCTTGTAACTTCGAAAGCAGCGGCCCGCTTCCCGCAATGGTCAGTGTCATACGAGAAAGATCTTTCAATGCCTCAATAAGTGCTCGAAGATTTTTGAATCCCACGAGGCGCCCGAGGAATAACAATCGCAGTGGCGTGTGCTTTTCGTGGAGAACAGGAATGCCAGACGGCACTGCGTTTTCGAGTACGGAATAGGCAGGCAATTCCTTGTAATGATCGATGTAGATATCCCGCTGGAAGGCCGAGGAAAACACAATATGATCAAAATGTTTTAGCAACCAGCAACCAGCAACCAGCAACCATTTCGCTGCTTGAGAATACCACTCTCTCAAGCCTGATATTCCCCCTCTATCCGTATACCGCTCCCAGAGAAAATCTCCGCCAAGCCGAAGAATCTTCTTGGGTTTTTTAAGGGAAGCCATTCGCAACGGAACGCCGCAACTGACGGAGGAAAATGCATAGACGATATTCGCATCTGCTCCATGCTTTTTGAGTGCCCTGCTGTATCGCCACCAGCGCAGAAGCGGGCCACCGCTCTTTGAAATTTTTACAACGGGCCAAGGATCGATTTGATCTGCAATTTGCAATTTGCAATTTTCAGAATAGGTAATGACCACAA
>CALRCM010000008.1 GCA_943354555.1 Candidatus Peribacteria bacterium | reverse complement strand
AGTGGGAGGAAACAGGACTTATGGAAATCGTCGAAGTGAAGGATCATCCGTTCATGGTCGGCTCGCAGTTCCATCCGGAGTTCAAAAGCCGCCCGCACCGCCCGCATCCGCTCTTTGCAGGATTTATGAAGGCAGTGATCGGGAAGTAATTACCTTTCCTTGCCATGCTTTCTCTTTCACACATTTCCCTGACCATTGGTGAACATCGCATACTCTCCGATGTTTCGTGCAGCGTAGACAAAGGAGAGATCGTCGGTCTCATCGGTCCGAATGGTTCGGGCAAGACGACGCTCTTCAATGTGATTTCCGGATTTCTCGCTCCCACGCATGGAACTGTCCATTTGCGGGGACTCGATATCACGTGCAGCTCTTCTTCGCGCAGAGCACAGATGGGCATTGGTCGTGTGTTTCAGAACTTCGGTATCTTCCGAGAAATGACTCTCGAGGAAAATGTTCTTGTTGCCCTTGAGGCATTGCCCAAAGCCGATCGTACGCAGAGAGGGAATTTGCGGAAGATTGCCGGGGAAACACTGGAGATGGTTGGACTGCAGTCACATGCGAAGCAAAAAGCTGGAAGTCTAAGTGGAGGCCAGATGCGCCTCCTTGAGATCGCTCGCACATTGATGTCTGGCAAAGAAGTATTCCTCCTCGATGAGCCGACCGCTGGCGTTTCTCCCAAGCTAACGCAGCAGGTTGCGGATCTCATTCTGCAGCTGAAGAAGCAGGGCAAAACCATTCTCGTTGTCGAGCATGATCTTCCGTTCATCAGTCACGTCTGCGACAGGGTGATTGTTATGGACGTCGGAAGAGTGGCGCTGACCGGAAAGCCGGATGAAGTCAAAAAGAGCAAGGAGCTGCGGGAATTGTATTTTGGGGCGGATCCGACGACATAATTTTATAACCGTCTTCGCTTTAGCAAGCGTGTCATGGTGAGCCTGTCGAACCATAGACACGCGGTGTCGCCCTTCGACAGGCTCAGGGTGACACCTTTTTTCTATACCACAAATATACTTTTCACAGTGTTTCTTCAAGACTACACTGAGTCCCCGTTATCATTTTCCTCATAACTATCTATGCGTAAATTTTTCACTCTCTCGTCTCTTCTCGCACTCAGCCTCACTGCGTGTGGCGCAGGGGACAATGGTCCCATTAAACTTGGCATGATTAGTGCTCTCACAGGTGATGCTGCAGCAATCGGTGCAGATCAACTTTCCGGCGTACAAATGGCTATTGCCGAAATTAATGCAGCTGGTGGAGTGAATGGCAGGCAAATCGAGCTGATTGCCGAAGACGGCAAGTGTGCGGGTGCCGATGGTGCAACTGCTGCGCAGAAACTCGTGAATGTCGACAAAGTTGTCGCGATTGTTGGAGGTCTCTGCAGTGGAGAGACCCTTGCAGCAGCGCCGATTGCAGAAGCGGCAAAAGTTATCATGCTTTCTCCCAGTGCAAGCAGCCCGGATATTACAAAGGCTGGCGACTTTATTTTCCGCGATTACCCTTCCGATGCAGGAAAGACAAAGGCAATTGCAAAGTACTTCGCTGACGAAAAATACTCACGCATCGCGATTCTTAGCGAGAACACAGACTATTCCCAGGCATTGCGCGCCTCCCTGAAGAAAGATTTGCCCGAGGGCGCGGTTGTATTTGATGAGAACTTCGATCCGGGGACAAAGGATTTTCGGTCATTGCTTGGTCGTTTGAAGGACGCTGAATACGATGCCTTGGTTTCCAATCCGAACTCTGATGGTGTCAATGCTGTCATCGTTCAACAGTTCCGTGAGTTGGAGCTTCCCGGTCAGATCGTTGGCACGGATACCATGGATTCGGTTGTGATAGCGCAAATTGCCGGAGAAGAGGCAGACGGTGTCATGCTCGTAAACGTTCCGACTGCAGGCGAAGGCACATCTTTTGAAGCAGACTTTACAGCGAAGAATGGTGATCCAAAGTCCAGCATTGCCTGGGCTGCGTATTCCTATGACGCAGTCAAAGTTCTTGCTCAAGCGTTCAAAGCTGTTGGTACCGACGGAATGGCCGTGAAGGATTATCTCTACAGCATGCAGCCGTATACCGGTGTTATCGGCAGCTTCCATTTCGATGGGAATGGAGATCCTGTGGGACTTTCGTACGTTCTGAAGAAATTTGACGATGGAAAGGTTGTCACGGTGAAGCCATTACCTTTGGAGTAATCATTCTCTCTATCGAACGGAGCGATGGACATCGTCTATCGCTCTGTTTGTGATACGCTTTTGCCTAATGCAACTCCTCGCCAATGCCCTCATCGCAGGCTCCCTCGCTGCCCTCATCGCAGGCGGACTTGCTTTGGTCTATGGCGTTCTTGGAGTGTTTAACATGGCACTGGGGCAGCTTGCACTTACTGGCGGCTACATCGCGTGGTGGCTGCATCAAGTTGCGCACCTATCATTATTCGTGAGTGTTATCGGTGGATTGATTTCCGGAGCACTCATGACATGGCTGACATTTGAAGTCTTTGTCCGTCCCTTCTATAAGCATCATCGCTTTCTGCCGCTCGTGACCACGATTGCGTGGAGTATGATTCTCGATGGACTTATCCTTCTCGTCTTTGAAGAACGTCCTAGAAGCATTCTCTCCGGAGGAAAATCCATGATTCCCATTGGTTCTGCTCTTATCAGCAAAGAGCAGTGCATCATGATCATTCTTACCATTGCTTCACTCCTCCTTTTCGCATGGGTCTTTCACTGCACGCCATTTGGAAGAAAACTGCGTGCTGTCGTCCAGCATGAGTCTGCTGCGCGCAGTCTCGGCATTAACTCTGCCGTTCTGCATCGCGTCATCTTCATCGTGAGCGGAGTCTTTGCTGCCGCAGGGGGAATCTTCATCGGCATTGACCAGAATCTTTCGCCTACCCTCGCATTCTCTCTGACGATCAAAGCGTATGCGGCCATCATCGCCGGAGGGAAAGGAAATATCTGGGGAGCGATTATCTGCGCGTACGCCATTGCGCTCCTCGAGCAGCTCTTGGTCGGCATCCACTGGTTTGGAGCTTTTTATGTTCCAGCAGGGTACCAGCAGACTGTCGCGCTCCTCTTCATCATCGGTATTCTCCTTCTCAAGCCCTCCGGGTTATTTCGTTCTGTCAGTCGTACCGCATAGCAATGCTTCTTTATGAACTTCTTCCTTCACATCATTGTGATGATTGCCACGACCGTCCCGAACGTTCTTGGCTTTAACCTCCTGTTTGGTCGCGGGAAGATCTTTCACTTTGGTCCGCTCGGAGTTTCCATTGTCGCTGCCTATGGCATATTTCTTGTCACCATAGCGACGGACAGCTTTACGCTCGGCATCGCTGCCGGCCTTCTTGTCGTGTCTCTTGCGTCTGCTTTTTTTGCGTGGCTGAGCTTGCGCCTCGATGCTGATGGCTTCGGTGTCATGTCTATCGCCGTGCACCTGGGGCTTCTCGCGGTTGTGCTGAATTGGTCCAGTCTGACGCGGGGGGCGCTTGGCATCCCGCGCATCCCGCGCTTCGTATTTCTGGATTCCACTCTGGATTTTGCACTGTTCAGTACGGTCGTTGCCGCCGTGTGGTCGTACATTCTCTGGAAGATTGATAAAGGACCATTTGGCAGAAAACTCATCGCACTTTCCGAGCATGAGTGGCATGCGAAGTCGCTGGGGATCGATAGACCACAGGTGCATCTGATTGCTTTCCTTCTTGCCGGCATTGGGGCGCTCCTCTCGAATGTGCTCTATCCCCAATACCTTTACCTCCTCCACCCGAGCGACTACGGTTTTCCTGGATTTGTCTTCTTCGTCACGGTTGTTGTTGCCGGCGGACCCGGCAGTGTCCGCGGGTGTCTCCTCTCTCTTATCCTCCTGTCGTTTCTTCGCGAAGGATTACGGTTTATTCCTATGGCTCCGGATATTCTTGGGCCTTTGAGGCTGATCCTCTTTGGACTCATTCTCTATATTGCTGTGTATTGCAGGAGGGATTTGTTATTTCCGAAACAAAGGACTGTGTGACCTCCTTCCCCCAACCCCTTCCTCCGGAGGAGGAAGGGGAGCTCTGTTTCACAAGTGAACAGGGGGGATGATTCCCTGTGGCATGCACACAAAATACACATCCCCCTCCTCCTGTGGAGGAGGGGTTAGGGGTGGAGGAAAAGCCATAAAGCAATGGGGCGGGGGAGCAGGAGGTGACTTTGTGTGAGTTTTGATTGACCCGTCTCATACATATCTATTCAATACTTTTGCATGGACGCAACTTCGCGCCATGACATCCGTTACTTCACATCACGGGGAGATGATCATGTGGAAATTGTGGAAATTTTGGTGTTGGCCACGGTATGTGGTGGGATGGGTAGCACTGTGTTGGTGCGAGGAACGGCAGCGAAAGTCCGACGAGGAATTGGGTGATGCTCTGGCGTTGCTGGAGAATAATGACATCGACAGCCTTCGGGAAACTTGGAAAACGAGCTCCGCCCGGACCCACAATCGTTTGCGACAAGCGGTCTTTGCCTACTGCGAAGGTATGGATGCAGAAAATTGCGACCAGCGGTTTGACTGCATTCCCTTCGCAGAAGAAATCGGCGTGCTCTCGTCCGAGAAGGCAGTTGCTCTTTTGGAACAGGCTCTTGCATGGACGCAGGACGAATACACACACGCAGAAATCGCAAAGATGTGCTACGTGAGCGTTCAGATTCCATTGAGCGTGCTTCGGGACACCTACCTCTTGGCGAAAGACAAGCGTCGTCCGAGTCAGACCGGGCACTATCGGGATCATATCCCCAAGGACCCCAGTGATCGCGAAGAGTTTTTGCGTCGGCTTGCTTCCGAAGGAGCACTCGTCGTGCTCTCCAGTATCTTCGGAGGCAACGCGAAGGTTCCCCAGTGTTACATCGAGATGTGCCGCGATAGCTACAGGGAACGTGGAAAGTACTTCTACGAAGATTTTGTTGCTGTCGTCGTGCGTCTCAAGGATTGGGAACTTGCGAGAGAAGCACTTCCCGATATGCTCGAAAATTCTGCTGATTGTGCAGGCAACCTTCTGCTTGCCATGTACAAGGCGGGAGAACGCAACTTTGCGTTCGTTGAGTCTGCTCCTGAGCCGGTGTCACCATCCGAAACACCGCCTCCGGTACCCTTTTTGGTTGTGGATGCGCAGTCAGCTCCAAACGGCGATTTGCTACCAGGCACAGAGCTACCCAAGGCAGATCCGCCACCAACAACATGATCGTTTCTCGGTGGAAAGCGAGTAACGGAAGAGCCCTCAGGTTTCCTGGGGGCTTTTCTCGTGCCCCCATCCCCCGACCCCTTCCCCCACGGGGGAAGGGGAGCTCTGTTCAAGAGATCTTGCGTCACTTCTCCATAAAAAGTGTTCCTCCTACTCCTTTGAGAGGAGGGGGCAAGGGGGTGGGGGAATTCGAAGGATGAGATGAAGCACGATTCTGTTGTATAGTACATTCGATGAACCTTTCTCAAGCCATCCTCGGAGTGAACTTCGGTAACCCCACCGTCCTCGCTTCGGGCATCATGGGCATTACATCCGCGAGCTGGAAACTCATGGCAAAGCATGGTGCCGGAGGTATCACGACGAAATCTCTCTGGCTCAAGGAGCACAAAGGTCATAAAAACCCGACGATCATCTCCACGGAGCACTGGACGCTCAATGCGGTCGGCGTTCCCGATGCAGGCCCAGAAAAAGCCCGCGAAGAAGTGGGGGATTTCCTGAAGAGCCATCCCGTTCCCCTCATTGCCAATATCATCGCGGACTCCGTAGACAACTTTGCCGCAACCGCAGAAGCAATCCTTCCCTTGAAGCCCGATTTTCTCGAAGTGAATATCAGCTGCCCCAATGTCGAAGATGAATTCGGCAAGCCTTTTGCCTGCTCGGCACCCGCCGCCGCTGCCGTTACAAAAGCCGTAAAGAAGGTCAGTGGCAAGATACCGGTCTTCATCAAGCTTTCGCCGAACGTCGACAGCATCGCCGCCATCGCTGATGCCTGTGCAAGCGCCGGTGCGGATGGATTTACTGTTATCAATACCGTTGGCCCCGGTATGGCTATCGATCTCCGTAGCCGCATGCCCATCCTTGCGAACAAAGTAGGCGGACTTTCAGGCCCCGGCATCAAACCGATCGCCGTGAAGTGTGTTGCGGATGTGTACGGTGTTACAAAAGGGAAACTTCCCATCATCGGTACGGGTGGTATCTATACAGGAGAAGATGCATTGGAAATCATGCTTGCGGGTGCATCACTCGTCGGCATTGGCACGGCGGTGGGTGATCGCGGCATGGAAGTATTTTCCAAAATCTGCGAAGAGATGCAGCTGTGGTGTACGAACGAAGGTGTCGATGAAATTTCTTCACTCGTCGGAGGTATGCATAGAGAGCTCGCTTCCCGTAGTGGTCCGCAGAAAAAGAATCGGACAATTCCCATCTTGTAATTTTCCATTTTCTATTTTCAATTTTTCATTCGTACATGTCCTCCATTCCTCTCCAGAGCCGGCTTCCGAAGACCTACCGCATTAAAGACGTCAAGCAAGAGACGGAGATGGTGCGCACGTTCACGTTCGACGGGTCACTCGGTGCCCGCCCCGGTCAGTTTCTGATGCTCTGGCTACCGGGTATCGATGAAAAGCCCTTTTCGGTTGCCTTCGATGATGGTGCCGAGACCAAGGTTACGTTCTTCGCGGTCGGTCCCATGTCCGAGGCTCTCGCACAGTGCTCTGTCGGTGATCTCGTAGGACTGCGCGGGCCCTTTGGGACCAGTTACGAATGGAAACCTGGGCAACATATCGCGCTCGTGGCAGGAGGCTACGGAGCTGCGCCGATGTATTTCGTTGCTGCGGAGACGGTGCATCATGGTTGTACGCTTGAGGTCTTCGTTGGTGCCAGAAGCAAAGAACATTTACTCTATCTCGAGGAACTCGAATCCCTTCCGCATGTCTCTCTCCATGTTTCAACCAACGACGGGTCGATGGGTTTTAAAGGATTCAATGTCCAGCAATTAGAAAAGATGCTCGAAGTCTGTCAGAAAGGAGGGAAGGGGAAGAAGGTGAAGGCAGACATCGATCCCATAGATCAGGTCTTTGCCTGCGGGCCTGAGATGATGCTGAAGGCGGTCTCGGAGCTCACGGCAAAGTACAAAATTCCTTCGCAGCTCTCTCTTGAGCGGTACATGAAATGCGGGTACGGGCTCTGCGGCAACTGCGTCGTGGATCCTCTTGGCATTCGGTTATGTACGGAGGGTCCGGTGGTGAAGAATGATGCGTGCATCAAGATTGAGGAGTTCGGGAAGTATCACAGAGATGCATTGGGGAAGAAGCATGAATTCTAGGAATTATCACTCTCGTCATGAGAGTGCTAGACAAACATTCGTACATCCATTACACTGAGGTCGTTCTATTTCTTTCCGCCATGTTTATGTTCAAGTTTGATGGCGGCTGCGGGGGTTCCTGCAGTCTCAATGACGGCGGATGTGGTTGCGGTCGTTAATCCCCGCGATACATCCCCGAAACGGCCGGCAGTAATGCCGGTTGTTTTTTTATAATCGTATCGTCTGCTCCACCCAATACACTTCAATTGCCCTCTGGTTTCTGGCCCCACGTTCTACGGTTTTGCGGTCACGCTCCACGCCATGTACCGGAACTTTGCGATCCAAGCCCGCACGTAGAAGAAGTAGTGCATGAAGCAGTAGTCCTGTAAGGATGAGTATCATCCCGAGGATGATCGTTAAACCCGCCATATTGCTCGTCCCCGTGATGATCGGTGCAGCACTATGAGCTGCAGAAATGGTTGCTGCAGGCACTGCAAGCATTCCTGTTTCCTGCGTGATTGCGTACTGTACGATACCTCCCTGACCCGTAAGATTTCCCGCAAGGTGACCAAGACCACCGAGTCCGAGAAGTGTAAGGCCCATCAGGATCGACCCTGCGATGAGGATTTGCAGAGTGCTGTGATGATCAAGGATGTGTGTATTTGACATATTACTATTATATTATATAACAATATTAAGAAACCATCAAGTCCGTTTTAGAGGCAATACAGAAAGATTCTCCCCGGCCGCTCGTCCTCTACACTGTCGGGTATGAAGACCGCTACCGAGCAATCCTTCCTCAAGGCCTATGACGACTATGCCGATGCCATCTTCCGGCACATTGCCCTGCGTCTCGGTGACCGGGAGCAAGCGCGCGAACTCATGCAAGACACCTATATGAAAGTCTGGCAGTACCTCAGCGGCGGCAAGACCGTAGAAAACCTTCGGGCGTTTCTCTACCGCACGGCAAATAATCTCATCGTGGATACTGCACGTCGCAGGAAGTTGCGTACCGTGGAGTCTCTGGAGCAGATGCATGAAGATCATGGATTCGATCCTCCTGCAGAGGAGGATACCAGCGCGATCACCCATATTGATGCCGAGCGTGTGATGCCGATACTGCAATCCATCGATGAGCCACTGCGAGACGTTCTCGTCATGCGCTATGTCGACGGGTTTCCTCCGAAAGAGATTGCCAAACTTTTGGGTATTTCTGCCAATGTGGTTTCCGTGCGCATTCACCGTGGCATGGAAGCACTCCGTTCCCGTTTGCCTCATGAAGCTTGATCCTGCTCTTCGCCGGTTTTTTGAAGAAGCATCTTCGTTGCGGCTCACAAACAGCGAAAAAGCAGCCATGCGCAGAGAGCTCGAGGCACACATAGCTCTTGGCGACGTCCATCTCACTGCCGATGAACTCGCGGAAGGGAAAGACGCACTCGTCACCTACATGCGTGCGCATCCTGTAAACGATTCAGCCCGTTTTACAGTATTTGAACTGCTGCATTCTTTCTTCTTTTCCCGAGTGCCGGCACTCGCGTTCAGTGCTCTCATTGTCGTTATCGGCAGTGGCGCAGTCGTTGCCAGTGCAGCCGAGGGAGCACTCCCCGGTGATGCACTCTATGGCGTGAAAGTAGATTTTCTCGAGCCTTTACGTGAGCGTATCATTCAAAATCCCGAGAAGCGCGTGGCATGGAAAGTTCGTAAGGTCGAACGGCGTCTTATGGAAGCACAGTCGCTTCAGGAGAGGGACAGACTGACAGAATCCCACCGTGATGTTATCGAACAATCCATTACACGTGAGGTGCGGGAGTTACAGGACTCTGCGCGCTGGGATGGCGAAGAGATGATCATTGCTTCTCAGCAAGTGCTGGAGGAAACCATGGAGGCTGTCGCCTCAGGAGATGATGATAAGGCCACTGCGCATCCCGAGTGGCGCCAGTGGAAGTCTTTCGTTCGGGAGCGTCAGTCAGATGTGCATCGTTCGGTACGCGAGAGAATGAAGACCGCATACGGCATAGATGACGATGCGGCATCAGCAAGTGTTGTTGTTCCAAAGTTGATACAAAGTTCCCCTGTGCCTGCACTAATGGCAGTGCCAGCTGCCGATGTTCCTGCGGATACAGCGATAGCAGCTCCGGTTAAGATGATGCGGGTAAAAGATGTTCCTTCCGAGGAGGATAATCAGCGGGAGAACGAAAATAGACGGGAGGAAGGCGTGGAGGAATCTGTAAGGAACGATAGAGAAAATGGACGCAGAGAGAGTGAGGAGAGGCTGCAGCCCTCTCCTGAGTCGGAGCCATTGCAGGACATTGCACCTCAGGATCGCAGTGACGTGCGAAAGCAGGGTCATGAAGATGGCATGGAGCGCTTGAAGGAAAAGCGTGAACACATCGAGAAAGAGCTTCGCGGACTGCGTACAAAAGGCGAACTGCAAGCAAGATAATTCATCGTTGTAAGAGTGTGCGCCACCATTCGTCTTCTGCTGCATAGAGACTGGTCTCTTTCAGAGATCATTTGTATTTCTTTCCCCCCTCTCTATGGATCGTTTCATTCGTTTCCTGAGTAGCCTCACTGCGAGTCTTATGATGGTTGCTGTTCCCGCTCCTTCGTTGGCCATGGGTTTTGGATTCGGCGTTCGCGCCCATCATGCATCGGCTGCTGCTCTCTCCCAGAGCGGCTCTTCCGTCGAGGAAGATGATGATGCCGAAGTGGAGATCAAGGCGGAGCATCGCTGCGAAAAGCTCGCCGGCGATGACCGTACACGGTGTCTGGAACTGGTGAAGCTGCAGACGACTGCACGTGGTGAACACAAGGACCGTTCTCACGGTAAGCTCATGAGCGCGTTGCGTCACCGTATCAAGGATGCACGCAGCGATGTGCGCGAGGAAGGGAGTAATGCGCCTTCCCGCACCCGCGCGTTTATTGCCGGATTTATGGAGCAACTGCGCATGGCACTGCACAGCGAAGCGAAGATTGCCCTGGACACCTGTACAGACAAGACGGGCGACGAGCGCGATACCTGCATTGCAGCTCCCAGAGTGAAGCTCCAGGCAAAAGTCACGGCAGCTATCGAAGCAATGAAGAAGTAGTGGAGTTTAGGGAAGACGCAGGCGGAGGGCAGTGCCCTCCGCTTTTGCGGTGCCTCAAAAATACGAAACAGTATGATTCCTTTCTTCCGAGTATTGCTATACTGCCGTGCAGTTCATTTCCATAACGATGGCCCCATCGTCTAACGGTTAGGACAGCGGGTTTTCAATCCGCTAACCAGGGTTCGACTCCCTGTGGGGCTGCCACTCGACTCGGCACTGCGACATTTGCTGAATCACTTACTTGGAAATTCGATCTTTGAACGCAACCATGCTTTCCGGATAGCTTGTATGATCTTCGTTGTGCGAGGCGATCAGCGCCAAATCACGTAACGCTAGATGAATGTATCCGTGCTTTCGCGTCGGATCGTTGTAATCGCCGAGTGTGTTACCGTAAAATTTGGCATAAGCCGACAACGCATCTTTCATGGAAAAAATGCGCTCGGGAGGAAAGCCAGACCGCTGAACACGTTCCATCACCGCAGGATCAAGAGACGTCACAAGAACGGATTGAACTTTTGAAAGCGGAACCGCACCGGGGATTTTGAGCTGCGGTCCTTCCCATGCGTTCATGATGGCTTGTTTCCCAGCAATACGCTCGATCTTCGGTTTTTCGCCGGGGTAGAACATCGCGCTCAAGTAATGAGCATATTCTCTCGGGTAATGGTGTTGGAGAAAGCGACCGAAAATGTTTCTGAAATCCTTGCCTTTCACTACGGTCTTGAAAAATTGCTGCACTGCCGACTGATTTCTTTTCATCACGTCAAGATTCGGCTGACTCTCTCTGCGGACTGCAATCGACTCGGGAGACACGAGTGCCCCGAAGTGCGTGATTTCTCTCGGCGCGACCAATGCTCCTTCCGATTGGATCAGCGAATTGGGTGCGCATAAATACAGATCCTGAACATCGGCCGGGTGCACTCTGCCGACATTCCAAAAACTGTATCGATGCAGACCGAGCTCGATATCGAGGCTGTCCGTTGCCCGCTCTTTACGATTCTGAGTAACTTCCGGATGTATTTTTTCAAGTTCCGCGTACGAAAAGACAGTGTCGTCCTCGACGATGCTTCGAAGCAATTCCGGAGTCGTGCCGTGAATGCAAAGAAAATATTTCGCCCATGTCCAGTGAATGTCATCCGGAGCTGATTTCAAATTCCTCAGCATCTCACGCGCATTTTTCTCTGGGTCGAATGTATAGCGAATCAGATCGAGATAGGAGTCGTCTCCTGAGGAAGGTGTTTCAGACATATGAATATAATAACATTTTATCATAATAATGCAATATTCCTTGGCCGAGGCTGACATTGATAGAAATCAAAAAAGAATTAATATAATAATATGGTCGCCCATGAGCAGGACAAGGCATATATCGAAATCATTCATGTGATGTACCTCTTTTACATTCCATCGTAGAAGGAAAGGGCATTCTAGGAGAAATTGCAGCACGTATTCTTGATATGCTTCCTGCACTTAATGTGCATGTCTATAGCGCTCCTAGCGTACAAGGAGATCTCCCGGATGTGTCTTTCGATACTCCGATCATCCTCGGTGGCGGCATGAAGGAGATATGTCTGGAAATGCGTGCAAGATACCTACGAGCATCGGGTTTCGCGAACATCACTATTGATCCTGATATTAGTTTTTCTACGGATCATCTTTTTGATACAGCCTTTGGATAGGCAAAATCTCATACCAGCCTATCATTGTCTCGATCATAGATTTTATTACCGTGAGCTTACGGGCAGCCACTCTTGCAGCAATGCAGACTGCATGGCTTTTTTATTGTGTGCATTGTTCTTGCAAGGTGCTCAATGCAAGTTCTGCCGTCTCCCTTGTCTGGAATTGTAGTTCTTTCAGACACATACCTTGATGTGCTACTAGGGTGAGAACTCCTTCCAAGCCCAGGGCAGCCTCTACAAAAATTATCCCGAGAATCTGTGTGGCGCAGGGTATCTTTACTATCTGTATACATGCTACAATCACCTGTCTTTTAGACACTTTTATTTTTTCTACTCCTACCAGACATGGCTACAGGAACTATCAAGACGAAGACAGAAAAGGGTTTCGGATTTATCACGGTTGAGGGATCGGACGACGTGTTCTTTCACCACAGTGCCTGCGATGGCCAGTATGAGAACTTCACGATCGGCCAGGCCGTCGAGTTCGACATCGAACAGGGTGAAAAGGGCCCAAAGGCCTCCAATGTTCGTGCATCAGCAATGGCTGCATAATTGCCACGGAACAGTGAAATATGAGAACCCGTCCGCCTAGGCTGACGGGTTTTTGTTATGCAGAGGATTGTGCGGGGTCTGAGGCACAGGAAAAAGCCGGCAGTATCCGTGCTGAAGCCTATTCTTTTAAGCAGCCTTCCAATGACATGGCTCTTTACATGCTTTGCAGTATTGTTCTCCGCTTTCGTGTACGGCACCTATAACGCAGTGCGCTTCGCAGCAGCCGGACAGGATGCGTGACTGCACATCCGCAGGAAGTGCCCTGCGCTGAGCTGCAGTCATGTGCTTGAGGCAGTACGGCTTTCCGTGTGATGCCTTGCCACATCCCTTCATGGGACAAACGTTGCGATTTTTTTGAATGGTAGGTGTGGGAAATGCTGCCAAAAGGGCTTTATAAGCCTAGTCTACTTTCCTCCAGCGCACAAATATGTTCTCGGGATAATTGACAGGTTTCTGCCTTCGCGTATCTTGGCCGCCATGGCTAAAAAAGGTATAGCAACGGCAGTTTTGGATGATGTTTCTGTGGACGAGGTCGAAGTACCTCTTTCTCCTGAACAGCAGTTCGAACTGCGTCAGGAACAACTATCGGACCTGGAGACCAATGCCGCGTCCATACGTGCTCTTGATGCCTTTCTTGCAGATTATGCATCGAGAATTCGTGAACGTATTCTTTCCAAAAGCGGTCAGACGGAAAGGGGAGCCGGTGGAGACATAGCTGATCGAGCAGCGGTGATGAGTGCACTGGACGTGCATTGCAGGGAAATCAGCACTATGACTGCCGAGTTGCATCGTATCGAAGAAGAGCGCATGTTGATTGCGGAAAGTCTGTGGAGGGGGCTATGCACGAATGGTGATTGCAAGAAGAAAATTCCCATGGCGCGCCTAGCCTATGTCCCCGGAACCACGGTGTGCAGGGATTGTGCAGGAGGTGATCGCAAACACAGGTAGACTGACTCTGTGTTCATCAATATTTTTCTTATAGTCATCTTAGGGTTCCTTCTTTTAGTCGTGCTCACGGTTGCTATGCACCTGTGGCTTGGAGCACCGTACGTTCCGACTCCCATGCATATCGTCAGGCGCATGGTGGCGTTGGCTGATCTGCAATCCGGAGAAGTCGTCTACGATCTAGGGGCGGGGGATGCGCGGTTACTTATTACAGCGAAGAAGCAGACGCCGGAGATCACTGCTATTGGCTACGAGCTCGTGCCGACAGTGTGGCTCCTCGGAAGACTGCGTATTCTTTTTTCACGCACAAGTATTCTTTGGCACATGCGTGACGTCCGTACGGCGGATTTTCACGATGCAGATTGTATTTTTCTCTACTTGCTTCCCGGTGTGCTGGAACAATTACTTCCAGTATTCGATGCCCAACTGAAATCCGGAACGCGTGTGATCTCCTCGGTCTTTCCTCTTGCAGGACGTGAGCCCGAGCGTACGGAAACCGTGCAGTGGATGGGGAGAGAGAGGAAGGTACGGGTGTATCGGTGGTGATTTACAACCCAATCGCTGCATATGGCACTTGAGCCAGTATTTTCGCGACTCCTACGATCCATTGTGCAGCTCCATATCCACCAAATCCTACGAGCTGTCCCAGAGGAAAGTAGACGATGCTGATCATGGTTCCGCAAAACCCCAGAAGCATCGCGATCGGCACCATTGGGGCTGCGAGGATGTTACTGAGAGGTGCAACGAGGGAGATCTGCCCGAAGGTGAAGACGCTGATCGGGAGCGTCGTTATTTGTGCAGCAAGTGTTGCGGCGAGACTGTCTCTGAGACCGAGTGTCTCGGGAATCTTTGTGAATGCCTTTTTGAATCGCGGACCGATTTCCGTAACACCGATGATTGCTGCAAAGGAAAGCTGAAACCCTGCATCCCACCAGAGCTGCTCGGGTTTCCATGCAGTCATCAGCATTGCGGTCCATGCTATGGCAAGCCGCGTATCGGCGATGCGTCCGAGTTGCAGTGCCGTCAGCCCGAGGATTCCCATGATCGCCGCACGGATGACGGACGCAGATGCCCCGACGAGCAAGGTAAAGAGAATCACGATGATCACTTGCGGCATGAATCGCCATTTAAGAGGAAGCCAGAAGAGGAGACTGCCGAGGATGGAAATAATGATCGTGATGTTGGTGCCGGAAATGGCGATCAGGTGCGTAAGTCCGGTGACTCTGAAAGCAGTGAGTAGATGACCAGAAAATCCACGGCGCTCTCCGGTGAGAAGGCCTGCGATGAGGGAGGCTTCTGGTTCTGGGAAGAGGCTCTGGATGTGGGAGAGAAGCCAGAGTTTGGTGGATTGGAGCATCGCGCGCAGATGGAGAGGTAGGGGCACAGCGCGCTGTGCCCCTACAAAGGTTGTTTCGAGCTTTGCCCTCCTAAGAATCACCGTGATTCCCTGAAGTCTCAGGTAGTGCGGGTAATCGAAATCCTCGATCTTCTTCGGTCGCTCGAGTATTCCCTGTGCTGTGATGCGGTCGCCTATACGGTACTGCGGCCATCCGCCGAAGTCTTCGACGAGAATGGTTCCTGTCACTGCGGTGGTGGTGCCAGAGGATGTAAGTGAAGCGACTTCTAGCGGGTAGTGATTTGACGGAGGTTTTCCGCTGGGCTCTGCGGTGATGATTCCTTCGATGGTGACGCGTGTGCCATTGGCGAATGCAGGAATGGTTTGGGAAGTGAACGTGTGGGTCGAGTGGGAAACGGAGAGGAGGGCCAATGATGATGCTATGCAAAAAATGCAGATGTACGTGACACGCGGAACCAACCCAACAAGGAATGTTATTCCAAGCATTATCCAAATCCATATTGGATACGACGTACGCTGCAACCATTGCAGAAAAAATGTTGTGAGAAGGAACGTGCCTGTGAAGCAGTAGCTGATGTGAGAAGGTCGCACGCGAAATATGGAACAGAGAACATCAGCACGCGAATGCACTGTTATTCCACTGTCGAAAAATAACAGTGCAGTTCGCTGCTCATCCTAATGAGGACACTTCAAGTATTTGCTTTGAGCTTCGCCAGCGCGATCCATTCTTCTACGGACAATGTCTGCGGACGGCGCTTTTGGTCTATCTGGAGCCGAGAAAGACGTTCTGCGATCTCAGGGAACACACCGAGGGTGTTACTCAGCATCTTCCGTTTTTTGCTGAAAGCAATTTTCACCAGACGGAAAAGCTCTTCGATAGTTGCAGGATCAGCCAGGGGTTTTTCAAAGCACCGGATATGCAGTACCGCAGAGTCCACTGCAGGTCGCGGCAGAAAACATTCTGGCGGAACTTTGCGGATCAATTTTGCTGATCCAAAGAGTCCGACGAGGATTGTCAGCAATCCGCGATCTTCCTTGTCACATATATTCTCTGCAACTTCCCGTTGTATAAGAAGCGTCATACTCTTCGGTGCTATCCAAAAATTTTCCTTACCTTCCTTACTCGTCATACCTGCCGTACCTTCCAAAAATGCATGCCGCAGGAGTGGTGACGTAATGTGATAGGGGATATTGGCGACGATGCGGTAGGGCGTGGCGGGAAGGGGAACGTGGAGTGCGTTGCCTTGAATGATGGAAAGATGGTTGCAGGTAGTTGGTTGCTGGCTTCTGACAAATTCCTTGAGCAGGGGAATCATGCGGTCATCGAGTTCGATAGCCGTGACCTTTGCTGCGTGCTTCAATAGTTCTGCTGTAAGTACCCCAATGCCGGGGCCGATCTCGACAATGTGATCGGTCGGGTCGATCTCTGCGGCATTGATGATACTTTGTAAGACATCCTCGTCGGTCAGGAAGTGCTGGCCGAGGTCAGTATTCAGCCGGATGCCGTAGGTATGGAGAAAGTCGGAGACTTTGGACATGAGTGTAGTATGCTTGACTTTGGAGGAATTTGCAGTACATTTAAGAGTACATGGTTTCCCAGTCACTTCTCAGCGCTTTCCCGTTCAGCTTTACGGCGGAAGGCGCGCGGCTGTGTGACTGAGAGACAAAAAATCGTCACCAAGCGCCTTCCCAGCCGGAAGGTATTTTTTTAGTATTTCCCCTTAAACAATGTCACACCTCTTACTGCCAAACTCCTGGGACAACGTCATGCCGCAAGGCACGGTCATTGCAGCACTGGAGCAGGGATCATTCTCTGATGAAGCTGCAAGGCGCATTGCACAGTATGTAGCAGATGCACGGATCAAAAATGTCCGAGCGATCGGTGATGTCTGGAAAGCGATTGCTGCAGGATCTGCAGGAATCATCCCCTTTGCAAATGCGAATGCCGGTGTCGTGTGGCCACACCTGCATGAGCTGAGTACCGGAAAATGGAGGATTGTCGGTGAAATTCATCATCCTGTGAATATGTGCGCAGGCACACACCCTGATGTTGCACTGGAGCGTACAAGTATGGTCTGTTCCCATCCCAAGGCTATTGAACAGTCGTCCAAGTGGATCGACGCGCATCACATTACGCAGAATCCGAATTTTTCGAGTACCGTCGATGCCGCGAAATATGTCGCCGCACATCCAGAAATTCTTGGAGTCGCTCTCGGGACTCGCAGCGCAATAGAGGACAACGGATTACAATTATGCGCAGAGGACATCGCGGACTCACCCGCAAGTGAAAATATTACCCGTATGTTTGTTGTACGGGACAATGGGCACTCGGAGATCCCCGATGGAATGTTTCCTCATCATGCGGTCGTTGTGGAGCCGCTGAATTATCGTAAGTCCCTTTGTGATGTGCTTAGTGTTGTTGGAGACGCTGCTGATCTTTCCTCTTTGCACGACCATCCTGTTGGTCATAACCGATATGAATTCTTTCTGCAAATGCGCAGGCGCGATGATGTAGATGATCCTGCGAAGCATTTTAATAACATGGTTTTAGCTCTGAATGGTCTGGTCGGACGGGAGCGTATCCGCTGGCTCGGGAGCTGGGGGCGGCAGTTTGTACCAGAAGTCACACTGAGCGATTTCGAAGTCCAACACAGTTCTGGTCTTCCCCTTCGATTGCGTAAAACATGACAATCCTGACCTTGCATTTCCTCATTTTCCTGATACAGTAACTGTAATGATTCTTCAGACACTTCAGCCGGCACCCTTCACCCCGCCGAGAGCGGGAAGGTGTGTGGCTGCCTGAAGATCCGAGTGATCGATACGGCAGGTACTCCTTCCCCAGCTGAAGGATTCCTTTTTTGTATCTCTCTTCCATTCAACCATGAAAACCCTCTACACACCCCCCGAGCGCGCCGTCATCAAGATTGGGACAGACTCCATAACGCCAAAAGTCATTGCCGATCTTGCGCGGCAAATGGCGTATATACATGAAAAGGTAAGAGGTTTGGTGCTCGTTTCATCCGGTGCCGTGCAATATGGTCGCATAGATCAGGGAGTCAAAAAAGAACCCGGAGAAACCGTAGCCGACAAGAAATTTTTTGCTTCCGTTGGACAGCCACTTCTCATTGCCGCCTACATCAAAGAGTTTACAAAATATGGTATTTCCATCGCTCAGGGACTCGTCACATGGGATGATTTTGATAGCCTGAAGAGACGCAGGCAATTACATGGTGTGCTGCAGAGGAGTTTTCGTTCCACAAAGCCCACTATTCCGATTCTGAATGAAAATGATTTTACTGCCGATGACGAATTCACTCGTTTTACAGACAATGATCATCTCACTGCGGACCTTGCTCAGCTTATGGAGGCGCAAAAAGTTCTGTTTCTATCGAGAACCAATGGCGTCAGGCGCCAGCTGGATGATCCTCGCTCGCGCATTGCTGTCGTTGAGCATGGTGATGAACGTTGGAAGAACTGGGTGGGGGAGAGTACCTCCGGCAACGGAAAAGGTGGCATGAGAAATAAGTGCAAATCAGCTGCTGATCTTGCGTCGGAGAATATCGAAGTCGTGATTGCCAGCGCACGTATACAAAATGTTGCGCAGCGCATTCTCATTCATGGTGAGTGCATTGGAACAACTTTCTTGCCGATCAGTCATCGCAAGCCGGAATGAATTCCGGTCTTTTCGTAACGTTAGCCGGCGGTTTAAACCGCCGGCTAACTGTAAGAGTACACATTCCCGATCGTCTTCAACTCTGAAACGGGTACAATCCCTCCATGATCTGTCGTGCCATTTCCTCCATGGGCATTCTCCTCATTACGTTTGGCAGCGTCGTGCCTTCTGCGTCTGCGTGGAGAATGTCCAGACCGGTGTACCGCACATCCACAGGGAAGCCTAAACCCGTTGTTTCCCAGCGTGGCCGCTCGCGTCCTTCGCTGCGGTCCAGTTCAGCAAGAAATATTTCCTCTTTGCCCCTTTCGTCTTCCTCATCTTCTGCGCTCTCCGGTCGCGATCCCGACTCCGATGCCGTCTTGCGCGGACGCATCGTCATGCTTGGGACAGTATCGTCCGTGCTTGGAGCGCTCAATGTTTTCAGCAATGCAGAACCGCTCATCGCCACTCGATTCACGGTTGTTCTGACTTCTGCAGTGATGTCCGTCGATCATCTGCAACTCTTTGATCATGATGGTCGCGTCATCGGCGCCGCACGTCTGGATGCGTCTGTCAGCGGCAATGCGACGTACGTGCTCAATCTCCGAACGCGCGATCTGCAGATTGACCGTAGGGAGGATTATGGATTCTACGTTCGTGCGAAACTGAAGACGAAGGATCAGGGAGGTCTTGCCGGAGAGACACTGCAAATCACCTCGGCAACCGTAGAAGGTGACGGTGCATGGAGCAACAGAAGCTATACACAGACTGCGACGGGTACATTCTCCGCCCATGAAACGGCACGCTCCATAATCACTGCGGTGAGCAATGCCGGCATGATCGAAGAGGGAATCATCGGCGGCAGCGATCGGGAAATCGGCAGATTCCGTTTCAGCGGGCTGCGCAGCGACGGTGGAGCGGATGTCCGTCTCACGCAGCTGACCTTCACGATTTCCCAGGTCGGTGGCATCACTCTTGGTTCCGTGCAGATCACTGCTGATGGAAGCAGTGAGCGCAGCGATTGCACACAGAGTTCCTCCACGATCACCTGCACGCTGCCTGCAGCATTTGGTTCACTCACGAGTAGTGACCGGATACTCACGCTTCTGGCGGATGTCACAGTTCCTTCCGGTGCATCGCGTGCGGCACTGCAGCTCAGTCTCAATCAGTCCGGTGATCCTTCGACCGCAGGGGCTATCAGTTGGACGGATGGAACAGAGACGTACAATTGGGTGGGGTTGGAGTCGCCGGTAGCGAGGGGAACGTATTACAGCTATTAAGTCTCCGAACTTCCTCCATCCCCCGGCCCCTTCCTCCGTTGGAGGAAGGGGAGCTCTGTTTTACGAGTACAAGAGCAGGATATTTCTTGTTGCATGCATACAAAACACACACATCCCCCTCCTCTCTGTGGAGGAGGGGTTAGGGGTGGAGGAACGTCAGAGTCTCTGCAGCGGCGCAATGCTCAACGCCAGCGTCTTTTCCATGCCTCCATCAAAGCGAATAGTCGCTATATCCCCGCGGACTGCACGGACAGTGCCGGCACCAAATTTCGGATGTGACACGCGATGCCCAACTTCAAGAGCATCCTGATTTTCCGATTCCGCTCCCGACGAAAGATCCTGATTGAACTCCAGTGTGTCTGAAAGTTGATTGAATGCCTTAAGAGGCGTGCGGGGTTTATAACCAAGGTTTACAGAGGTTTCTGCAGGTTTCGAAGCCCACGCGAAAGCACTCAATATATCGTCGCTCCTGCGTTCCGTGATTGTATCCGGAAGATCATCGAGGAAGCGACTAGGGGCATTGGCTCGTGTTTCCCCCCAGAGCATGCGGCTTCTCGTATGCAGAAGCTTCAAATGTGTCTTCGCCCGTGTCATCCCCACATACATGATGCGGCGTTCCTCCTCGAGCTGCTCCGGGTCATACGACGAAGAACTATGCGGGAAAATCCCTTCTTCGCATCCTGCGATCGTTACAGCTTCGTACTCCAGTCCTTTGCAGAGATGCAGCGTCATCAGCGTCAGCGCATCGTCTTTCGTGTCGTTGAGCTTGTCCACTTCGGAAACAAGGCTCGCTTCCTCGAGGAAGCTTAAGAGGGATGTCTTTGCATCCAATTGATCGTACTTGCGCATGACCGAGAGGAGTTCTTCCACGTTGCTCCATCGGTCGTCTCCTTCGCTGGTTCCATCCTTCAACCACTTCTCCATGTCGATTGCGCCAAGCAGCCATCGCGTGAGATCGGTCACAGGCAGGACATCGGCCTTTGCCTGTGCAGTGGTGATCAGCTCCGCAAATTTCTGCAGCCGCAGGGCAGTTGCCTCTCCGAGATCCGTTATTTCCTCTGTACGCTGGAGTGCATCCCACAGTCCGATCGATTGCAGTGCGCAGAAGGCCTGCAACTTCTCCATCGTTGTCTGCCCGATCTTGCGGCTGGGGATGTTGACGATACGCAGAAGTGACAGTGCATCGCGGGGATTGAGGATGACATGGAGGTACGCGAGGACGTCTTTGATTTCTCTGCGAAGATAGAACTTTGTGCCGCCGATGATGCGGTAGGGGATGGAGAATCGCATGCATGTTTCTTCAAACATGCGCGACTGCGCGTTGGTCCGGTACAGGATCACCTGCTCATTGAGCTTTATGCCTTCGCCTCTACGCAGGACGACAGTCTTCAGCGCATCTTCGGCCTCCGCTCTCTCGTCGCGCACTTCATTCACAATCACTTTCGGTCCCTCTGCTCTGTCCGTCCACATTTTCTTTTCGGGACGGCTGGGGTTTTGAGCAATCACGGCATCGGCAGCGGAAAGAATGATCTGCGTCGAGCGGTAGTTGCGGTCGAGCACATGCTCTGCTGCATCTGGATAATCTTTTTTGAATTCCAGAATATTGCGGATGTCCGCCCCGCGGAAGGAGTAGATGGACTGGTCCGGATCGCCGATGACGCAGAGATTTCTGTGCGCGGATGCAAGCAGCGTGACCATCAGGTACTGCGCATGGTTTGTATCCTGATACTCGTCGACGTGCAGATACTTCCATGTGCGCTGGTAGCGCTCCAGTACCTTCGGCATCTCGTGAAACAGGCGGACGGTTTCGAGGAGCAGATCATCGAAGTCGAGGGCGTTATTGGTTCGCAGCGCTTTTTCATAGCGTCCATAAAGATTGATCACGTGCTGCATGCGTGCGCTTGTCGCCTGCAGCTGCGCTTCTTTGGGGCTCACGGCTTCACTCTTGAAGCGGCTGACATAGCTGAGTGCTGCGCGGGCCTTGAGTTCTGTTTCATCGATCTTCATCTCCTTGAGCAACTCTTTCACCAGCTTTTCCTGATCGTCCCCGTCGTAGATGACAAAGCTCCTGTCGCGCCCGAGATGTTCGATGTCTCTGCGCAGTATTCTCGCGCAGACGCTGTGGAAGGTACCCATGACAGGCAGCCGCGGCTGCCTGTCACCCTGAGCAGAGCCTGCCCTGAGCTCTATCGAAGGGTCGAAGGGTCTGATCTCATCAGATTCCGTGATTTTGAGGAGATTTTTCACTCTTTCCTTCATCTCATTTGCAGCCTTGTTCGTAAACGTTACCGCAAGAATCTGCCAAGGCTCCACTCCTTTCTGTATCAGATATGCGATGCGGTGCGTGAGTGCGCGTGTTTTTCCGCTTCCCGCTCCCGCAAGGATAAACGACGGTCCCTCCGTTTTCAGCACAGCTTCGCGCTGCGAGTCGTTTAGAGGGGAGAGGATGGGGTCGGTCTGCACGCCCCTACTCTAACGTATCTTCTGCGTTTCGATGTATTTGTGTTCATTTGTATCTATTGTCTTTTTGAAGATGGCATTTATACTTCTCGGTAAGAAAGATGTCCTTCACTTCCTTTGTCGCACGGCATACACGGTCGATCATCGTCACATCGCTGAGTGCAGTTCTTCTGATGTTGGTTCTTGTTGTTACGCAATCTTCCAGGGCTCCTGTGGCGCAGCTGGGTGGGGACTTTGCACGCGTAGCAAACGGGGAGCTCTGTACTGGCGCATTCGAATGTCGTAGTGAATATTGCTCGACGAGCTGGAGATGTGAGGCTGCTCCTTCGGATGTGAACCGTACTTTTTGTAGAGCAAATGGACAAGCCTGTGCTGCCAACGCACAGTGTTGCAGCAACTATTGCATAGGAGGCAGCTGTACGACTGCTCCCTCCTCTGCCTCTACTTCCTCCTCTGCACAGTCTTCATCTGCTCTTTGTAGGAGTATTGGACAATTTTGTACCAGTACAAATCAATGTTGTACTAACCAATGCGCTAATAGCGCTTGTGCGTGCGTACCCATTGGGACACTCTGTCCTGCAAATCCGAATGATTGTTGCACCAAGTACTGCAAGAGCAATTATTTTGGTAATTACTGTGATTGCAAAGCAGAAGGCTTAGCTTGTACGAACAGCACGGAGTGCTGCAGCGGCAATTGTTCTGGAGGCTCCTGTAGCTATACCTGCAGAGCAAACACCTCAACTTGCACGCTAAACAGTGAGTGTTGTAGTAACCTTTGTTCAAGTGGCAGCTGTGTGGCTGCCGCTTCATCATCCGCTGCCCCCACTTCCTCTCCTCCCCCTGTTTCTTCCAGTTCTCACAGCTCATCCTCTTCCGCTCCTCCCTCCTGTAGATCAGATGGACAATCTTGTACGAACAGCACAGCGTGCTGCAGCGGCAATTGTTTTGCAGGCATTTGTCAAAGCTGTAGAGGAAACACCTCAACTTGTACGCTAAACAGTGAGTGTTGTAGTAATATTTGTTTCAGTGGCAGCTGTGTGAGTTGCAAAGCAAACGCCTCAACTTGTACGCTAAATATTGAGTGTTGCAGTGGCCTTTGTTTAGGAAACAGTTGTACGGCTGTAGGTTCTTCTTCCGCAGCCCCTGCTTCCTCTTCAAACCCTTCCTGTAGAAATGATGGAGGAGCCTGTAATAATCCATCCGAATGTTGCAGTAATAAATGCTTCAATGGCTTTTGTGGATGTAGGGCAAGCGGGTTAGTTTGTCCTGGGGGAAATGCTGCATGGTGTTGCACTCAATACTGTGGGAATGATGGCTTTTGTAAGTGTAAACCGAAAAATGCCGTTTGTAATTCAAGTAAGCCTGAACAGTGCTGTAGCGGATATTGCTCAGTGGACAATACATGTCAGCCTTCTGCTGCATCTCTAACTGAACCCGCTCTGGCCCCTGCGCCTACCGGAGGAACCACTGGAGCTGCCCCAGGAATGTCTGACACGAATATATGTCTCAGGGGCGGTGCCTCATGTGGTGGACCGTATGTTGTAGGGTATTACCCGTGTTGTGCTCCTATGGAGTGCAGACTCGTACCAGGGACAGCAAGGATGTATACGTGCCAGAGCCCAGCCGCGCAGGCAGTTCCCACAGGCCTCGCTCCTGATGCAACGGAGACATCAGCGCCTGCTCTTCCTTCGTATTGTCGTACTCCAACACAGTGTCATTGTGTTTGCACTGGCGGAAGACCCGGGTGGTTACTCGGACCGGGTTCGCAGATTTGCCCAGTAACGTGCGGATCTCCGACGCCCTCTCCTTCTCTTGCACCTGCGATTGAAGCTCCGGAAGCTCCGTCCATCGTTCCATCTGCAGTGTCACCGGAATCGCCGGCATATCGTTGTCCTTATGATGTTGAAGTAGGCTGTCATCTGGAGTGCATCGGCGATGAATGGCGTGTGAGAGCGAATTCAGGGGAAGATCCTGATGGAGTTATGCCTGGTGACACCTGCGACTCTCCGGATACAGAAGCGCGACCCAGTCTCTTCAGCAAGTTTTTCTCGGGGATGATGCGGTTGTTCTATAGGCCACAGGCAGAGTAATCACTCGCATGGGTTAGAGGTTTTTTTTGTGTACCAATACTTGTTTTCCATGATAATTACATGTATAATCTGCATGTACTTTCCCTTCTGCCATGCTCTCCGAATTCATATCGATCACGCATCTGCAGCGGCAACTGAAAAAAGTGTTCTATTCTAAGACTCCCATGCGCGTTGTGCTCAGTCACAATGCAGTGAGTGGCATTGTGTTTTCACAGGAGGCAGCGGAATTGCTATTGAAGTCCGGGGCTTTAGACCAGATACAGGAAGAGCTGTGGGAACTGCATGATAAAGAAACGCGCGATGTAGTAATCCGCAGCCGCAAGGGAGAAACGAAACCCATCCCCTTTGATACGTTTGCAAAGGAATATGGCGTATAAGGTCGTTATTGAAGATCCTCATATATGGAAAAAGGACTGCAGAGCAATCCCTCACGACCGACTGCTCCATATTCTCCGAAAAATACGTGGCCTCGCAGAGGATCCGTGGGCACCGAACATCCAAGTCCAGCAACTCAAGGAATATCCTCTTGCCGACTTCCGGCTTCGCATCGGCGATTACCGTGTGCTTTTTGATAAAGATGAGGAAACAAAAACGATCATGCTGTTTCGTGTCCTGCACCGGTCGAAGTCGTACCGGTAGTGATGTGACAGAGGCAGCAGACCTGATCACGACGAAACCTCCACCAGCTTCTTGCTACTCACTTTTTCAAATATTTCCTCTGCACCTGCAATCGGCAGATTCTGCTCGGTGCGCAGTTCCTCGATCTTCGTGAGCTTGCGGTCGAGCATGTTCGTCCGCGTACCCGTCAGCTCCTCGTATCCTTTGTGGACCTGATCGAAGCGCGTCTGGACCGTAACCATCTGATCCTTGAATTTCTCCCATTGCTGCTTGAAGGCGCCGAAGAGCGAAAGCATTTCCTTGGACTTGATCTCCACGGAGAAGCTGTCGATGGACTGCCGGATGACGGCGAGGATGGCGTAGAGCGTCATCGGGGAGCAGAGGATGGTCTTGCCGCGCATGGCGTGGTCCAGAAGCTCGGGGTCGATCTCATTGATGAATGTGTAGATCTGCTCGTTGGGGACGAAGAGGAGCACATAGTCCATCGTCTGATCCTCCGGATTGATGTAATCGCGGGTCTGCACCTCCTTTATGCGCCGCTTCACGTCCGCGAGGAATTCCTTCTTCGCTTTGTCGCGCTCTGCCTCGGTGGTTGCCTCCACAAAGACTTGGTAATTGTTGAACGGGAACTTCACGTCCATGTTGAGCTTCAGATTTTTCGGAAGCATGAAGGTGAAGTCGGGGCGGGAGCCTGCGGCGAGCTTCGTCTGCTTCACGTAGTTCACGCCTTCGATGAGGCCCGAGAGCCGCAGCACATCTTCCGCCATGCGTTCGCCCCACTGACCGCGGCTACTGTTGCTACTGAGGGCATTTTTGAGATTCCCCGTCGTGTCGGTGAGCTCACGGATCACTTTGGCAGCACTTTCGAGCCGCGCATCGACCTTCGTATTCTTGTCACCGAGATCCTGGATCAGTCTCTCCACTTTATTCAAATCATCTTTCATGTGCCGTAGCGTTCCGTCGATCAGTTCTTTCTTTCCCGAGAGCTTACTTTCCGCAAGCTGTAGGATCTTCTCGGTTTGCTTTGAAACAATTTTCGAAGAGAGGTTCTCGGCGATGGCCTCTGCATCCTGCATCGATTTCCCGAAAAGGAATTTACTGACGGCAATGCCTATGCCAAGTCCAATGAGAATGCCGATTGTGAGAGAGAGGGGATGCATGTCGGCCATAGTATCAGAGGGTGGACGATTGTACACTCTCCACTTGTTGAAATTTTAATTTGTTTCCTATAGGTCTTGCCAAATCCTCCATTCTCACTAGAATGTTCCCGTGGTGCTCCTGGGTGCGGACTTCGCCTCGGGTGGCACTGCGTGGAAATCTCTCCACCTGTTTCTTTGCCTGTACCCCCTTCTCTTATGTCGCTCAAGCGTCCCCAGAAAAAGCGTCTCATTACCAAGCACCGCACACACGAAAAGGACACGGGATCACCACAGGTGCAGGTGGGCATCCTTACAACCGAAATTAGTTTCCTGACAGATCATTTGCAGGAGCACAAGAAAGATCACTCCGCACGCCGTGGGCTTTTGGGTAAAGTCGCCAAGCGCCGTACGCTTTTAAACTACCTCCGCATGAATAAGCCCGATGATTATCAGGTAGTACTGGAGAAGAATAAGCTCAAGAAGTAGGGGGATGTGGGTTTGTTGGGTTCATTGGGTGTATGGGGTTTCTTGGGTTCATTCCGAAGTTTTCAGGGGTAAGTACATTGACCCTAGGTTGACGCATCAGTACTTTAGTACGCTATGTTTCAAAAATGTAACAGCGCAGCCGAGATTGCCGCTTCCTCTGAGGTGAAGGGTCGGTATGCAGAGCTTCCGGTGCCATATTGCAATATTCCGCTCCAGACGCTTCTCTCGGAGCCGAGCACATTTCGTCTTGCTATTCAAAATCTCGTTGATGGAGGCTTGAAGAGAGACAAGCTCATACAACACATGGAACATGTAGTCGTTGCCGAAGGGGCTCTGAAGCACGTTGAGCGAAGACCCTATAGTTCTTCGGATCTTGCACAGTATCTTTCTCGGGAAGCCGGACAATATGATGTGAATATGAGCGAGATACAGATGCGTGCAACGTATTTCGGTTCTTTACCTCAGTCTGACCTACAGGCTATTGCCGATGGACAATTCCCACATGAAATACTTCCCGTCCTTAAGCGCCACGGTCCAGACGCTGCACTTGGCCTCATTGCCCATCATACGCTTGACGATGATTCTCTCGGTATCAATGAAGCATTGCTCGAAGCGATGCGGGGCTCAGCTCCACTAAGGTGTAACAATAGCAATGCACGCGGGTTTATCGAGCAGTGTCATCATTTTGTGTACGGATCCAAGGTAATGGTGAGGGACATCGAGAAATTCTTTGAGAGGCCGGTTGCACGCCTGACTCCAAGCGATGCTACCGCATTTGCTGCGGAGACTAACCAGCACCTCGATGATGATGATCGGCTGCTGAAAAAAGAATTCAAACATCCCGAGCGTATTCACCTTCTTGTGCAGCGCCTTGCGCAGGAGCGTTTTGTGTTCCTGAAAAATTGTCCATTTGCGCAGTTTGATGATGAAGGGAAGCCAGTGATCCGTGATGGCAAGGGGTGGATGCGGGCGGCGAGTGAAGAACAATAAAGCTATTACGCCGAATCGTTTCCGCGTAAGCGCAATACATAGTCCATCGTGGGATTGGTATACATTGTTTCAATTATGGCGCTGAAGCGGAGGTCCAGAACTATTGGGTATCTCAAGTGCTCAAGATCGGCGTTTGCTTTGGCGCTTGTTTTAGCCGCTCTTTCCGCACTGCCAGCATATTTATATTTACGTCAGAGTCCTCCATCACTGCAAGCATCGTTCATTGGTGGTCTCTTTGGTGGAGGCGGTAGTTGTCCTCCCGCAGGGGCTGGCAATGGTTGTATATTCGGACCGGTTGCCTCTTCCATGGATTGTGCTGCTCAAGGTGGTCTTCTTTTTGTCAGTTGTAGCGTAGGAGTGAAGTATTGCTATAAGAATGCGGGAGCAGCTTGTCCTTTACCAGGCATGTGTGGTTCAACATGTAATGGATCAGCTGGTGTTTGCATGGGAGGCGTTCCATGCGGGGGTCCTCCCGCGGGCGGTGGCGGCGTTCCCGGAGGCGGTGGCGGTTGCCCCGCGGGAACTCCTGCATGTCCACCTGCCTGCGTAGCCGTTAATGGTACAGGGTGTAATCAGAGTGTCGGGTGCTGCATGGGGGGAGTGCTGACACCCATGCCAAAGCCCTGTTGCAATCCAGCGGCCAATAGCTGCAACCTCGGGACGTGTCAGGCTGGCACGTGCGGCAATGGTTCAATCGAGGCAGGCGAGAATTGCATGACGTGCCCTGCGGACGTTGTGTGTACCGGAGGTAACGTGTGTAATGTGGGATCGTGCATCCCGTTTCCTCCACCATTCTGCACAAATGACACTGTGTGTCTGGCTCCAGAGACATGCATTTGTGCGGACTGCGGTTGCCCGGGTGGAGGTTTGTGCATAGCGGGTATCTGCACCCCGCCCCCTTTACTCTGTGGCAATGGCATATGCGCAGGAACGGAAAATTGCAGTAACTGTATTGATTGCGCATGTACGGTTGCCAGTCAGTCGTGTATGTCAGGTGTTTGTGACGGCTTCGAAACAAATTGTTGGGATGGGAATGGTGATGATTCGGAAGATAATGATACACTTGCTGATTGTGCGGATACGCTTGATTGCTCAGGGCAGTCTTGTGCCCTTCATGGTAAGGTGTGTAACGGTGGTGCATGCGTGTGTTTGGGGGCAGGTTCAGAAGTCGGTCTTTGCAACGACTCACTGGACAATGACTGCGATGGCACTACTGATTGCATGGATTCGAATTGCACAGGGAATCCTATCTGCCCCCTAGGCAATGAACAAACAAGGTGCAGCGATTTGGTCGATAATGATTCTGACGGATATGCGGATTGTCTAGATGTAACAGATTGTGCGGATGGCACGATGTGTCGACGTACATCGGGCGTTCTCGGATCCTGCAATGCGACTGTATGCTGTGCCGCATACGAGTCCGCGCTTGGAGTAGGTCCCACAAGCGAGTGTGGTAACGGTCAGGACGACGACTGCGACGGTGCTGCAGATTGCGCTGATAGTAACTGCACAGGATCCGCTTCCTGCTGCGGGAATCCCGGAGACAGCTGCATGATTCCATCGTATTGTTGTGGGGGATTAAATTGCACAGGACCCATAGGATCCCGTACTTGTAATGCTCCTCCTCCATCATCTCTTGTCCCTCCTATTGCTCCTATAGCTCCAGTTATTCCCGTCCTTCCTACTATTCCCACAGCGCCTGTTGTCCCTGTACCAGCCACGTCTCTTGCGCCTACCACCTCTCCGGCGTCGCCATCATTTGTGCCTCCTTCCGGTCCTACGCCCGTAGCTCCATTCGTACCCGCAGGCCCTGCGACGAGTCCTGTATGGCCTGCATCACCCACTCCCGCAGCGGTTTTTTCGTTCTGCAGCTCTCCTGCCGGTTGTCATCTGGGACTCAGTGTCGGTGTATGCAGCTATCTCCCCAATAGCTTTACCGGACAGCCGAGCACATGCACGACTCCGGGGGAGTCGGCTTCCACCTCTGCCGCACTACCGGGCCCCGCAGGACTTACTGGTGTCCCGACCGCCGGACTTCGCAGAAGGGACGTTACGACTAGCGCTCCTGTACCCACAATCTGCCCTTATACCACCGGTTGCCACACGGAGTGCATTCTCAATCGCTGGAGACTGCGACCAGAAACGGATGGTTCTGCTGAAGATTTCTCATATGTGGGAACCGACTGCGAAAGTCCTCCCGATGCAGAGCGTCCGAGTCTGTTTGACCGCATGGTCTCGGGTGTCCGGAGACTCTTCTATCGGCCTCTTGAGACAGAGTAAAAGAAAAACCTGTACCGCCGTACCGTCACAGTGGTATAGTCCTTTGCATGCCCCGTACGATTGATCCCGATCTCAAGAGTCTGTATCGCCTCTTTGCCGCGGCCCAAAGCCCGCGTGAGGCCGAAATGCTGCTGCAGGACATGCTGACGCCGCAGGAGCTCGGGAGCCTTGCCGAGCGCTGGCAGCTGATCCGCATGCTCGATGAAGGCGTTGCGCAGCGCGAGATCGCCGATCAGCTCGGAGTGAGCATCAGCAAGATCACGCGGGGGTCACGGATGCTCCAGTTCGGCAGCGGGGGATTTCTGTATTTCCTCAAGAAGCTCCGCAAACAGAAGCGATAAAACGGTCATCGGTTTTCTTGATTTTCCTTTCGGAAAATGTAATGATGTAACGGTACATCATGTCACTTCTCGATCACACCGATTTTGGCGGCGATGCATACCGTACGTGTGCATTGTCCATGTCTTCTGACGACATGCCCTTGCGCAACGATGTCGTGATTCCTGCTTTGGATGTGGTGAGGCAGGACATATCCGCAGTTGTGGTGACCAATCCGGATCCAGAGGCTTCTCCGCCTGAATATTCTTCCGATGATATTGATCAGGGAACCTTTGGCATGAGGTGGCATCCAGTGAGTGGTACTTGGATGGAGGGTGCTCAGACAGTATTTGAGCCGATCAATCGCACATTGATATTGGCAACGAGCAGCAGTGGAGGGTGGAGTCCTTCATCAGCAGAGAAGAAAGAGCTTCCACGCATTGGTGACGGTAAGCCCCACACAGTGGCGGATTTTCCGCTTGTGCACTGGAACTTCGATCCACAGACAGGAATTCCTTTAAAAAAGTAAGCATGGGCATTTGACATCGACCTATTACCTAATGTACTTTTGTAACGGTACATCATTACATATGCTGTTTACCCATTCCCCCGTCGGCGCTTGGTGGCTCTCCCTACACGAGTGGAGCGCTCTGGAGATTGTATGTATATGAAAAGCTGTCTGTAGCGCGCTCTGCTCTTGTGAGTAGGGCTGATTCGCTATTGCGAGTCTTGGCTGCAGATCTTTTACAACAACGGTAAGGAGGGCATATGTTCGAACGACTATATACACGGGATCAACTGAATCGCGGAGAGGGGATGCGCTTTCATCCTGTTTGTGGACTGCTTTTGAAAGATTTGCACTATAACAGAGCTTTGCAGTGCTTCTGTTCGCCTGTTAGTTTTCAGGCTGGTGGGTGGTCCTTGGACAGCGAACGGGTGACTCCCCGTTACGCCTGCATCGGTGATGAGCGCGATCTCTACAAAAGAAACGACGTTTACCCGCAACATTGGGTCTACGATCCATGGAGTGGCAGAGAAGTTTTTCCGTATTGGACCTGTTGATTGTTTCTCCTCCCATGTCGGGTGGAGATCAGCAGTTATCCAATTTCTAAAAGGAGAGAGTGATGCTATCGAACCTTTCATTTCTTCAGGATGTTCAGCGTAGAACGTCCAAATTGCCCAGTCACCGGAAGGCACTAGGCAGTAATCCATTGTTTTCCTCTAACGTCCAAACTCTGGATGGATTTCAGATCGGCTTTATGAGTCCGCGGATTCTTGCATCTCTGTGCGCAAAGCACGGTCTGGATCCGGCGATATGTGAGGTGGTTTTAATGCAGGCGGAGCGGTGTACGGAGCCGCATGTGCATTTTGCAGGGAGGAGCATCTTTCTTCCCCTTGGCTCCGATGAGGGATTCGAGCGCTGCGTGGGCGGCACCTATACCGGTCCGTACAATCCGGGTGAACAAAGGTTTGAACTCACGTTTGAACCTGCGGTTCCTGGGAAGCCTTTTATCATCGATCCGGGTGTGTTGCATTTCTTCACACCAGGTTCGGGAGATCGATTTTCCGCCATTGCGTTTGTTGCACCGCGCATCCGGCATGATGACGGTAGCTTCGACATTATGCGCTTTGGTGCGCCATCCTTCAGCTTCGATGCTTTGAAGGCCGTTGTTGATGCCCTCTAACTACGTTGTTCGTGATATGTTTTGCAGCTGCTCCCTCCGCCTTGTGCGGAGGGAGCTTTTTCATCCTTGTATTTCCTTCCGTTAGCATTCCTGTACGGGTATAATAATCGCAGTTCTTTCCCTCTACCGATCTCTTCAGTCCCACCTTTGGGTTTACGTCTTAGTTTCCAATGCATTGTCGTACTTCGACAAGCTCAGTATGACAATGCTTACGGAGGTTAAGATGTGAATCCATCCGCGGAATGAGGAGCACGCTTGAGTGGAAGGGTATTTCCTTCCTCTTTCTTTTATGTCCACACCATCGTCGGCCATTGCGCCGAATAAAGAGTTTACCTTGATGCTCGGGGATAGTCCCCTGATCGTCCGTACCGGCATGCTTGGCAATCAAGCCAATGCTACGGTCCTCTGCCAAATGGGCGATACGGTCGTCATGGGTAACCTGACGCTTTCGGCCAAGGCCAGAGCGGGAGTCGATTTCCTGCCGCTACAGGTTGTCTTTCAAGAGAAATTTTATGCAGGAGGCAAAATCGCCGGATCCCGCTTCCGCAAGCGCGAAGGGCGTCCTTCCGATGATTTCGTTCTTATGGCCCGCGTCGTTGACCGTGGTCTCCGCCCGATGATCCTCAAGCACATCAGAAACGACATTCAGGTCTTCTGTACGGTACTTTCCTACGACTTTGAGAATGAGTACGACGTTGCCGGTGCAAATGCTGCCAGCCTTGCTGCAGCCATTTCTGACTGTCCCTGCGACGGGCCGATTGCATCCGTGCGCGTGGGATTGATCGGCGGGGAATTGGTCTTGAACCCTTCCCGCGAAGCGATGACTAAGTCCGATTTGGATCTTTTCCTCACAGCTTCGCTTGATCGTGTTGTGATGATCGAAGCAGGAGCCAATCAGGTATCCGAAGAGGAGATCCTCCGGGCCATTGAATTCGGCAAGAAGTGGGCTCAGAAAATCGCGAAGTTTTTCGCCGATATTCAGAAGGAAATCGGGAAGCCGAAGCGCGAGTTCGAGGCTCCGTACGAACACAAGGAAGCCTATGAATTCCTTAAGGCTTCCGCACTGCCGGTCATCAATAAAGCGATCAAGGACACGCTTCCCAAACTTGATCGCAGGGCGATCTTCACCACATTAATGGCAGAGGCCGGTGAAAAAGTGAAAGCGGAAGTGGAAGCCGGAAAACTGAAAGTGGCGGATGACGTGGAAAAAGAGAAGCTTGTGGGATATGCATCCGCGATGGTCGACAAGATCGTCAAAAACGAGATGCGCCGGTTGGTGCTGGAAGAAGGCATCCGTATGAGCAGCCGTAAGTTCGACGAGATTCGCCCGATCGGTTCCATGATCGACGTGCTCCCGAACCGCGTGCACGGAAGTGCGCTCTTCCAGCGTGGAGAGACGCAGGGACTTACGACATGTACGCTCGGAGGACCGGGCGACAAACAGCTCAGCGAAGGAATGGAAGGGGAATCGGAGCTTCGCTACATGCATCACTACAACTTCCCGCCGTTCTCTGTAGGGGAGACCAGTAACCGTCTCTTTGTAGGAAACCGCGAGATTGGCCACGGAAACCTTGCGCAGAAGGCGCTCGATCCCGTGCTTCCCGATGCAGAGAGCTTCCCGTACACCATCCGTACAGTTACGGAGATTCTCGAGAG
>CALRCM010000007.1 GCA_943354555.1 Candidatus Peribacteria bacterium | reverse complement strand
GCCATCGCTCCCCAGACTGTCACCGTGAAAAATCCTTTGCCGGTGAGCTGCTCTCCGGCTCCGGAAGAAAATGTTGTTGGGACAACGATATTGAGATCGGTAACCGCAGTACCGGAAGGTGTCTGACGAAGCTCAACGGGCTGGGTCTGGTAACCAATCAGTGAGACTCTATTGAGAGAAAACATAGAAGAGTGGGGAAAGACGAGTGGATTGCGGAGCCTACGCGAGGCTCTAAAAGAATCAACGTGTACATTCGTACACCCACTCAAAAGAAGGTGCAATAGACGAAATATGGCATTTTATTGCAAATACTTTTTTTGGATGATCTGCAATGTCTCCGAAACAAATGTTGTACATCATCACAAAAACCATATGCATTCTGATGATTCTCCCAATCGCCAATCCCGCAATGTTGTCAATTTTCTTTCACCATCCTTGCACCATAAAAGAGTTACCATAGTCATCGCTGTGCGATCACTTCCCCCTCCTCACCGACTTCTCGTCACATTACTCGGATTTGGGATGCTTCTGACAGTGAGTTCAGCAAGTGCGGCACCGAGAGATACGGTGGATCTTCCCGAGCCCTACAAAATCCCCTCAGATAACCCAGGGGATATGGATGCCATCTTCGATGTCACAGGAAAAATCGGTCAGTTAAAGGGTGAAATCTATCAGGATCTCAATGAGCGCGCAGTGTGTGGTGGATGGAATATGAATCTCAGTGCCGTCGATAGAATAGCAACTGTTGTGGGTGTACCGGGACGCACAGGAGACCCGTTTGCAAAAAAGCCGTCTGGTATGGCACTTCGTGATGAATCGAGTGGGGCACTTGGCGATGGATACGTGTATCCGGTGACGACACGGGCGCGCGGGTGGAGCACGGCGTGCCGCCCGGGGTTCCCGCCATTTTTTGATGATGGCCCTCCCTGCAAAAAACCGGACGACGATCCGAACAAAGACAATATGGCGACACCCGCTCGCTGCCAAGACATCTGCCAGCGCATGAATAAATGGCAATCTCCTGTCTGGGTAGATGTTTGGTACAAGATCATCTCTCTTGTGCCTCCTGTCGTAGACGTCCAGACCTGTGTGCAGCATGGCAACAATGAGAAGGCGAGAAATGACGACCCATTGAACGGTGACTGCTGTGAGCGACTGGGCGCCTTCGACGCAGATGACACTGATGCGCGCGACAAAGCTCCTTCCTGCGCAAAAAAGTATCCGGGAGCAGGAGAAACACCCAGCCCTATGTGGGATCCATACCCCGGAACCATGCCTCCGGGCTCCGATTGTGAAACCGAAGCGGGTGGCTTTATTAGTGGAGGGTACACACGTATTCACTTCTTCTCTGGATGGTACTACTGCTGCTCCGAAGCAAGAGTTACAAAACTGGAGTACGAGTCCTGCACTCTCACTGCCGCCGGTGCATGTGCCGGACACCCTGATGCACGTCGTAACTGCGTACGCTGCGCCGGAGATGGACTTTCGGTCGGTATTCTTCCTGGTTCAGATGTCGCCTGTCTTGTAAGCGCAGATTGCCCCGCTCCTCTGCAATGTAGAAATGTCGTGCCGGAATTCACTACGACAACTCCATGTATCAACGCAACGGACTGCGAGATTGCAGTCCCATGTCTCACTCCTCCCTGCAGACCATGGGAATGTAAAATCCCTGGTTCTGTATGTATACATCCAGCTATACCGGGGATCTGCCTTGCCTCCGACGGTTCAGCTCCCGTCATCGATTACAATGGAGAGCTCATTCCCCGTCCCATCCGCAGAGAGACTGGATGCCGTGCGGGGTACGGCGCTGCGAAATCCGGAAATAGGATGATCCCTGGGCTCTACGTTTCCTACTTCCGTGAGTATCCCCGCACAGGGTACGCACGTAAGTCCGTGATAAATGCACCAAATGATGTACGTACAAGGATAAATATCCCTGTGACGTGCTTCGGTTTTTATACCGAATTCGATACGAAGACACGCACCGCATCTAACAATGATCAGCGATGTGTCATCGGCGCGTACAAAGAGCCCTATGAATTCCGAACGTTCTATAAAACCCAACGAGGGAGGGGGAAATTTGTGGAAACTCTCAACCCACTGGATCCAAACCCCACGTCTTCAAACGAGATCCGTAACAGGAATTTTAATATAAACGAAGATCTCTGGTACCAGAATCTCGGCGGGGCATTCAGTCTCCTCAATGGAGAAGTCTTCAAGAAAAAATATGGTCAGGATCTCACTTTCGCACTACTCTCACTCGATAGCACGCTAGAGCGTGCGCGTGGTGCAAAGCTTAAAACCCGAAGCGCCAGCAGCGCGGCAACGTCCGGATCCTCGAGCTCCACCTACGGTCCGGACCCGTACATAAATTTCCGATCAATCGGAGGGCTCCGGCGTGCATTTGACGATTCTGTGACCAACGCTAACGGCAATACACGCTTCTACACAGAAACATGGCAGCGGTACGAAACGGAGATGCAACAATTTATGCACCCGCCAGTGGTGCATATCATCTTTCCCTCCGCATGGAGCGCTAACCTTGAATTTCAGGAAATGCTTTTCAACAGCAACCCTCCCAAGCCCCCAAAGCCACCTGCCAAGCAATGGTCCTATGAACCGGAACGTAAAACGATGGAGGTACAGATGGAGGTACGTGACGATATCCTCGGCGATATCGCCGCACTTCTGGAAAGTGCAATCATCGCTCCTGTGCGGGAGCGCCCGCTTACACTCATCGTGCCGTTTGGATCCGCAATGGACTTCCGAGCACACAAGGAAGGGTGGGTCCGGTGGAAGAAGCTCCGCATCCATGAAGGCATCCCTGTTGGTCCGGAGGTCAACGACCTCATCGACCGCTTGGAAGAATATGCAGTGAATATTGATAAGGCGCGATCTCTCCGTGCGGAACTTCCCAATGCACTTGGGAAAGCACTGGTACAGCAAAATAAACTGCGCCTCGTGATCAATGACTGGCTCACGCAGCACCTGGCAACCTTCCGTGCCTTTGAGGAGCAACGCAAAGCCATACGGGACCAGATCGCTCCTGCATGGAGGAATGCCCAAAAAGCCTATCGGGATTTCCATGACATCACCAATATGCCATGGTGCAAAAACGACACCTTTACCACTCCGATCTACTCATTCGTCGGAGCAGGAGGTGGTGGAAGAAGTACTCTCCCAAGCATTGGCCGGCCCGAAGATCTCTTCATCGATCTCACGGCATTTGAAATCTCCACTGATACGATTCTCATTCCCGTTATCAAACCAGTGCAACTTCTTATTGCTCATGACAAGCTGCGCCCTCCGGGAGCCTTGGAAAGAAATGCCACTATCCCCACCCTCCCGCCGCTCCCACCTCTACCCATTCTTTCGATCTCTGGTGCTCTTACTCTGCCATTTAAGACAGAGGATGGATTGACCGTCACGTATCCTGCTCTGGGCAATCATGAGGGGCGGGACGTAGCCAGCATCATGACATTCATTGATGCCCAAAAAAGTTTTATCAGTTCCTTGAAGCAAGCCTACGGAAAATTTTGGGATGCCATTACCAAACCCCGTTGTGGCACACAGGAAGCTTTTGTGCGGTGCAAGAATGACGACCCTGACCAGATCAAAGGTGATTGTTGCGTCCTCCCTGGTGAAGAGGTGTACTGCAGAAAGGGGTGGGGTAAAGACACCTGCGTTCATGTGGAGATGGATCTTTTGGAGCGCTTCACACGTATAGGCGCGCGACCAGCCGTAGAACTCATAGAAGACTTTGAAGTGACAGGCGTGTGGAGAGAGGATGGACGAGGAGACTTTCACCCATGTGATCCCGAAGACTGGGCATGCCAGGATGTGCACAAGCAGAGAATCCTCCCGCGCATAGGGTGGTTCTCGGATGTGAAGGTGGACGACCAAACGAGTTCTATAGACCAGTGGCGCGTAGAGCTCTTCCGAGACACATTGCAAAATATCGGCGGCTCCTCATCCTCATCCTCTTCCACATTCCCGTACCAGGCAGACCGCAACACCATCACTCCATCGTTTGATCAGCGGCCAAGTCTCAAGCTGTATTCCGGATCTTTATCACCGTAACTATGTTCCGAAATCTTTTCAGTATCGGTCTGCTCGCTATGGCATCTGCACTGGCTTTTGTGCCCTATGTTGAAGCGCAAAGCAGTTCCTCTTCCTCTTCTTCATCTTCCGGTGTGGGTTACGACGCATGCCGCGAAGAAATGGATTGGAGGGCATGGAAAGAGCAAAGGGAATTTCGTGCTGTACTGTTCGGTCTCACGAATGCAGAGAAAGCGATCATCGCCGAAGTGCGCTTCGCGACGCAGGACAAGAGTATTTGGATCAAGACACAGCGTGCGACCTCCTCTACAAGCAGTACCGCAGCGCAACCCAGTATTTGGGAATCCGTATCGCCAGGATTTGAATCCACCACATGGCCGGATAACACCATGGACACGTTTAACGATGTCGCTCCGCGTAGTGGAATCTTCGGCGTTCAGCGACGCCTCTCGACAGAGCTGATCCCCAACCTTGCTCAGGCGTACCGCACACTGGAGTGCAAACTGGAGCAATTGTGCCGACTGGTGGATATGTCCCTTACCGTCGAGGAACCAGCCCCGCAGACCGTCACCGTGAAAATACTGGGATGTCAGGACGTTGCGACAACAACCATTCCTTTCTGCCATCTTCCTGTAGAGCAAGAATTGGTTACCACGCAGGGAAACCTGAAGGCGTACTGCATCGCCATGACCGAATCTCTGCGTCTACGAGAAACGCAGGTTCTTAAGCTTGTCTCAGAATATGACGCTGGGTACCGGACAGGACTTCAGTTCTCTGGAATCTTCCGCTCTTTTCTCGCGCAGATGCGAGGAGTGGTTTTGGGCTCCATACGCAGTTCAACCCAGATGATCACAAGCTTCAGCCGCGTCCCATGCTTTATAGGTGCATGCGACGACAACCCATCCAGCCTCGACAGCTCATCCAGCCCCGCCCCACCGTAAGACCATGCAATCAGTTATTTTCTTGCAAAGGCGAATCTCTATAAGAAGCACTCTGCCCTTGTTGTGTGTCGGTATCTTCGCAGCAATCTCGGGGAAGGCTGCGGAATGGCAGCAGCCCTATCCGAAGCTGGGATCATGCACGAAGCTCGACACAGAAATTTTCTCCTTCGAGCATAATCAGCTCTACTCCGACTGTATGGAGGAGGCTGAAAATGCTGCCGACCAAGACTTGTGCAGTAGTCTTCATCCACGCGTACCTATTCCATATAAAGAATGGTCAAGAATCTATCACAGAGATATCGACAATATCCTGGAGAGCTTCATTGGAAAGGAAGTGGCGGGAAATTTTGCACAGCGCGAGCCTCCTGGGGGGCAAGGGCTCTGCTCCGGCACGCAGGCGGCAAGCACAACACCCGCACCTCCTCTTCTTCGAGACATCGCAAAGAAACTGGAGCCATGGATGAAGAATGAGACTGTATTCGGCCAATCGGATACAACACCTGTACTCATCGAGTACCTGCGTGTGTATGAATGCAGCCTCGCAGAACGCACCACACGTCTCCCCGCGGAAATCTGGCGGGAAGAAAGTGAGCGCAGAGCACTTCTCCCGGGAGGACTTGCTGCAAACCCCTTCTTTTTCACCAAATTGTTTGAAGAATGGTACAAGCAAAGTCGCGAAATACAGCTCGAGCTCAAGATAGCGCGACCGACTCTTGATCGTGTCCTTGGCTTGATGGGTACGGTGCAGATGAGCCGTATACTTGCGCAGGATACAAACTGCATGCAGCGCGCATCTCTCGATATCCGTAATGCCCTAGGCCTCTCAGCGGACACCGCGGCGTGCATGCCGCGTATTTGGAATGCGAAAGACCCTATGAGAGATCCCAGCGTTTGCTCTGATGGAAACGATAATGATGATGATGGATCGGTGGATCTCGACGACGAAGGATGTGAAAGTCTTTCCGATATGACAGAATGAGAAACTCCATTGCGATCATCGGCATGCTGATGGCACTGGGCAGTACCTCAAGCGCACTAGCAGCAAATGTAGCCTCTGCCCCTTCCACGCTCTACCAGCGCATCAAGCTCCTGCAGGAGAAAGAGACACTGGATGAAGTGGAACCGATCATTGCAAAGTTTGCGGCACAACTTATCAGTAATACCTACAGCCTTACATTTTCGGAAAACGAGATCGGGCTTGCCGTCCACAACCCTGGCGAATTTATCGGCCGATGCGGTAGATTGCAAACCAAGCAACTCATCGTCTGTGAAAATTTACAGGGAGAAATCCAGCGGCTCGTGAAGCGCGAACAGCGCGTGCGACGGCTTGCAAGAGATCTTTCTATTTCTGCAGGAAGTTATGAACTTGGCATATCCGAGTACCCTGGTACTTTTGCAGGATTCCCGACGGCGTTTGCAAGTATTCTGCACATCTGGGAATCCGGCACAGACAGAATGTTCACAACGGATATTTTTGTGAATATGTCCGTAGCATCGTACCCAGAACCGCTCAGTGCCATAGAAGCACAGTTCAACGGCCTCAAAACAGCGCTCGAAGCTCTCAAGACGGGGGTGGCGGGCAGAGAGCAGATCGAAGAACTTGCGGGAGCAATCGCTCGGTACCGCTTTGGATATAAAGCTGTTGCAGAAGAAGGAGCGTGCAGTAGAAACGACCCCGGAGGCGAGCTTGGGCTTCTCTTCGCACGCTGGTGCAATGTGGAAATCGAACTTAATAACGTATGGAATGCAGCGACCGCAGGATTACCCGTCGTAAATAACGATGCATTGGTGGTATTCCCCACATGGGCCTACCGCAACATGAACATCATCGTCTGGGTAAATAACCGCGATGCGGGCATTGAATGGGAAGTGCCCTTGGAGCCAGTGCAGCCACGCATGATAGATGACAGTGCATACCAACAATGTATGGCGAGTGCTGGGGATGCATCCATGTGTTCTGCTACTTTCCCTCCTGTACTTTCTCTTGGGGGCAACTATGCCGCTCCACCACAAACGCCGATCGCAACAGCAGGCGTCTGTCGTATGGCGATCAATACACTAGGGTTTTTGTGCCGCACATTGGAGCAAAACGAATGCAGCGTCGCCTATACGCCGGTACTCGATGACTGCCCGTTTGTCGGAAACCCCCATCAGACCGATACAGACGGAGATGGCCTTGGAAATTCCTGCGATCCCGATGATGACAACGACGGAGACCTTGATGAAGCGGACAACTGTTCTCTCATCCCAAACTCCGATCAGGCTGACACAGATGGTGATGGCATAGGTAATGTCTGTGATCCCATAGATAACAATAGTAGCTCATCATCGAGTAGTGGCGGGTCTTCCTCTTCTTCGCCTGGAGGAGGAGTCGGCAGCATCATCGGACGCATCACGCGCATATTTCCCGGCCCCGGTGGAACCCCGGGTGGAGGCCCGCCACCACCGATCGATGAGGAGCGCACAGGCTCCGGAATGTACCTCGGAATCTGTATAAAACCTCCGCTGCGTTTCCCCATTGCCCTGTCCCCTGCCGGCCCGAATGTCTGTGGCATCGGCGGCTGGCGCCTTGCTACAGAATCACCAACGGTAGCCGATACACCGGTAAAACAGGATGATATCCTACCCGGCCCCTGCAGCCACTGCGCAGTAGACTTCTACTGTGGGGATACTTGCCCAGGAGGAGGGCTCTTCACCGAGCCAAAGCAATCCAATGGGCTCATCCGTGTTTGTATCCCGCCAGACATAGGCGGAAGCGGGTCAACAGCAATGCTGGCTCCACTCCTTGTTCATGAAATGGTGCATGTGCAACAAACCTGCAACCAGCCGAAGGAGGCCTTCACAGGAAGCTTGGAACGTTGTTGTAGTGGAGAATATCAGGCATACCTCGCACAGTGCATCATGCTGGACCGCGACGGGATCCTTGCGGACTTACGGTATGACTACCGTGGCGAACCCATGTACGTTACACCGGAAGTCTGTGCCGCGACGCTCAGCACTCTCAGTTGTGAAGGCCTAGGACAATGCAGTGACGTACCAGTTGTTCCCATTGATTTTTCCAACGCTGTCATACAAGCCGTCGAACGTCATAAAGTGAGGCTCAACCTCCCAACCTCCTGTGCGGATGCCGTGAACAGACTCGACCTACGGACAAAATCCATGATCGCCTCACTCCCCAATGTCTGCACACCAGAGTGCCGCTCGGAATATGAAAACACCATCGGTAACAATCTTTGCTTCATCGGACAATGCATAGAGCAAACCATCGAGGAAGAGCGCATGATCCCAGGAAGGATGTCACAAAACGTTTTTGATGAGGCCTTCCCATGGGATAGCTGCTACGGCGATGACCCGCTTGCGAATACCAAACCGCCTGTCTCATCACAACTCGTTCTTCCCTCGATGGCGTTTCCAATCATCCCAGAATACCGGCCATGGGATATCGCACAACTCACGGATCGCGCTCTTTGCCAGATACTTGGCCTTCCTCCGCGTACCCCCCCCACGCTCTGCCAGGCGGAAGTATCACGCACCCTTGCCCGCCCGCTTAGCGACGCACTCGACATGCTCCTCGCTCTCGCAAATGCAGTAACGAATCAGATGAATCCCGCTGAAGATATCCAACGCATGACCCCGAGCATAGGCGCACGGTACGCCACCACGCTCTATCGCATGCAGGTTGGCCCCATGAGTAAGGCATACGGCGAGATCCTGTCAGCTGCAGCGACCATGCTCGAAGATATCGGCTCTACCGCATTCCCTGAGCAATTGTGCTCACGGGTGAATCGCATATGTCCTCCGCCCAAAAAATAACGATGCCGAATGCTCGTATAATTGCCGGCTTGCTCTGCATCACTGTGCTGCTGCCCACTACGGCCGGAGCCATAACGGTCGATGACATTGTGGCCATCCCTCCGATCTCTGAACACTATGTGCAACGCGTCCTCGACCGCGCAAATGCCGGCATCACCAAGGCAAGCTCCATGAATACTCCGGGGGGGCCAATCTTTGATCTGCTCAAGCCATGGTGGATATTTTATACAACGTCCGCGATGCTCTCCACCGTCGACACTAGGATGCAACTTTCGGAAATGCAAAAGAATCTTTTTGAAACCACGCCTTGTCTCCATCTTGATGTGATCATTTTGCAGTCAAAGATTGAAAAAGTGCGTGAGGAATTGCATACAGCGCTCGAGGCAGCCGAGCCTTTCCGGGTGATACTCCTCCAGCGCCTCATTCGCTTTTTAAACCGACGCGTTGAGCATTTGCTACAGGGAGCGCGCGATCCCTTGTATGAAGATACCGGCTGGGCACGCATACAGTCGTTCGATACGGTGGATCCCGTCTGGTGCTGCCCACAGGGAAGGCCCGGCAACGCCTGCATCAATGTATCGGAAACGGTATGCACCGGCACTGGCGGGGTAATGTTCAATACACCACATGGATGCCAATCTTATGGATGTCTTCTCCCAAAAGATCACCCGAATCCTCTGGAGGGAAGGCTCTGTCCGTTTGACTCGGACTACCTACCTCCTTCAAGAACGTTATTCGGCTGCACTGATAGTGTAATTCCTGACGAAGCCTCTGTGCATCCTCCTACAGGAGCGGAAATGTCTGCGCTCGCCGAGTTGATGACGAAGCGCGAGGACGTAACAGGTTCCATGACAAACTTCACCAAACTCATCGAAGCACTCGATGTGATGGCTGGCGTAGCAACCGACCATACCTCTGCAGAAGGGACATACCTCCATAGGGCAACGGGTGCAACTCTGCGTATTTTCGGATGCATCGAGCAGATTCAGAAGGATCAGAAGATGGGACTCAATGGTACTGGAGCCGTCCTCACGGACACAGGGTCACTCCTAAAAGACATTGGCTCCGGGTCTCTCCTTCAGGGGCTCCTCATCGGCGCCTATGAAACACGCGGCGCCTTCTCCATTCCTAAAAACGAACCATGGTTGATTGTCCGTTACACACAACTCCTCCAGCAATGGGGTATCCGCCGGCCCCAGGCAAAGTATTTGCGTTACCCAAATGAATTTCCGCCGGGCGGGGAACGTACGGCCTCCCAAGAACGCACTCTCAGTAAGATGCCCATTGTGTTTGCATACGAATGGTTCATGCGTATGTTCTCTTCCTCATGGAATATCTACCACGGCAAAAAGGCAGCTATTCCCATCGCCAAGTCCCAAGACGGGCAACTGCAAATCGCCGAAGCACTCAGAAGTGCTCATGGGCCCATCGAGCGTCTGGGCGGTCTCATCACCGGCCATTCCGCCGGTTTACGCTTCTTCACGAAAGGCTTTGCCTTCTACATGCGCAGATCATGCATGTACCGGTCATGCAACAGACGTCTCGAGCAGGTTCTGCGCATCAACTTTAAGAGTGAATGCTTCCCATACTTTAGCGGAGCGTACTTCAACAGCACCACTGCTCATGAACAGTGCAAAAATGCCGCCGAGGTCACCGTAAGTCCGTAATAAGTACTGAAGGCTTCTGGAAGCTATAAGCTATAAGCTATAAGCTTTGAGCGTGAAATCCTCTGACTTCGTCCATCTCCACTGCCACTCCACCTACTCTCTCCTCGAGGCACTTCCTTCACCGGAAGAAATTGTCGAGCGGGCAAAGGAATTGGGGCAGAGCGCTGTTGGCATCGCCGACAAGGGGCATTCCTACGGACTGGTGGAATTGTACAAGGCATGTGGCGCAGCAAAGATGCACCCTGTACTCGGAGTAGAAACATATATCGCGATGCGCACGCGCTTTGACAAGGAAAGCGGAACAGATACGAAGCGATACCCTATCGTACTTATCGCAGAAACCGATGAGGGATACCGCAATCTTCTGGAGCTCATCACGCTGGCGGCGCTGGAAGGCATGTACTACAAACCACGCGTCGACAAAGATCTCCTCTCCCGCTTTGGAAAGGGTCTCATTGCGCTATCGGGGCCAATCAGCGGCGCCATCCCGCAGGCAGCACTCGCAGAAGACGGAAAGAGAATTGCCGAACTTGTGGAGGAATATCAGGGGTACTTCGGAAAAGACAATCTCTACTTCGAGCTCATGGATCTACCCAATGTCCCTGGGCAGGTGGAGATCAACCAGCAGCTCATCCACTGGGGGGAGAAGCTTGGCGTGCCGGTTGTAGCTACCTGCAATGCCCACTACTGCAGAGCAGAGGATGCGGAGGCCCATGATGTCCTGCTATGCATCCAGAAGAATGCACATATCTCCGACCCCAGCCGCTTTTCCATGCGCGATACGGACTATTCCATGCGCACATTCGAAGAGATGGAAAAATCCTTCGGGCATATCCCCGACGCCCTCAAAAACACGCGGATCATCGCCGATCGGTGCGCGGTGCATCTGGATTTTTCGAAGTATCACATCCCGCGATTTCCGGTACCACAGGGCACAACAGAAAATGATGAGCTGCGCAGGATGGCTCAGGAGGGTTTTGCAAAAAAATATCCGGATCCTGCTGCAGGATACCGTGAACGTCTCGACTACGAGCTTGGCATCATTAACCAAGTGGGATTTTCCGGATACTTTCTTATCGTTGCCGACTTCGTGAATGAAGCAAAGCGCCGCAGTATCACCGTCGGTCCTGGGCGAGGAAGCGCTGCCGGCTCGATGGTCTCCTATTGCCTCGGCATCACCGGGCTGGACCCCATGGAGCACGGACTTCTCTTCGAACGCTTTCTCAATCCTGAACGCATATCCATGCCGGACGTCGATATTGACTTTGCCGACACGCGCCGCGACGAGGTGCTCAACTACGTGCGGGAGAAATACGGCAAAGACCGTGTTGTGCAGATATGCACCTTCGGAACATTGGCCGCCCGCGCCGCTGTGAAAGATGTCGGACGTGCATACGGTGTGCCATTTTTGGAAATGAACGCCCTCGCAAAACTCATTCCGGACAAGCCGGGTACAACGCTCCTTGAGGCACTGGCCACACAAGAAATCCAGTTGGCCTACAAAGAGAATGAAACCTACCGCAAGATCTTCGACATCGCGCAGAAACTTGAAGGAAAGGCACGCCACGTCTCTGTCCATGCCTGCGGTGTGATCATCACGCCGGAACCTGCAGTAGGCTACACAGCACTCCAGCGCGCACCAAAGGACGAAGAGACGATCATCACACAAACATCCGCGAAGCCCTTGGAGTCATTGGGACTACTCAAAATGGATTTTCTTGGGTTGATGAACCTCACGGTGATCCAGACAACTCTGGAAATCATTGAAAGGCTCCACGGCAAGAAAATTGATATCGGCAGCATCCCCGTCGACGATACGAAAACATTCGCATTGCTCCAGCGCGGAGACACGACCGGTGTCTTCCAGTTGGAATCTGCGGGTATGCGACGGTACTTAAAACAACTCAAGCCGACGGCATTCAACGACATCATCGCGATGGTCTCACTCTACCGCCCAGGACCTATGGAGTGGATCCCGCAGTACATCAAACGTAAGCACGGCCAGGAAAATGTGAGCTATCAGCACGAGGATCTGCGCCCCATTCTCGAGGTCACCTATGGCATCGGCGTGTATCAGGAGCAGATTCTGGAAATCGCACGGGCATTCGCCGGATTCTCTCTTGGAGAAGCGGATATCCTGCGCAGAGCGATCGGAAAGAAGATCAAAGAGGAACTGGCATCACAGCGCGAGAAGTTTCTGGCAGGCGCGGAAAAAAAAGGCTACAAGCGACCGCTTGCCGAGCGCATCTTCGATGACGTCATCACACCGTTCGCCGGATACGGATTCAATAAATCCCATGCTGCGGGCTACGCCAAAATCGCCTACGAAACGGCGTATCTGAAAGCGAATTATCCGACGGAGTTCATGGCAGCGCTCCTGAGTAGCGATGCACAGGACACCGACCGCGTCATGATCGAGATCGAGGAATGCCGCGCCATGGGCATCGCCGTTCTCCCGCCGGATATCAATGAATCTTTACGCCACTTCACCGCCATCCCGGGAACCAAGAACAAGGAACAAGGAACCAGCAACGCCGCTGGCTCCATCCGCTTCGGTCTTACAGCCATCAAAGGCATCGGTGATAGTTCCGTGCAGCAAATCATAGAGGTGCGGGGGGAAAGGAAATTCGCATCCATCGAGGATTTTGCCAAACGTGTTCCGGCAAAGGTCCTGAATAAAAAATTGCTCGAATCTCTCGCAAAGTCCGGAGCACTGGATTCGCTCGGAGAACGGGGAGCGCTCGTCGCGCACTACGATGTTATAGCGGAGTACGGCAAAGCCGCGGGGGACGTAAGCTCCGCACAGGAAGGACTCTTCGGAGCAGGCCAGATGGACGAAGCAACTCTCAGTTTCCCAGAAAGCGTTCCCGCAACCGGCCTGCAGAAACTTCAATGGGAGAAAGAAACGCTCGGCATGTACGTGAGCAGCCATCCGCTGGCGGGTCTCAAGAAATATATCGGCAAAAAGGCCCAGCTTATTGCCAACCTCACACTCGAAGATGCAGGAAAAAAGATCACCCTCGCAGGCATCGTCGAAGGAGTGAAGCGCATTACGACGAAGAAGGGAGAGACCATGGCCATCCTGTTTTTAGAAGACCCGACGGGAAAAATGGAAGTCACACTTTTCCCCCGCGCGTTTGCCGATGCTGCAGAGCATCTGGAACAACCAGATACCGTGCTCGTCGTCGCGGGTATTCTGGACGTACGCAATAGCATGCTCCAGATGCGTGCAGATGTAGTAAAGCGAGCGTCACTTTCAACCATGATCAATAAAGCGCGTGCAGCAGGATTCTTCGATGAAGAGGAGGCAAAAAGCGGACTACGGCTTTCGAGACCGGTTGTCGGTAGTGATGATGGCGTTGATGCAGTAGACGAAGAAGGAAATGTCGTAGCAGGAGAAGTGATCAACGTCACTGAAGCACCGGCACCCGATGCAGAGTTTTATGGCCCGCTCGGGAAATGGATCCTTGAAGGGATGCCTACAAATGAAGCGATAACCGTATTGAATATTGAAGGAACCATAAGCCCTGTTGTTCCTGTGAATAAAAGCCAGGAACCCCGAACCAAGAACCCCGAACCGATATCCCCCTCCCCCATCCGCCCCTATCAGATCACACTCCCCGCGCGCGCACCTAGGAAACTCCTTCTCGATCTCAAGCACACTCTGGAAATGTTTCCCGGAAGTGAACGCGTGCAGCTCATGATCGGAGAACAGCAGATCGATCTACCGATCACCGTCGCCACATCCACCATTCTGGAGAAGAAAGTGGAGGAAGTGATTGCCGCACACAGCGATAATGGATGATGCTTCTGCCTTGCGTATCCTTCCGGAATCACCGGCTTCATTGCAGGAAGCTCTACAGGTTCTCCAGTCAGGGGGGATTGTTATCCATGCAACGGAAACCTGCTACGGACTTGCATGTGACCTCCGTAATCCCGAAGCAGTACAACGATTATTTGCGGTAAAACAAAGACCAGTAGACCAGCCGGTCAGTGCTTTGCTTGCCTCTATTGATGAAGCGAAGAAATTTGTGGAATGGAATGACCGTGCAGAAGCACTTGCGAGTGAATTTCTTCCCGGACCACTGACGCTGATCCTCCACGCTAGAAAAGATATACCGTATACCATCCACATCACCCCTGCAGCCAGGCAAACAATCGAGGATTTGCAACCAGTAACCAGCAACCCGAAACCCGAAACTATCGGCCTCCGCATCTCCTCGCATCCATTCGCAATGCAGCTCGTACAAGCCTTCGGCACCCCCATCAGCACCACCTCCGCAAATGTTCACGGAAAGCCCAGTCCTTATAGTGCAGAAGAAATTCTAGAACAATATGAAAATATGAGGGAAAAACCTGATTTGATACTGGATGCAGGACCCCTTCCTTTCCGCAAGCCATCGCGGATAATCGACTGTACAGGCACTTCAGATATCCTGCGGCGGCCCTAATGCTTGCATGCCCGAATATTCGCCGTATGATCGCTTTGTACTTCTTTCCCCAACCACACTATGGGTAACCCCCTTGAGAGAGGAATGATGCCCGATCAGGAGGCAATGCCAACGCCGGAGAACAACTCTGGCGCTCTCGATGCACTGCGCAAGGCATTGCACGAAAAGCTTGCAAAGCAGGAGGACGACAAGAATATTGTTGAGAAGATTACTGAGTAATCCTTATTGTGAATCATCGAGACCGGCCTTCATGCATGAGGGCTGGTTTCGTCGTACTGATTTCATGATATTTCCCCTTCCCTGAAACACCTTTTCCCTTTTCAATGCCTACATGCATTGTCCGAGATGCAAAGAAATGGATACGGCCGTTGTCGACTCCCGCATCGCCGAGGAGGGACGCGCCATCCGCAGGCGCAGGGAATGCCCAAAGTGCACGCATCGCTTCACGACGTTTGAGAGGCAGGAGCTGAGTAACCTGATCGTCGTCAAACGCGACGGTACGCGAGAGCCGTATAGCAGAGGAAAAATCGAGCGGGGCATCTGGATCGCCTGCACCAAGCGACCCATAAAAGAAGAACAAATCAATGACCTTCTGAATAAACTTGAAGAGAAATGGGGAGCGAATAAAGGAGAAGTCAGTAGCGCGACTATAGGAAATGATGTCATGCGGGCGCTGCACAAGCTCGACAAGGTCGCCTACATCCGGTTTGCATCTGTTCACCGGGAATTCAAGGATGTGGAGGAGTTTAAGGAGGAGCTCGGGAAGCTCTTCAAATAGCTGACAGCTGGGAGCTGAAAGCTGTAAGCTTCTTTTCGATGCTTCGTACCCACACCTGCGGCCAGCTGAAGAAATCTGATGTTGGTTCAGAGGCCACTCTCTGTGGCTGGGTGCATCGCCGTCGCGACCATGGAGGGTTGATCTTTGTAGACCTCCGCGACCGCTACGGCTTTACGCAAATCGTCTTCGATCCAAAGGACAAGGCACTATTTACCGAAGCCGAGCACATCCGTCCGGAATGGGTCTTGCAGGTGAAAGGAACTGTCACGGCACGTCTTGAGGGAGCCGAGCGCGATGATAATCCGACAGGGGGCATCGAACTTCGTGTCTCTACTGTGAAAGTTCTCAATCAGGCAAAAACCCCTCCATTTGAAATCGATCAGGATAAAGAGGTGGGTGAGGAGCTTCGACTGGAATACCGTTACCTCGATCTGCGCCGAGACCGGATGCGCAAAAATATGATCACGCGGCACCGCATGGTGCAATCCATCCGGAAATTCTTTTACGACCGCGAATTCCTTGAAATTGAAACACCGATTCTTATCAAAGGAACGCCAGAGGGATCCCGCGAATATCTGGTGCCGTCCCGTCTCTATCACGGACAGTTCTACGTGCTTCCACAGTCGCCCCAGCAGCTCAAGCAGCTCACGATGGTTGCCGGTCTTGACCGCTACATGCAAATCGCCCGCTGCTTTAGAGACGAAGACCAGCGTGGTGACCGCCAACCGGAGTTTACCCAAGTAGATATAGAGATGTCCTTCATGGAGCCCAATGACATTATGGAGTTGACCGAGCAGTGCCTGCAGGAACTCACAAAGCAAATCCGCCCTGATGTACGCATACTAACTTCTCCATTTCCCCGTCTCACCTATACGGAAGCAATGGAGCGGTACGGATCCGACAAGCCTGATATCCGCTTCAGTTTGGAGTTCACTGATGTTTCAGAGCTCTGCAAAGGATGTGGGTTTGGTGTGTTTTCCAAAGCAGTGGAGGTTGGTGGTGTTGTAAAGGTAATGGTTGTCTCCAACGGAGCTACCATGAGCCGCAAGGAGATTGATGATCTTACGGAAACCGCAAAGATTTATGGAGCCAAAGGATTGGCGTGGATAAAAGTGAGTGAGAAGGGATACGAAGGCGTGCCTGTCGATAAACTCGGGAAGGAATGTACGGAATTGATTGTGCAGGCAGTAAAAGCAAAACAAGGAGACATGCTTCTATTCACCGCAGACAATTTCTCCACGGCCTGTATCAGCCTTGGCGCTGTCCGTACTGCCATCGCAGCCAAGCGCAATCTCGCCGATCCCGCAGTATTTGCCTACTGCTGGGTGACGGATTTTCCGATGTTCGAGAAAGACACCGCCACGGGCGCAGTTGCAGCGGTACATCACCCGTTTACCCGACCGAAAGACGAAGATCTTGCGCTTCTGGATGCCGATCCTCTCCGTGCACGTGCAGTTGCCTATGACATCGTACTGAATGGATCGGAAATCGGCGGAGGCTCCGTGCGCATCCATGAAGCGGATCTCCAATCCAAAATCTTCAGCATCCTGCGCATCACGCCGGAAGATGCGGAGCGCCGCTTCGGACATCTTCTCCGTGCTTTCCAATACGGTGCACCACCGCACGGCGGCATCGCCTGGGGAGTAGACCGTATGGTGATGCTTTTCTGCAATGAACCCAACATCCGCGAAGTCATCGCCTATCCCAAAGACCAGAAAGCAAAGGATTTGATGCTCGGGTCACCAAGTCCGATGCCGGAAGAGCAGATTGCGGAGTTGGGGATAAAAATTATCGAGGAAACAGCGTAACGCCATGGAATAACATCCACCGTAGAGACGCAACGCTGTTGCGTCTCCAGCCTCTTCCCCTATCCTTTCTCCATGCCAGACCCAAAGGACCGCCGGAAGGAAATCGACGCCGTCATGAAAAAAGGCGAAGAGCAACGTGGAGTGATGAAGGAGCGGCGCGAAAAGAAAAGTGAAAAACGGGAGCAGGAACTCGAAGTCCATGAAAAATCCGTACGCGAGGGTGTAGCTCAGGAGGAAATCTTTGAAGAGGAGCACGAAAAACGATTACGGGAATTTAAGGTGAAAGAGGACGAACGCAAGCGAGAGGTGGAGATATTCCAGAAGAAAAAACGTGAGGAGGAGGAAAAAATGCTCAAGCGCAAAGAGGAGGAAAAGAAAGCCGCGGAGCAGCACAAGGTATACCTCAGTGACATGCGCAAGGCAGGAGCACTGCGTATGCGCAAGGAGCAACGGAAGGAAAAGTCTGCTCAAGTGGAGCGAGAGATACGCACGGAAGCGGACGCAGAGGCTTTCCGCAGCAAACAGGCGACAGAATCAGAAACGATGCGTGCCAAGCGTCGCGTAGAGGATGCTGCCCGCAAAAAGCGCGGCGACACCGACATCTGGGAGCGTGAGCAAAAGGAGCAAATCGCCGAAGAGGCGCGCAGCAGGCGCACGAGGATCGATATGGAGGAACGCGATGCCCTGCAAGCGCTTGCCAGAGAATTTGAGCGCGAAAAAATGCGGTTACAGGGTCTGCCCACAGGAATGCTCATACGGGAGGAAGAACGGATGCAAACCGAACACAACGCAAAGAAGCAGAAGATGGAAAAGGACTTTCAGCACCGCAAATCGCAGATTGAAGTAGATGACCGCAAAGCCTTCTCGGACATTATCACCAAAGCAAAACTGACCCGCGATATGATTGCCTCAAAGGAGCGACAGGAGCTGGTCACTCTCGAGGAATCCATGCACCAGAAAATCCGCGATGCCGATTACGCACGGAAAGCCAAAGGCGAATTTGCGAAAAAGGAGAGTGAGCGCATCCTGCACGACATCAAGCCGGGAGAGGAGATCAAGTGAAATCAAGTGGTGCCGAGAGAGGGACTTGAACCCTCATGGGATTGCTCCCGCCAGCTCCTAAGGCTGGTGCGTCTGCCATTTCGCCACCTCGGCATGCGTATAGCATAGCTCGGGGAGAGGCCTGACAGACAACAGTTTTACCCCTGAACACGGGCTGCGACTCTCTGGAAACCATCCTGTGCAGATTTCAGTGTGGCATCGAGGAATTTTTGGGCATTATCAGGAGTGATCCCTGCCTGTACCAGTTCTGTTCGTGCAGCTTCGATAGCTGGACCGTAGGCCTTCTGTAGTCGCTGGACATACTCCTGCGCAGTTTGCTTCGGATCTTGTGCTATGAGCTGTGCAGCGCCTTCCTTAAAGTTGGCAAACTGCTTCATCGCTCTTTCCATGTGCGGTCGCGCAGTGGCACTCATGCTATCCACACGAGGTTGGATGTAATCCTTATACCCCTGCTCAGCAATTGTCCCCATATCCGCAGAGAATTCTCTCAGAACAACCGCTACGCCCTTCTGCTGCATCTCGGTGGCAGTTTTTACACCGGCATCGAACTGCTTCTCAATACCTGCGGTGACGTTATCGACGAATGCATCAACATCACCCTTTTCCAGGCCCGCTTGTACGAGAAGTCCTTTAGCTTGTTCGATCTTCGCTCCGTAGAGTCCTTGAAATTGCTCCTTATACCCCTTGGCAAAATCCTGAGTGGTGGAGGTCATCACACCGGTCTTGATTTCATTGAGCATTTGCATGCCATCGGCCATCATCTGCCTTCCTCCTTCGCGGATATTTTTCTCGTAAGGAGCGAGATATTTGTCATAGGCATCACCACCCACGACGCGGAGGTCTGCTGCGAAGCTCCGGAGGACATTGCCTGCACCCTTGTCATTGATGTCCTGGACGGTCTGAGTTCCTTTATCAAACCCCTTCTCAATCCCCGCAGTGACATCTGCAACGAACTTGTCGACCTGACCCTTGTCGAGACCGGCCTGCACAAGAAGACCCTTGGCCTGCTCAATCTTGGGGCCATACATCTTGGCAAACTGCTCTTTGTAACCTTTACCGAAATCGGTAGCAGTGGACTCTTTGATGGCCTTAAGCATTTGCATGCCTTCAGCAGCCAGCTTTTGCCCTCCCTCTTGCAGATTGGCTACTAGAGGAGCGATATTCTTTTCGTAGGCGTCACCACCCACAACCCTAAGGTCTGCGACGAATCCTCTAAGCACTGCTCCTGCACCCTTGTCGTTGACGTCTTGGACGGTCTTTGCAGCATTATCAAACTGCTTCTCAAGCTCTCCAGTCACCTGTGTCACAAGTGCATCAACCTTTGCAGGATCAAGCCCAGGGATTTTTTTGATCTGATCCGTCGCACTTTGCACAGCTCCACCATACATATCTTTGAACTTCCCTTTATACCCCTGAGCAAAGTCTGTAGCCGTGGAGGTCATGATGCCGGTTTTGATTTCCTGAAAGGCTTTCATGCCATCGCCAAACTGCTTTTGCACGTCAGCGGAAAGGCCTTGAAGCGTGGGGGCAATATCCTCAGCCAGAGCATATCCTTTTTCTCCAAGCCATTTCCCGCCATCATTAAGCCACTTCATCCCTGTAGTTGCGCCAGTATTTATTGCCCCTCCAATAGCCTTCTTAAGACCAATAACATTATCGACTTGCTTGATGACTTCACCCGATATTTTCTTGCTTGCGATATCTGTAAACTTTTTTATAAGGTTCGGATTGGAGAAGAATTTCTCGGCAAATTTCATGGAATACTTTTCAATAAGTTTCTTTCCTCCGGCAGAAGCCATTACCTTGCCTCCAAGCTTGCCAAACACAAACGAGGTCGCAAAATCCACACCTGCCTGTTGTGGCGTTTTATTGCCTGTAGCCACATAGGTTGCCATCTGTGACAAGCTATAGACCTTACTTCCAAACGGAACGAGGCTGGCAGCAGTTCCGGCAGCTGTATCAAGGGCCTCCAGCCCCATCTCTACATTCGCAAGCGTCGCATCGATGTCCTGCAACTCTTTATTGAGTGCGGCATAGTCCACTTCCGTACTCTTGTCTTTCTTGTCTATTCCTTCGGAAGCCATCTTCTGAAACGTGTCATAGTCCTTGGCAAATTCCTGCGGAACTTTCGGCAAGCCCAGCTCTTCGCGAATTCTCATAATGCCATCGAGCTGCTTCTTCGGATCATCCGTAGGGATGGCTTTGAGTTGATCCACTTTGCTCTGAAGAACTTTTAGAGCAGCTTCCTGCATGTTTACGGCATTTTCTTTGTTGCGCTGTTCACCGTTACGGAACGGATTCCATGATCCCTTCACTTCAGCGAGATCCTTTTTCTGGTCAGCGAGGTTTTTTTGCGCACGTCCGATGCGATCCCCGAGAATATTCTGTGTATCACCAAGCGTTCCCTTAATAACGTCCTTCAATGCCCCTTTAATATCACTGGACGTGTCCGGTGACGTTGGTGCTGCAGATGGAGGTGCGTCGCCTGATGGCGTGGCTCCAGGCTGATTCTTCGCCATATCGGTAAGTTTTGTGAGCACGTCAGCAAATTTTTCCGGATCGCACTTGCCCGTACTATCAAATTTCAATTCCGGAGAAAGTTCCTGGATTTTCTTCTGAGCATCCGGCGTGGCAGTAACGGTGAAGGTCAGGTTCTTTTCGTCAATAGCCAGAGAAACCCCATCAAGAACCTTGTTGACCTCCGCGTTTTTCCTTTCTTTTAAGCCCCTCATAAGGACATCCATTGCGTCCTTCTGTTTCTGCAGTTTTTCTCTCATGCTCTCGAGTTCTTTAATATCCGCTTCCATCTCGACGGGAGCTGCATTCATCTTTTCTGTCAGTGATTTGCTTTCGTTTTCGCGTGCAGTAATCCGGTCGTCCAGGGACTTCATGTCCTGCTTCACCATTCTCAGTTCACTTTGCATGGCCTCGCGCTCTTCGGGCTTGGCCTTTGCAATCGCCCCCTCAGTATCGGCAATCTTTTTCTGTAATCCCTCACGGTCTGTTTTGAGTCCTTTGGTTTCTGCATCCACTTTTTCGATGCGACCCCTTAGGGAATCTTTCTGTTTTTCGATGATCTGCTTTTTCTCAGTAACGAGCTCTTGGGAGGTATTTGCAGTGGTGGAATTCTTTAGCTCATTACGCAACCGATTCTGGCGGGTAATCTGCACCTCGGGACCTTTCTCTGAAGAACTATTCCCTCCATCATTCGGCCCTGCAGAAGGCCCCGTATTACCGGTATCCCCTGCAGTGTTCCTGCCATCTCCTGGCTTAAAGATAGCTTTAAATGCTGCGATAATTTCCGCGGCAGCGGCAAAGAAGCCATCCCAGTCCGCAGGCTTGGCATTGAGTGACTCAGAAAGATTTTTGAATGCATCGTTGAGGCGTCCACCTTTCTGGTCAGGAGATCGCTTCAGGTTCTGAGGGAGGAGTCTCTCATGTTCCGCATCCAATTTGTCCCATACATTATTTTCCTCTTTTGAAAATGAAGATTCGGTCTTTTCGCATACAGCCTTGCCTTCCGGCGACATCGCATTATGAAGCTTTATATATTTCTCTGGATCTGTTTCAACGGACGCCTGGAAATACAGACGCACATCACTCGGACTCAGCTGTGCGAGTCTTTCGACTATTTTAGGTCCGGCTTTGTCATATATTTCCCTCTCTTGGGGAGAGAGAGTTTGATAGGCACCCTTCATTGCAAGTGCCGATTCTGGATTCATACCTTCGATTGCCTTCATCACCTCCTTTTGTTTATCAGGAGAGAGGTTTGCATAACGTTGACTGAAATGTTCTTTTATTTCTTTGACAGCAGGAGGCAGTTCCTTTGCTGCTTCAGTGTTGCCATCTTTTCTTTCTGATGCTTCTGGTTTTGCCGGTTGGGGAACATCCTTTTCTTTGTTGCCTGGTGTTGCTGGTAGTGGCGATTCAGGAGTGGAAGTTTGTGGCTTAGCTGGTAAAGACTTGTCTAACCCAGCTGCATTTGGTTCTCCCCCCGAAACCTTGTCATTCCCTGCAGCTCCTTTTGGATCCGAAGTTGACGACACATCACTCCTCTTCACGCTTAGAATTTTCCCATCCCCCTTCTGATCTAGTTCAATTTGACCAATTTCTTTTTTCGATTCTTGATCGTAAACCTTAATTAGGGTGATTCCTGTTTTAGGTGTTTGCACGCTAATTTTAATCGGTCGTTTTGCTGTTTCTGGGTCAAGTTTTAATTCCTTTTTCACCTCTTCCTTTATCTCTGCTACTGCGCTGTCGCTAATAATGTTAAAATTATATAGAAGATTTTTGTATCCAGAGAGAGATTTAGGTTTTTCGGTTTTTTTATCTGGCGGAAGATCTGTTGAGGTAGAAGCATCCGGAGCAGGAGAAATCTTTCGCGCGTCCTTCATCTCTTGTGCTTTAGAAATTAATGCATTGAGTTGTCCAAATTCTCTTCCCGGTCGTGAAAGATCTGCATATATATTTTTATATAATGGGACTGCGTCAGTTTGAGCAATTAAGCTATTCAACATAGCCAAATCTTCTTTCGGGGTGAGTGCATCTAGGAATTTAAAATTCGGCTGCTGTCTCGTCGCATTATCAATCGCCTGACGATAGTCTAAACATTTCGAACTTGCCTGATCACTAATTTTATTAAAAAGAGCTATTGTTGGCTTTGCCTCTTCAAACTTCTGCTTCTCTTCAGGTGTTTGTGGTCCATAATCAGTCGATTGATTTCCATTTTCATTAGTTTTATTTTTTGCATCAGTCGCCGCAGGATTTACGGGTTTAGAAGGAACGGCCTCTGGAAGGGGAGGAACAGGAACAGCCCGATCTGGAGAAGCAGGGGGGGTGGGGGCGGCAGGTTCAGGAAGAGGAGGAACAGGAACAGGGGGGGCTTCGACTTTTGGAGCCGACGCATCTTCCGTTTTTATGTTTTCTCCAACAGCGTCCATTTCCGCCCCCATATCTCCTCCTCCTTGTTGCTTCTCCGTCTTGGCAGTAGTTTCTCCGGCGGCATTTGGTGTGCTCTTGGAGGCTTGCCACTCTGCATACTTTGTCTTCACTGTACCAATGGCATCCCCGCCCATCTTTACGGCCTGATCACTGAATCTCTTAATGTTGGCAGACTGCTCATTGAGTTTGGTTGTTGCAACATCTTTAAGCACCTTGAAGTTTTCCTGTGCACCCTTCCCTATAGCCTGCCAATCAATAGGTTTGGGCTTATTTGGTGTTTCCATCTTGGCATCCACTTTCTCCCCTCCATCAATCTGGCCCATTTGCAGGTCAGAAGGCTGGTCTGCAGTTGCCTCTGTTGGAGGTACTGGCTCAGGTTGATCGGCTCCCATGCGACACAACCTCGCTTCCGCAATGAATCCTTTCCGACAGAAGAATGTATGACGCATAGAAAAATTAAGAGCTGATAAGGGATTCAAGTTGCTGCATTTTTGCTGTTTCCTCACTGCGATTTTTCTGTTCCGCAGAAGAGAATGCCTGACGCTTGAGTTTGTTTACCTGTGTGCCCACTTCGGCAAAAAATTCCGCAGCGCGCTTGTCATACTCCGCATAGGCTTTCGTATAGCGCTCTGCGCGGGCTTTCTTTTGGTCATCTGTTTCGTTTTTGCATTTCTCTTCGAGAAGAGGGATTGCTTCACTGCAGAGCTCCGGCTCAATCGTCCTCATGATCGCGTCATACATTTCCTGACCGTTATGAACGATAGGAACTGCGGCCGTCTGCGTAGTGGTCGTCATGGGTGTTTGTGAAATCTCCATATTGTACAGGAAAATCGATATTCCTACAATGGGCCATTTTTGATTCAAACCTCTATTCCTGTCGTTTCAATCTCATGCGCAAGAGTAAAAAAAGGGCGGGCGAAGTCTTCTGGATGCAGCGTCACTGTCTCAATGCGTAAGTCGATATCCTTGCTTGCAAGAAGAATATCCCCCCCTTCACGAATGCGTGATGGGAGGAAAGAATGTGTGACTACGGCGATATCGATATCACTGTCTACACGAGCGGTTCCCTTTGCTACTGATCCATAGAGCACGACGCGCTCTATGGGGTACCCGCGAGCAATGAGTAGCTCTTTGAATTTTTTAGCCAGTGATAGACCCTCACTACGCTGCATGAAAAAATGTGGAAAGAAGTGATTCGATGCGCTCCATCCATCGATGGACATTTATGACTGTCGCCTCTCTCTCGGCCCATAATGGATCATCGTACCGCGCAGCAACCGCGTAGCCTGTAAGATCCGCAAAAAGTTTCTTATCTGCTTCCGTCCATGGTCGCTCTATTTGCAAGGCAATCTGAAGCAAGTCATGTGTGAGGGGGGCTTCTTTATTACGATGTTCCATATAGAGAGCTTTTAGAGCTTTTTCTACAGCGAGATGGCAGTGAAAAAGCGCACCAGCGTACTGCCCTCCGGCACAGAGCAACTTTGCAGATTGCACCTCGTTTGAAGATCCTTTCCGCCAATGTGCAATAACTTCATCTTCCGTCATATGAGAAAGTATAGCACGAATGAACAGCGAAGAGTCGCTCGCAAGCGCACATGATCTAGCTACTTTTTCTTCCCTCCTTCCCTTTCTTCTCCTCCTTCTTCAGTAACCCCACCTGCTGCGTCAGTCCCTTCAGCCACTGTGCATCGGTTTCTCCTGATTCTTTTTTCAGTTCCCCGAAATGCATACGGAGTTGTGCGCCCGAAATCCTCCATTGAGGGTGCAGCGCAACAAGCTGCATGATTTCTTTCGCCGTCACGCGGGAGCCAAGCGTCATCACCACCTCTTCCCTGTTTACGCCGGAGTCCATCTTGATGCGGTGTACTCCTGCGCTGCGGCAAGATAATTTCAAACGAAGAATAGAGAAGAGATTCTCGACCTGCTTCGGCATCTTTCCATATTCCTCGGTAAGGTCCTTATCAAATTCCGCAAGGATGGATACGTTCTCGCTTCCGGCAAGCTTCTGATAAACAGAAATGCGTTCGCCTTCGTCGGGAATGTAGAACGATGGGAGAAGTGCGGTGACAGGGAGAAGAATTTCCACGGCCACTTCCTGCTCCACATCGGGCGTACCGCCGGACTTCAGTTCTTCGACGGCACTCTTGAGCATGCGAAGGTAATGCGAGACGCCAACGGTCTGCATCGCACCGGACTGTTCCGCCCCAAGAATCTCTCCTGCTCCGCGAATTTCGAGATCACGCATGGCGACCTGAAAACCACTACCGAGTTCGCAGGCCTCCACAATTGCGCGTAGGCGCTTTTTGGCATCATCATGCAGTTTTTGGCCGTGGTAGAGGAAGTACGCATAGGCTTGTAACTTGCTACGACCCACGCGTCCACGCAGCTGATAGAGCTGTGAAAGACCGAAGCGCTCCGCTTCATTGACGATCAATGTGTTGGCCCGCGGGAGGTCGATACCGTTCTCGATGATCGTCGAGCTCACCAGCACATCAAATTCGCCATTCTTAAAGGCCAGGATACGCTCCTCGAGTGTCTCTGGCTTGAGCTGGCCATGACCCACCACAAACTTCGCCTTGGGCACGAGAAGCCTGAGCTTGTCGGCGAATGCATCGATGGTTTCTACGCGGTTATGCAGGACGTAAATCTGCCCCGCACGCTTCAGCTCTGTCATAATCGCCTCGCGCATGAGAATGTCGCTGAATTTTCGGACCTCGGTGATGATGGGGAGTCTGCCGGGCGGCGGCGTGGTGATCGTGGTGATGTCGCGGAGTTTATGAAGCCCAAGGTTTAATGTGCGCGGAATCGGCGTTGCTGTGAGTGTAAGAATGTCGATGGATGCACGCATTTCCTTGAACTTCTCCTTCTGCTTTACGCCGAATCTCTGCTCCTCGTCGATGATGAGAAGGCCGAGATTCAAGAATTGCACATCATCCTGAATGAGGCGGTGTGTACCGATGACGATGTCGATGTCCCCTTTACGAAGCCTCTCCAGAGTAACGCGCTGCTGCGCCGGTGACCGGAACCGCGAGAGCATATCGATGCGGACATTGAACCCTTCCATACGCTTTTGGAACGAATCGAAGTGCTGCTGTGCAAGGATGGTAATCGGCGCGAGCACAGCAACCTGCTTTCCATCTTTTACGGCTTTAAAGGCTGCACGCATGGCGACTTCGGTTTTTCCAAATCCCACGTCGCCGCAGATAAGACGATCCATCGGGTGCCCATCTTCCATATCATGACGGATGTCTTCGATTGCCTTGGTCTGCCCAGGGGTCTCCTGATAGGGAAACGCTTCGGCAAATTTCTTTATCACATCCGTATCCGGCCCGTACGAATGTCCTCTGGCTTTGGCACGCAGCGCATAGATCTTCAGAAGCTCTTCGGCAATCTTCTTCGTCTCTTCATGTAGCCTTCCTTGAATCTTCTTCCAGTCATTGGTCCCAAGGCGCGTGAGAACAGGCTCATTGCCCTCCTCGTAGACATACTTGCTCAGCTTATCCGCCTGATCGACGGGGACGAAGAGCTTGTCACCTTCGGCGTAGGTCAGCTCCAGATATTCACGCACCGTTTCATCGACTTCCTTCTCCGTCATTCCTGCGAAGTGCCCGATGCCGTGCTCCATATGCACGACGAAGTCCCCCGGCACAAGTGATGTGATGAAATCCAGCGAGAGCTTCTGTACGGACCGCTCGCGTCCGGCTTTCCGGAGAGAAAATATTTCACGGTCTGTGAGAAGCGCAATTTTTAGGTCGGGATTCTGGAGCGAGTGCGGCAGAAGATCGTTCACCTCAGCAGGAACGATGGTAATAGCTCCTGGGCGCCGCTCAAGCTCCTGCGTAAAAGGAATATGTTCCTCAGTACAGATCCCCTTAAGTTCTTCAATGCGTTTTGTGACCACGAACAACGTCCAATCCTGCGCAAGTTTGTCGCGAACATCGTTGAGGAAATCCGTGAGGGTATAAAACTTCATCACCGAGAGATATCGCAGGTGCACATGGTGCTCAGCCCCCTCAGGAAACGGCGTGAAGCGCAGCGTATCGATACCCTCCGGAGCGGCAACATCGTCCTGATCATCAAGCACGAGGAAGTGACTTGCGGGGACCTGCTCGCAAAGCGGCTGCATATGCTGGTAGACAATCGGCCAGACCTCGAGAGATTCCTGTTCCCTGCGCACGATAGATGGATCCTCCGGATCAAGTGCAACGATCTTTTCAATGCAATCGAATTCTAGTGTGAGCCGATAGGTGTGAAATGACTGAACAGGGTAGACCTCAAACACATCGCCAATGCGTCTGTACTGACCGGGGCGCAGGAAGCGGTCATCACCATGCACGTACCCCATAGCGATCAACTTCTCCACACAGGCCGTAAAGTCGACCTTGTCTCCGGCGGTAAAGCGGAGCGCACTTGCCTGCAGCTCGGTAAACGCGGGAAATTGCGCTTCCCAGACATCGCGCGGAACAAGGGTGAACGGTGCCTCCCCGCCACGCATCCCAAGGAGGAATGTCCGCAGAGCCTCCGGCACAATTTCGCCGGCTTCGTTTTCTGTGGGGGTAAGCCGGACTGAGGAGACACCGAAAAAATGCAGCCAGTGTTCCAGTGCCTCGGCATGACTCTCATCATCTGTGACAAGAAATCCCGATCGCGGCGTATGTCCGAGAATCGCGCCGATGAGAAGCGCTTTGGCCGTCTCGTTCGATGCGCCACTGAGCACGAGCGAACCTCTCGCATGCAGAGCATCAGCGAGATCACGGTGTGTGCGGCTTCCTAAAAAAAGTAGGGGATCCACAGAAAGAAATGGTGCAGTGGGCGCGCGGCCCTAAAACAATCTTCCCTTTATCGGGAAGGAAGAATGAATGAATAAACAATGCTGAATGGCTTACAGCCTCCAAGCCTTCAATCTACTGATAGGCTATCAAAATATAGAGGTAATACAAACGGAAGATGTCTTTTTCTACAATTTTGGTGCATCCAAGGCATTTTGCACTGTGGCGTTTGTAAGGATGATTTGCTTAAGCTCTTTTGGATTGAGATTGGAAACATCGGAGCCGCCCTCCATGGACTTTATGGATGTGGCAAGATCATCGGTTATAACTCCTTCTCCCAATTTTTTAAGAGATGTTTTTGTAAAATTATGCTTTTTGCACCAATCACGCGTTTTGGGGTCGCCGGCCAGATACTTCCAGAAATCTTTTGTGACAAAAGATTCCAAGCGAAATAACACATTTTCCACCTCTGGGACAGTGAGTTGAAGCAGATACCCGCCATTTGTTGCTATTTCGGTTTTCTCTTTGAACTGTTCTGGAAAAATAAAGGCTCCGCACTGGCGGAATTCCGCGGCTCTGCTAGTGGGCACACGGAAATACATTTTCTTTTGCCCGTCACTGGTAGCCTGCTCAAACCTCCCCTTGGAAACAAGACGTCCCCATGCCACTTTTTTCATGGGCGGGCATTCATTCATGATGCTATCCAGCTGTTGGTTTTCACTGGGCATTTGCACAAAGTTTTCGTTATGAGCAATGCCTGCCGGCGATCGCCGTACTGAGCCATTGAACTTTTTGATATCCTCCTCTGTTTCTTTGATCTCTCCCATCCCCCACTTGCGTTCTGTGTCCTGCACACGCCTTTCGATTCCATCAAGTGTTTCAAAGACATAGATTTTATTGGGTGTAATTTCGTATTTTGGAACCGGCTCTCCACGGAAGGCCGTCATCGATTGGAAAATCGCGGTAAAACATGCCCTGTTGGACGGCTTGGTAAAATCCACATCGGTGTGAAGTACGAAACACGGCTCCCCCTTGTACATCTCATAACTCCGTTCTGAAATTTTGTCTGCAGCATGAGAATGAATTCTTTCCTTTTTGAGATTTTGGCCCACAGCCTGGTTGCGTTCATTGAGTGATGCTATTTTCCCCTCAAGCGTTTCTGGGGAAATGTTTTTCTTCTCCTTGGTTCCGTCACTTTTCTCCGAAGGGCGGTCTTTCGCTCCTGCTGTTTTTGCTTCTAGTTTCGGAATTTCCGTTTTACGCAGAGTGTCAGTGCAACGGTCAATGGCAGTGATGCGGGATCGCGTGCATAGTAATTTTGCATTTTGGTACTGGGGGTTCCGAGTGTCCGTGTGACTGATGTGATCTTCAATTCGAACAAGTGATTGTCGTGTTTCCTGCATACTAGCAATAAACTCTTCTGCAAAAAGTATATGGTCTTTGTATTCCTTCGGAGAAAGGCTGCTTGCAACCGGGATAGGTTGAAAATCTTCTGAGTTTGAGGTTACTGAGGAAATATTGGTTGGTTGCCGTCCATCATTAGAAGGGAGTCTTAACATTGCTTGCAAATTCCGGATAAACAGCCTTCTTGCACTCAAATCCTCTCTCTCCCGCGCATTAATAGCATTGCAGATACCTGCAAAATCTAATTCTGCAGCTGGGATATGCTTTGTTTTATCCTCCATCCACTGGAGATGAACCTCCTGGTCAGCAACCTCCCGCAGGAGAACATCGAGATCTTGGATCGCATACCCCCTTTCTCGCCCTGTTATTTCTGAAATTTCTTGAGTACTTTTCTTTATAATTTTTTCTTTCCGTTCCGGCTCTGCATTTTCAATTTTACGCAAAATCGCACTAGCAGTTTGCTGGTCGTTTTTTTCTTTTTGTTTCATCTCTGTCCTTCCTAATCCTTTTTTGGCCCCACTCTCAATGGGGTTGGGTTTGCATTCATCCTGATGTTTTGGTTCAGCTTCCTGAGGAGCATCGCTCCCACGAAAGCGCGGCGATTCAAAATCAGACATAGTGGATATTGGTATTATTAATATTGTACCTCAAAAAGAGTATGCTGAATAGCCCCTACTCCTCCTGCAATCTTAGCGGCATTATAAGATGACTGAGAGCATCCATGCCGGGAACCTTAAAGAGCGCCGGGTGCTGACTGTCCGTAATGTGGATCTCGATATCTCCACCCGAAAGGCGACTGAGAAAGTCCAGAAGGTAACTTGAACTGAGAGCGATCTTATTCTCCGGCCCTGTAATGGTTGCAGGAAGGACTGCTTCGTCGCGGCCAGCTTGTGTCGACGGCGTCACAATGCGTATATCGTTTTTGGAAATGTGAAATGTAAGGTTGTTGTTCGTTTCCTTTGCGAAGTAATGCATACGGCGGATGGCCGGCAGAAGCTCCTTCACAGCAATCTGTACCTTGGTTTTGGGGGCTTTGGGAATGATCTGCTCGTAGTCGGGAAACTTTCCGTCGATCAGACGGGAAAGGAGTTGTGTGCCACCCTCCTGCAGCTCTATCTGCTGGGAACTAAGGGTGACATCGACGAGTTGCTGACTTTTAACCTTCTCTTTCTTTTCTTTTTTATCTTTTTCTCCAGAAGCATCTTCTGTTTTTTCTTTTTTAGCACCTAAAACAGCCTGCAGCTCATCAAATACTTTTGTAGGAATGATGCAGGACATATCCACATCGCCATCAATAGAAAGTTTGTACTCAGAAAGTCGGTAACTGTCTGTAGCAACGAAGATAATTTTTCCTTTTTGGGACCGGACATACACACCTGAGAGTACGGGACGGAGAGTGGTTTTTGCAGCTGCAAATGTAACAGTGTGTAGGGCCTCTAAAAGCGGCGCTGCAGCAATAGGAAAGGTGGTTTGCCGCTCTATAGGGGTAATAGTAGGAAACTCTGTAGCTGCCTCGCCGGAAATAAGGGTTTTTGCACGCTTAGAAGTACATTTCAATTGCGTCCCCTCACTTGTTTCCAAAAGCACCTCAGGATCGGTGTTGTATTGGGCAAAGTTTAAAAATGCTTTTGCTGGAATAGTAATTGCTCCTTCATTTTCTATATCCGCCGGAAAACTTGTCATAATACTCAACTCCAAATCTGTCGCACTCGCTGTACATCTTTTTCCTTCAGCTTGTAAAAGAATATTCCCTAAAATTGGTAGTGCTTGTTGGTTACTAATTGCCCTACTCACAAGATGGAGTGCCTGTTGGAGATCGGTGGTTTTACACAGGAGTTTCATAGCTCTATAGAAGGAATAAATATTCTCTATCTCCAATTCATCATAGTAGTAGACTCTAGCACTTTTTAAACATTTACAGTCTGATCGTGTGGAGAAGGAAGATATTCTTTGGTGCGAATATACAGGAAATTCTAAAAAATGGCTGCAACAAGAGCAAGAAGAGAAATGAGGGGGTGTGTAGGGGGTGTGGAAAACTCGTGGAAAAATACACCAGGTAACAGCTTATAGGCTTGGTATATAATTTATGGCTTACATAAGCCATTTCTCAAGAATCCTGTGGGAATCCACCGCAAACTATGGAGATGAGATATCCACGGTAATGCACATACTTTGTGGATAACTTTTTTGAACAAAGATTGGGTGTTGATGTTGGTAGAGACGTGCCGGTGGCACGTCTCTACAGAGATTTTCGGTATTTTTTCCGGTCCGCCGGATCATTCGTTTTCGTCCGGTTCGGGCGAATAACCACGGTCCCATTTTTCATGGAGACAAAGCTTTGTTCTGGAACATCATCGGCGATGACGGCAGCGCTGGTGATGAAGGAACCGGCACCAATCTTTACACCGGGGTGTGTACTCACATGGATCCCCAACCGACAACCATCACCGACAGCCACTCCAAACTTCGTCAGTCCTGTGGGAAGTTTCTCCTCACCCACCTGTGACTCGATGATTTTTTCATCAAGGCGGAGGTTTCCGGTGATGCTGCCACCGCCGAATGCAACATTATTGCCGATCACACTTTCTCCGATGTAGGACATGTGGGTCCATACATGGTCAGCGAGCACTGAGGATTTCACTTCCGTTCCGAATCCGATCACACAGTCCGTACCAATGCTCGAGCTGCGCACAAGGCAGTTGTTGCCAATGATAGTTCTTGGACCAATGACGCAGGGGCCGACGATTGTGGCAAATGGAAGCACTCGCACACCCTCGCCAAGTATTACAGCGCCATCGATAACCGCAGTTTTATGAACAGAAGCCGTTTTATGAATGGATGCCTTGGATTGTTGTTTGAGAAGAAGATCCAGGAGAGGAATGAGATGCCATGGATATTTCACTGCTTGCCACTCGCCGTCGTAGGCCGCTGCCGCATAGTGCTTTGTGTGGAATAATGCGCCGAGTGCCTGCTCATATCCGTCGTCACGGCTTTCGTCAGCATCCGCGAGGGCGTCGAGGAGTGCCTTCGGATCGTTATGCACATGTGCAACGATCGTCACGAGCTTGCTTGGCTCTTTTCCCGGCTTCGGCTTCTCTACTATTCCCGTAACCCATTTTCCTTTTATGGAAAGGTAACCGCCGGGGAAATATCCCTTTACGCGTTTGGCAAGAAGGGCGCCGTCCGCCTGCTGTGATTTTTCTACAACCAATCGATAGGCATCAGAGTCCACAACATCATTGCCGCTCACGATAAGAACAGGTTCGTTTTTTTTAATCTTCGGCAATGCGGAGAGCAGTGCACCACGCATGCCGAGCGCCAAATCCTGCTGCTCAATTGCCGGTAGCCCTGTAAGCTTCTTCGCAGCTTTCAGATTATGTGCTCCACCAACAAGGGTAATATTTTTCAGTCCTGCGGCGTGCAGCCGGTCAATCTGGTGTTCTAAAAGTGTCTTTCCGCAGACCGGAAACAGCGTTTTTTCGCTCAGTGGCCAGAAGCGTTTGGAGCGACCTGCAAGGAGGAGCAGAACCTGCATAAATCCTCTCTATTGTACGGAGAACAGAGGTGTGGCGCTACGGGAGAATCAGAGAAATATTTCCTTTTGGGTCGTTCAGTATGGTTATAAATGCACCGTAGGGGCATAGCGCGCTATGCCCCTACATGGACTTTTCCGACCACCAGCATTTTTATTTATTTTTCCTCAGAACAATTTCTATATCCTCTTCCAAGTCCGTTCTTTGTACGGGAATATGCATGTGATTTAGCCGCTCCATAACAGACGGGTGTGGATGTCCGAAGCCATTGTCTTTCCCAAGGGAAATTACCGCGCTGTCCGGTTCTACTGCGAGGAGAAACCCTGTGGACGACGAGGTGCGGCTTCCGTGGTGGGCGATTTTCAATATACCTGATCGAATGTCAGCGCCTGTTTTTAGAATTGCCCACTCTGCGGCCTCTTCGATGTCCCCTGTGAGAAGAATGGATCCACTTCCAAAGATCACACGCAGGACAACAGACGTGTCGTTGGTTTTTTTCGGTACAGTTCCAAATATTTTTTGGGGCCAGACGACATCCAGGACTACGCCATCACCCAGATCGATATCCATTGCGGGGTCGGCGATGATCACGGGGATCTGCCGCTCGGCTACTTCTGCAAGAAGCCGCCGGTATTGTGGTTGCACCGTAATGATGCCGGAGAGAAGAATTGCTTGGATTTGGTAGCGTTCGATCATGGCCGGAAGAGCGGTGATGTGGTCAAGGTCAGGGTGCGTAAGAACAAGGAGTTCAATGCTCCGGTCAAAAAACGACATAGTCCTTCCTATTCCTTCTAGAGCGGAAAGATCCGGTCCTCCGTCAACGACGACCTGCTTTCCGGATGGGGAAACAAGCATGATGGAATCGCCCTGCCCGACATCAAGAATGTGCGCATGCAGGAGGCCGTCAGGGAGCTTGGAAGATTCCTGAAAGAGGAGCCCGAGGAATCCAAAGAGGCCAAAGAGCCAGAGGATATGTCGGGGATGCATCTCCTAAAGCTACATGGTTTTAAGCCAAAAAACAGGTGTACAAACGTACAACTGACTTGGAGATCTTATCGCTTTGCACCAATCTTTTTCGCTCTCTTCCATCCGACAAACGATCCGATCATCGAGGAGCCAACGGCAAACAGCCCAATACCACTCTG
>CALRCM010000006.1 GCA_943354555.1 Candidatus Peribacteria bacterium | reverse complement strand
CAAAAGTATGGCTTGGCGTCATTTCCACGCACTGGCTTACATTCCATAGTCATGAAAAAAAGAATACCGGTGATGCGCCACTCTCCGCAGTTGCCTTCACGGTTGCTTCGACTATTGCGATTATCGCGCTCGTCGCCCATGCCGGAGGAGCCATAGCGCCGTTTAGTGGAGAGGGTGGCATGCAGAGAGCATTGATCTTCTTTGGAATTGCCGGAATCATCTTTGGCATTACCGAATGGCGCTACCGGTCTGTTCGGGAGTACGCGTTTGCCTTCGGACTGGGCACGCTTCTTACGTTTGCCATCCTTGGATTTGCGCGGTCGGTTTTTGCAGGTCAGGCGGTGAATGACCCTTTCGCTGTCGCGCTTGGGATCGTCTGCACAGCTGCCATGTGGCGGATGCTTTTCGGGCCGTGGACGGCACACATCAAAGTAACTGTCCTTGGAACTTTTGTTGGTCTTATGACTCTCCACATGCTCTGGCCCGAGAGCCCCGAGCAGCTCAAGGCGCATATCATTGCGATCTTCATCGCACTCATTCCTGCAGGCATCTGGTGCGCTCTTTTCTTGCAGGAGCACAAGCAGAAGAAGAGCACGGTTCTCCTGATGTTCTTCGCAGGCATGCTCTCAACGGTCCCGATCCTCTTTTACGATGCTCTGGTGCGCAGTGGCGCGGAGCTTCAGTTCTTTCTCTTCCGCATTACGCCGGAGAGTTTTTCCAGAAGCAGTTCGGCATTCGTAAGCGGCAGTCTCGCAGCAATGCCGGATATCAAGTCCACACTCGTCACAACCTTCATCACCTTCATGATCGTCGGACTCATTGAGGAATCGAGCAAGATGTGGGTGGTGAGTCGCAGTGCAAAAGTGGTGGTGAGCAGCATCGATGATGTTCTTCAACTTTCGGTGATCGTTGCGATCGGCTTTGCGTTTGCAGAAAATATTCTCAATCCCACCTACTTTGTGGGCTTTGTACAGCAGTATCTTCTGACACCCGAGTCTCCGCAGTGGGGTGAGTTTCTGGGTAACGTCGTCGGGAGATCCATTCTCACGAGCATGGTGCATATTCTCTCTACGGGTGTGATGGGGTACTTCCTCGGTCTTGCGATTTTCGCAGGTCCCGTTGTCAGCGACGTCGAGCGTGAGGGTGGCGAGTATATCGTCGCTTATGCGCTTTCGAAGATCCTTCGTATTCCGGAGAAGGCGATTTTCCGTGTGCAGATGCTCGTGACTGGTCTTGCACTTGCAACAGTGCTTCACGGACTCTTCAACTTTATCGTCACGCTTCCGGATCTCCTTCCGAGTCATCCGCGTACCATTGGAGATCTCCTAGGGTCTCCCGAGGGATCATTCTTCCACTCAATTGCGTTCCTGCTTATCCCGTCCCTCTTTTATGTTGTAGGAGGCTTCTGGGTACTCACAACTCTCTTTGCACGCCGAGAGAGTGCCAAGGAGCGTGGACTTCCCGTGGTGACGGATGCATTTGTGCATGAGGGGGCGATGGCATAAATCGGATATCCGAATATCCGAGATCCGTTACCCGATAGCATGTGCACTGTTCAACAGTATTTGCCTGCGCTACAATCATCATCGAACCCAATTTTCTATGCCCATAATACAACGCATCTCTGCTGGACTCTGTGTTTTGACGTTTCTGCTCCAGCCTACATCTGCTCTCGGTCGTCAGTGGGGACTGCCCGATGCCGGTGAGGTGAGTAGGGGGGCTTTTATCCGTGCAGCGGTCCAAGCATTTGAAATCAGCACTTCCAAGAAAGGGGATGCTCTACCGTATTCGAGGATTCCAAAAGATCTGATGGAGTTCATCATGGCAGCACATGAGCGCGGTGCGCTCGACATTTTTGGAAAGGAGCTTCTTCCAGCATCTCCCATCTTGCGTGGACAGGCAGTGCAGATTCTTGTTGTGCTTTCTGATCTCATGCAGGCAGGGGATGGTAAGACAGATTTCCGCGACATTCGTCCCGGGACCCCTCTAGCTCGCGCTGTACGCGTCGCCATTGAACAGGAGTGGATCGTTCCGCTGCGTCCATCACAGTTTGGGGTCGATCGTCCAGTTACGGCCTCCGAAGCGGAGAAAATGCTGAAGAAGGCGAGTGGTCGTGCGGGTCAGGTGCGCAAGGATGATTCCTCCAAAGATACCGGCGTTCAGGTCATCCGGATCAAAATGCCGAAGAAGCAGGGGACTGCGGTTGTACCCAAAAGCGATATCTTACAGGCTGTTTGGCAGCTCATTAACGATGAGTACCTCTATCAGGAAAAGGTAAAGGCCGATGAAGCCGCATACTCCGCTATCGAAGGAATGGTCCAGAGTCTTGACGATCCCTACACTACCTTCCTTAGGCCGGCTAAGGCGCAGAATTTCCGGAGCCAGATCAAGGGCGAAGTAACGGGCATCGGTGCACAGGTGGAGGATAAGTCGGGTGTTCTTACTATTGTCACACCGCTCACAGGATCTCCTGCGGAGCGTGCAGGTCTTCTTCCTGGTGATGAAATTCTTGCCGCTGATGGCACAAGTCTGACTGGCATCGGCTTCCTTGAGGCAGTGGATCGTGTGCGCGGCCCGAAGGGCACGAGTGTCAGGCTACGCATTCGCAGAGGAGGAAGTGAGTTCGATGTTTCTGTGCAGCGCGACATTGTGACTGTTCCCGAGGTTGAAGTGAAGTTGATGGATGGCGTCGGAATTGTGAAGCTCATGCAGTTTGGTCAGGCGACGGATACGAAGCTCCGTGGGGAAATGGAAAAGCTTCAGGAAAAGAAGCCCAGAGGTATCATTTTGGATCTCCGCAACAATCCCGGTGGACTGGAGCATGCGGCGGGTGTAGTCGTCAGCAATTTTGTGCCAAAGGGTACCGTTGTGACGATGATCAAGAGCAAGGATCGCAACGAGGAACATCGGACGGAAGAGGATCAGATAATCGATGCCAATATACCTATGGTCGTTCTTGTGAACGGCGGCTCAGCTTCCGCTTCGGAAATCGTAGCCGGTGCTCTGCAGGATCTGGGGCGAGCAACCATCGTTGGAGAAAAGACGTTTGGCAAGGGGACTGTACAGGCCGTTTTGCAGTTCAGTGATTTAAGCAGTCTCAAGATCACCATTGCCCAGTGGCTCACTCCTAAAGGCCGCGCAATCGATAAAGTCGGTATCGTACCTGATGTTACAGTGCAGTACTCCACCGAGCGCGATGAACAGTTGCTCAAGGCAATGGAACTTCTCAGGAGATAGCTTTCAGCTTTAGATGCCCGTTCGTAGTTCGCCTAGGCGGACGAAGGCGGGAGTCTTGAGCTATGAGCTTCAAATCGTGCGCTATACGTTTTCTTACAGCTCAAAGCTGATAGCTTCAATTACATATTGCTATAAAACTGCGTCTTCTTCTTTTCCACACGGTATTCCTCGCGTTTTAAAGCCCGCATACGCATAAGGCGTCTGGTCGGCTTCTTACGGCGAACGGATCGCTCCCGAAGGACTTTTATTATCCCACTCTTCTGCACCTGCTTCTTGAAGCGTTGCATGAGGGAATCGTTGGATTCGTCGCCGTGCTTGTGTGCGTGGATTGCCATTGCTGCGGTAGCCTACGGAAACAGCATCTTGCTGTAAAGTCTTTTCTCCTTTCTCTGTGAAGCATTGCCTGGCTGCCACTCCCTCTCTACAATCTCCCAGACATGGCAGCACAGAAGTACACCGCCGATCAGATCCAAGTTCTCGAAGGCTTGGAACCCGTACGCAAGCGTCCGGGTATGTATATAGGATCAACCGATATCCGGGGGCTCCATCATCTTGTATGGGAAATCATCGACAACTCCGTCGATGAAGCCATGGCCGGGCACTGCAATTATATAAAGGTTATGCTCCACGATAACGGCTCCGTGAGTGTGGAGGATAACGGCCGTGGCATTCCGGTAGATATTCACCCGACCACAAAGCGTCCTGCCCTCGAAGTTGTTCTTACGACACTGCATGCCGGAGGAAAATTTGGCGGTGATGATTCTGGGTACAAGGTTTCCGGAGGTCTCCATGGTGTTGGTTCCTCCGTCGTAAACGCCCTTAGCAAACATATGCGTGCTGAGGTGTATCTGGATGGAAAGATATATATGCAGGAGTACGCCCGTGGAAAGCCCGTTGCCGATATGAAGGTCATTGGTAAGTGTGATAAGCATGGTACGAAGATTACGTTCCTGCCGGATCCCGAAATTTTTGACACCCTCGAGTTCACTCTCGAGACGATTCACACACGTATTCGCCAGCAGGCCTATCTTACTCGCGGGATAACCATTGCCATTCTCGATGAGCGGGAGAAGAGGCCGGAGGAAGACAAGGTACTCCCGCGTCTTTACCGATTTCATTTCGAAGGAGGAATCGCTTCGTATGTTGCGCACATCAATGAGTCCAAGGAGCGCATCGGTACGCCTATTCATTTCGAGAAAGATACCGAAGATGGCTTTGTCGAAGTCGCGCTCCAGTACACTCAGACCTTTGCAGAGAATGTTGTGAGTTTTGCCAACAATATTCATACGATCGAAGGAGGTCATCACCTGACAGGATTCAAGGCTGCTCTTACCCGTACGATCAATGCCTATGCCCGCAGTCAGAGCATCCTCAAAGAGAAGGATGAAAATCTGACTGCCGATGATGTTCGTGAAGGGTTGACCGCTGTCATTTCCGTACGCCTCAAAGATCCGCAGTTTGAAGGCCAGACCAAGAGCAAGCTTGGGAATGCTGAGATGAAAACTGCTGTCGAAACCGTCGTGAACGAACAACTCTCCCAATACTTTGAGGAAAATCCTTCTGAGGCTCGTGATGTCGTGGCGAAATGTTTTCTTGCCGCTAGAGCGCGTCTTGCTGCTAGAGCAGCCCGTGACAGTGTCATCCGCAAAGGAGCGCTGGAAGGTATGACGCTTCCGGGAAAGCTTGCCGACTGCAGCAGTCGCGATCCTTCCCAGTGCGAACTCTTCATTGTCGAGGGAGACTCTGCTGGAGGGTCTGCCAAGCAGGGGCGCAATCGTGAGTTTCAGGCGATCCTGCCGCTCAAAGGAAAGATCCTGAACGTCGAGCAGGCCCGTCTCGACAGGATGCTCGGGAACAACGAAGTGAAGTCACTCATCATCGCGCTTGGAGTCGGCATCGGTGACGTGAAGGATCTCACGAAGTTGCGCTATGACCGCATTGTGATCATGACAGACGCCGACGTCGACGGTGCGCATATTCGCACGTTGCTTCTCACACTCTTCTATCGCTATTTCCCAGAATTGATTTTAACAGGGCATCTCTACATCGCCCAGCCGCCGCTGTATAAAATGACGCACGGAAAAGAGATTCGGTACGCCTACAACGACTCGCAGAAATTCGCCGCACTGAAAGAATGGGGAGTAGGGGAGAATGATCTGCAGGAGACGGAACTATCTGAGGAGACGGCGGAAGTTAAAGATGGATTCGAAGAGCTCACGAAAGAAAAGGCAAACAAGGCAGAAAAGGCAGGAGCAGAAAAGAAGGTCAAAGTTGGTATACAGCGTTACAAAGGTTTGGGAGAAATGAATCCAGAGCAGCTCTGGGACACGACATTGGATCCGGAGAGGCGCCTCATGCTTCGTGTCACCCTCGATGATGCCGAGCGTGCAGATGCCACATTCACTACGCTCATGGGCTCTGAAGTTGCCCCACGTAAAAAGTTCATCCAGACGCATGCAAAGGGAGTGAAAAACCTCGACGTATAACACAATACGTGACATCTACGATGCGTCCTGAGCTTGACGAAGGGCGCACGCTCCCTCTACTCCCCACTATCCACAACATTTCCCAGCTGATCCGTCAGTGAGTACGTATCGAGATCTTTTGCACCAAGAAGCTCTAAGACTTCGGGTACTGCTTTATCGAAGGCGACAGTTTTCTGCTTGCCCGCAGCCATATCACGGAGAATGATTTTTCCTTCCTTCACTTCCATCTGTCCAAGAAGTAGGGTGAATCGAGCGCCAAATTTGTCGGCGAGGCGCATTTGGCTCTTCAGGCTGGCTTCGCCAAGGGCTCCGATGGTGTGTACACCGCTCTCGCGAAGCGCCGATATCAGTCTCAGACACATTTTTTTCGCATCCGGCCCAAGCTGCGCAACGAAGACATCCACCTGGTCCTTGTTAGGCGCCTTCACACCTGCCTGCTTCATATGCCAGATCATGCGCTCGATGCCGAAGGCTGCGCCGACACCGGGAGTCGGTGCGCCGCCAAAGAGCTCAATGAGTCCATCATAGCGTCCGCCTCCTCCCACGGCATTCTGAGCTCCGGATGAACCATCCCAGAATTCAAAGACTGTTTGGCCGTAGTAATCGAGTCCACGCACAAGTCCTACATTGGACGTAAACGGAATCTCCAGTTCCTGAAGGTATTCGATGAGTGTAGCGTGGTAAACTTTGGATTCCTCGTCAATAAACTGATCCAACGTTGGTGCGCTTTTCAGAAGAATCTGCGTGTCGGCTTCCTTACTATCGAGGAGTCGTAGAGGATTTCCCTCAAGACGCCTGAGGTCGATCTCCGGAAGGTGCCGCTCCTTACCGATGAAAAAATCCTTGAGAGCGACAACGAATGCTTTGCGGTTGTCACTTGATCCGATGTTGTTGAGTTGCAGTGTCAGACGATCTGCTATCTGGAGGTCCTTGAAAATATTCATGCAGACGTGAATGAGCTGCGCGTCGAGGCTGGGATCCTTGAGGCCGATGACTTCGAGATCTACCTGATGAAACTGGCGGTAGCGACCCTTCTGAGGACGGTCATAACGAAAGCACTGACCGATGGCATACAGCTCAACGGGCTGTGGGAGCTGCTGCATGCCGTGCTCGACATAACTGCGGCATATACCTGCAGTGAACTCCGGCCGTAGCGCAAGCTGCATGGATTTCTCCTGATCTTCTCCCTCAGTGTGTTTACCCGATACAAGGAAGAGTTCCTTTGAGACGATGTCCGTGTGCTGGCCGATTCCACGCTCGAAAATTGCGCGGTTTTCAAATATCGGTGGATCGATGCGCCGATAACCGGCTTGACGACAGCGATGACGTACAGCCTTTTTGATGTACGTCATATACTGATGGTCCTCAGGGAGAACATCGTGGGTACCTTTCGGAGTACGGAACATCGGCTCGGCCATGTCAGAGATCCTATCGGATTTCGCCATTCTATGGAAGTCCTTATGGCAAAATGAACCAGGATCCTGAATTTGACTGATTTTACAATATATTATATAATTATATACAGTGGAACAAACCCTCACAACCATCGCCTTTATCTCTGCAGCATTGTTTATTGTGTGGATCCTTCTTGTGGATCCTGCTGCGGAAGATGTCCATGCAGGTTTGGATATGACATTTCTCGGTGCGCTCCTTATGGTGCCTGTTATCATCGCAGTTCTGATTGGCATCGCGCTTCTCTTTCCTGTCATTGTCGCAATCGCGCTTATCGGACTATTGCTCTACGGACTTTTCATGCTTCTGCGTTGGTTTGTTACTCGTGAAAAAACTGAGACATCCAGTGAACCTCCAAAGGATAGTCGAATTCTTGGCTCCCTTCGTCGGATTGAGAAGGGTGTGAAGGCCCTTGGCACATCGCGCCCTGTTCGTGCCGCACAGGAGCGCGTGAAGGAGTCAGGAACCAGAGTGCGTGCATCATTTGCAAGGAATTCAGAAAAAGTACGTAATGCCTACCAAGATCGTAGACAGAAAGTTCGGGAGTCACCGAAGAATTTTAAGGAGAGTATTGCCCGCGTACGCGAAGGTACAGTGAAGAAGGCGCATGCGATACGTGAAAAAATGGATCGCACGATTGCTGCAGGAAAGGAGCGCTCTCATACATTTCGTGAGCGAGGGGCTAAGAACACTGCTGATGCCATGCAATCGTCATCGAGCCAACGTAAAGCAGAAACCACACAAGACTCTGTTTCGCGAGCGAAAGATTCACAACATCAATCTCTTGTACAAAACCGAGGTGCTGTAACTCAGGAGAGGAGAGAGAATTCATCTGATGAAAGCCGTGAGCGATCCTCAGCCAGCAAGGTATCTGATCGCAATAACTCTTCATATCAGGATGCAGACCACGCAAAAACTAGTGATGCACATTCCCATTTCTCAAAATCCCGATCTCGTGATTACAAAGACTCAAAGGAATCAGATAATTTCAAGACAGTTGATCATCATTCCTTTTTGCGGGGTAGGCTTTCTCAGGAGGGCAATAGTGGTGTAAGAGCGAAGAGTTCTCAGAATACAAACACCTCCGATAATGCTTCTCATGCAAAAGACTCTTCAACCCGAGAAGATGTTTTTCATACAAAGGCACAAGATCAATCTCATTCTACATCCCTACATCAGACTCATACGAGAGATAGTCGTTCCCCTGGCCATAAACAGTATTCGACGGACGAGCAATCTTCTTCGTCAAAGGATTCACAACACTCCAGTGATGCCCATAATCCATTGTCTTCTACCGATCACAAAAATTCACGACAGCACATTGCGCAGAAGAAGGATGCCTTGATACGTCAGCAGTCTACGGGTAACACTGATAGCGCAGTACGTTCAGCATCCTCTGGTACCGCTCCACACGATCGGTCTACAGAAATGACCTCCGAACACGATATAACAGCGCAAGGGAACTCATTGCAGCATCATCATGCTCTGAAAAGTGATTTGTCTCAAAAGAAGCTGGACAATGCACACACAGAAAATGGTGATCAAACTCTAAAGGAGAAGAAAGATTCCGATTCCGGAGATCGAAGGGAATCTGAAAATCACTCTTCAGGAAAAAAGAAATTCTCCGACGACTTGCAAACGAAGTCGAGTGCCCTGGTGAACGGTGTATCCGATGAAGATTCCGACAATCGTTTACAGTCTTTGCAGCAAGACGAGAATGTGCGCGGGAGAAATGGACAGTCTGAAAAGAACAGTGCGAATCATAGAAATAGAAAAGGATCTCTGTCGCTGCGCGATCGCTACAATGTCCTCAGGAAACGAATCCGAAATGATGATGTACACATACATCTGCTATCTGATCCGAAACTGAAGGCATCAAGCAGGACTGCAGACGGGACGTCTCTGCGTAAGCGATTCATGGCTTGGACCAGAAATATTGTTTACAAACTCGATGGGAGAAAGGCAAAAAACGATACTGCGCGCTCGAAAGCGAATCCTACACACGGCATTAGGGGATTGCGGCGTTTTACAGATACAAATATGGATTTGTTTTCCGAAGAATATCTGAGAAACATGCGGCCGATTGGTTGGAAAACACGCAGGAAGATGGACGAGACGTACCGCAGGGAAAAAGAATAAGTATGGGAATGCAGCGAAATGGCTTCTCTCTCCTAGGAGATACGATATAATTTACAAAGAATCGTTACATGGCGATCGTAGCTCAGTTGGCCTAGCCTCGCTTTGCGAGGCGTAATCTAACAACATTATGCTCGCTCTTCGTTCTTTCATTAGCGTCTTCCCGTATGGCGATCGTAGCTCAGTTGGTTAGAGCATCTGGTTGTGGTCCAGAGGGTCGCGGGTTCGAATCCCGTCGATCGCCCCAGAATATATTCACACATTCCATCACATTGAGTTCAGCCACTCCACCGGCGCGTAGTCATCTGTGAGCAGGGTGTGGTTGCTGAGGTCAGATGCGGAGACATCGATGGGCCGATCGCAGAGTGTGGAAAGGATAGGATCTAAGCTTTTTTGTAGTGCTATTGAACATGGGTCGATGCATCTGCCGGATTCCTTGCAAGCGATAAACATGACATTCTGGAGTTCCTTGCTCTTAGGGTCATTCATTGCAAAGAATTGCCCTTCAGGGAAAACATCGAGGAAAGTTCGCATGGCGGAGGGGAGATACGCTTTCCTTGCGGTGTCCGCAGAGCCGATGAAGTTACCGATGAAGAGGCCACTCTCGGTGAGGTGCTCTTTAGCGAGTGTAAAAAATTCTTTCGTGGTGAGATGTACGGGGATTGCGTAGGTAGCCTGGTACGCATCGGCGACGATCAGATCATAGGTTCCTGCGGTACGAAGAAATACCCGGCCATCTGCAACAACAGAGCGCACTCGCTCACTTGGCACATGTCCGAAGAACTTCGTCGCGATCTCCTCAAGATCCGGCTCGATATCGACGACGTCGACGACTGCCTCCGGCGATGAGCGAGCGATAGCATCGGGAATAACAAACGCTCCGGCGCCGATGACAAGCGATGTCTGCGGGGGCTCCCGTCCGGTCCATGCGACTTGGGGAGCGCGAGTGTAGTCGAAAGCATAATCTTCACTATTGAGGTCAATGCCTGACGATGCGTTGCGATCCTGCCAGAGGACGCGGATCTTTCTTCCTCCGATCTCCATGTCATGCACGCCGATGCGCTGGTAGACGCCTTCCGTTGTAAAAATCGCCAGCGAGCGTTCAGGGATAGAGATAGCAGCTCCGGCTAGAAGTGCGATGGGCAGAGCGATCCATATTCCTTTCCGTGATCGTGCACTGATAAGAATCACTGCACATCCAAGTATAAGGAGAGATCCTCCGATCCCGCCGATAAGCATACGTACGCCGAGAAGGGGAATAAGCAGAAATCCTGCTGCAATGCTGCCGGCGATGCTTCCAAGCGTTGACCAGAAGTAGATATTGCCCGCAGCCCGTCCGGCGCTGATGCCCGGAGCGAGGGACTCCTCGATGGCGATGACGTACGGCGAGAGTGTCCCAAGAATTCCACAGGGGATGAGAAAGAGAAGGAGTGACGCGATGATAGCTCCAATGCCGACCGATAGTTGCCCTTCGAGAAGCGGTAGAGCGATTACGGAAAGAGGCCATATCCAGATGGTGGTGAATCCACTTGCGAGGAGAATCATGCCAAGCCTACTCCAGGAAGCATGCTTTTCCCCGAGGAGTCCTCCTGCATAGTAGCCGATGCTGAGCGCCCCGAGGGTTATACCGAGGACGCTGCTTAATGTAGTAAGAGAACTACCAAAATGTGGTGCGAGGATGCGCGTTGCGAGAATTTCGACAACGAGAACGCATGCTCCGGTATAGACAACAAGTGCTCGCAGAGACCATCGCGATATATGTGAAGTAAGCATGCAGCATGTATACCGCATCTAGGCAATATTCCCAAGCGAACTGCATGTACTTCTTATGCACTCGCTCCCGCGCTTGGTAAAGTTTGGGATGCAGGATCAGGAGGAGACACTTCCTCTTTTTGGGTAATGCTCTCTGCTCTAACGATGGCGATTGGTGCATCATTGTTCATTGCAGGATCTGCAGGAGCTTGAGGAGACGATACCGGAGCACTCTTCTCTTCTTCACGTCGCCGTAGATTCGCACGGTAGCGCTGTCGCTTCAGCCTGCGTCGCTCACGTTCCTTGTCACTGATTTGGGTTTGGGTACTCGTTGCCGGTTTCTCAGTCTGCATTGTTGCAGGTTGTGGAATTTGCGTTGCCTGTGTTCGGATAGGTGGATTATTTTCAGGTTCCACCAGAGTTGGAGTAGGTGGGGGTGCAGGCTGAGGAGCAGCGACTTTCTCTGGCTGGAGCCATGCGGGGAGATCTCCGTTGTCATTGTTTGCTGTATCTGTCTCAGCGGTAGACTTTGACTTTGCCACTCCATCAGCAGAGCTCATCGCACTTGCTGTTACAGGAGAAGGAGTGACAGTACTTTGGGCTGAAACATTCACGGGTGCTGGTGACGGTGCTGCAGGAGCCGATTCGCTTGGTGCCTGTGGTGGTGCGGTCGGTGCGGGGACCATGACACTAGCAGGTGATGGCAATGTCGTTGGTGTGGATACGTCTGTCGTTGCCACCTGCTTCTGTGTCTGTGGCTCAGGTATGATTGTTGGCGATGGTATCGGTGTGAGGTTTTCCTTTACAGGAATTGAAAGAATTGGATTCACAGGTGTACCTTGATCCAAAGGAGATTGCACTACGGGGGATGGCATGGGGTTTAACCACGAGGGAGCAGGCCCGAGGATTTCCTCCGGTGGAGACTCTGGAGTGGAGAGACTTTCCGGCGCCATATCTACAGCTTCTTCTAGTACCAAAGGTGCGACAGTTCCTTCGACGATGCTTGCCTTCGCACCTTCCTTGCCGATAGCCATTCTTTTGTCCGCGTCTTCAAGATGTTGCTGCAGACTCTTTCGCTTCTTTCGGAGCAAGGTAACGAGAGCCATGATGATTGCGCCTAGAGCTACTGCACTGACGAGCACGCCGCCCATGCGCATGATAAGTGGCAGCATGGGTCCTGCAAATATTCCCTCGTTCTTTTTTGGAGTAGGTTTCTTCTCTGGAACGGTTTCCACGACCGGCACATTCTCTGTTCGTTCGATGACAATCGAAATAGGCTGTGTGATTTCTTTTGTCACTGTGCCATTGCGGAGATCTGTGATCTGTAGTCGCACAGTATAACTCCCCGATGCGCTGTAGCGATGTACGGGATTGCTGATCATGCTTTGCTCTCCGTCGCCGAAATCCCAGAGTGCGAGTGGAACGACTCCAACGCCGATGCCCGCAGTATCGAATCCCAGACGTACGACACCATTCCCGCGATCCTCAACGAAGATATCTCCTTGTTCCACTTCTTCTTTTTGTACTTCCGTTCCCAGCCCTTCTCGCGTGATCAGGAACTGTTGCTTCGAAGCACCTTCACTTCCAGAGGTGGTGATGGCGATGCTACTAGGCAGGGTATCGGTACACCAGATCCAGAGGGGAACTCTCTCTGTCGCAAAAAATGTTCCTGAAGCGCTTGGGTCATTGCTGGCGTCTCCATCACCGTCTTCATCCGTAGCGGTATTGGCGTCGAGTGCTATAGCGTTGGTGTTCTTTGTAGATGCAGAGAGACGTACAACGCTCCTTCCTTCAGGAAGAATAATGACCCCATCGGAGGATGGCGCTGGATCGCTCTCGATCGATATTTCCGGTACAGGGATGGACGGTGCATCCGTGCGAACATTGATCAAAAAACCCTTACGGATTCCGACACTCCCCGGTCGCACTACTTCTGTACTAAGGAGATACCGTCCTGGTTGCGAAAAGCGCGTGCGAAAGGACCGCCCGCGTTCTGCTTGGAGAAATGTGCGTTCGAGAGAAAGTGTCCATGCGTACTGCGTTCCCGGCTCTGCACTTTGCGCAAGAATCTCAAAGACTGCTCCCAGTGGTAGTATGATCTCTTCGGGAGGAGGGGGTTTTTCGGCTACAGCAATCAGCCAGTTTCCTCCAATGCATCCGAGGATGATCGTTAGTGCGCTAAGCCGAAGGATGGCGGAGCGCTGACGGCGCATGTGTATAAGCTATGAGAAGATAGTGACGGCGGCGATCGCCAGTGCTTTGGAGAGCGCGATGATGGTTGTTCCGATAAGTGCATAAATGACCATTTTACGGGCAGTATCCCTGCGTGCTTCGTCTCCGCCGCTCGTGAGCATGATGGCGCCTGCAAGGAAGATCACTACCAGCAGGATTGTTCCAACATACTTGAAGGAGAGGTTGATGATGTTCAAAATTCTCGTTCGCAGGTCGGAAGGACTTGCTACTACATCAGTTCCTGTTGGCAAAGCCACGAATAGATCGACGATTGTATTGGCAAGTGACACAACTGCAAGGCCGATAGCCGCGTAGAGGATGATTTTCTTTGCAGTTTCCTTGGAGGTTTCATTGCCAAATCCAAGAATGAGATACATACCAGCAATGACGATCGCTGCTAGTGCAAATGTTCCGGTGTATCTTGTGAATACATTGATGACGTTATTGATCGTGGTTTGAGGGGAGGTTGTGGTTGGGCCCACGCCTGAAATAGTTCCTGCTGCTGTCACTCCCGTATTTATACCTCCACCTGAGTAAAATGATGCAGCATGCGCTGAGGTCAGGGTACACAGGGTAATGAAGATTGCTGAGGAGGCGAAGGCCGTAATCAAATGGCTTTTCCGGCGTACGCGGTGTGTCATTGGAAGGGGGTGGAGCATTCCCATAATGATAGCAGATTTCAGGATTTGAGGCAATATCACGAGTACGGGAATACGGGAGTACGCGTATTCGCGTATTCGCTTACTCCCGTACTCCCGTATTCCCTTATTCGGTCAATCCATTATCCTCTGTCCATGCGTCCCAAGCGTCCTTCCACACTTCTCGATGCTGCTTGCGCCCCAGCATTCCTCGTAAGTGACCTCACAAACATTCGCTTTCTCACAGGGCTCCAGATGAGCTCTGCACTACTCTTGGTAGAACCCAAGCGCATGACGCTCTTTACCGACAGTCGTTACAGGGAAGTTGCGGAGAGGAATGTGTACTCGGGTATCGTCGTTTCAGATAGTGCTGCCATCGAATCCATGATGAAGCGTATCCGCATATGTGCCATTGAAGAGGAGGGATTGAGCATTGAGAGGTTCCGCAAATGGAAGAGAAAATTTAAGAATACAAAATTTGTTCATACATCCGGGATTGTCGCGCAGTTTCGCCGTAGCAAAGACAGCGAGGAGATTGCACGCTTTCAAAAAGCCCAGCGCATCACCCGTGAAATGATCCGGCGGGTTCCATCACTTCTGAAGCGACCCATACGCGAGATTGATCTCGCTTGGCAGCTGCAGGTCTGGGCGAGAGAACTTGGGGCTGATGGTATGGCCTTCGATCCCATCGTTGCCTTTGGTACAAACACAAGCTCTCCACACCATAAGCCCGGAAGCCGGCTCCTTAAAAAGGGGCATATCGTGCAGATCGATTGCGGCGCAAAGGTTCGCGGATACTGTGCGGACCAAAGCGCGGTCTTTTTTACGGGCAAACCGACTCCTTTGCAGAAAAGAGTATTTCAAGCCGTTTGCGAAGCGAAGGATGCGGCCATTGCAGCGATCAAACCTGGCGTGTCTGTTCGCTCTCTTGATACCATCGCGCGTGAAGTTCTCGGGAAATACGGTTACGAGAAATTCTTCTGTCATGCACTCGGTCATGGAGTAGGACTCGATATTCATGAGGGGGTGACGCTTTCGCAGAAAGCGCCTGATCAAAAACTCCTCAAAGGAGAAATCATCACGATTGAGCCTGGTGTGTACTTTCCGGGGCGCTTCGGTATGCGGGTGGAAGAGGAGATTGTTGTGAAGTAAAGTACACAGACAATCCACTGAAAATTTGATAGTATTAAAGGAAATGCACACAAAAACCCCTCTTCGCATTCGTATCGTCGTTGCGCTCATAGCGCTCATTGCGCCGTACAATGTCGTTGGTTCGGATCCGACGGCACCCTACATGCAGGAGTTCATCATCACTGCCTACTACTCGCCGGTTCCCGGTCAGTGTTGCTACGTGCGTGGTGGATTACTGGCAGATCGTATTCTCAATGGCGAAGGTCATACCGCAGCCGATGGAACGAAGGTCTACCCCGGCATGCTTGCAGCACCTTCTGCATACACATTCGGGACACGCGTGGAGCTTCCCGGACTTGGTACGCTCACCGTGCACGATCGCGGCGGTGCTATTCAGGTACTGGACTCCGGAGCACATCGTCTCGATATCTGGGTGGGAGAAGGGGAGGAAGGGCTCGCACGCGCACTTGCATTCGGCGTCCAGAAGATCTCGGGTAGGGTGTATCCACTTGGTTCACGTCAACCGGCAAATGATTTCAATCTTGCACGCCTTCCTTCTCCCATGGAACGCCTCGTCCCTTTTGGTGTAGAGACCGAAAATCTTCTCGCGCTTGCTCCTGCACTCGGTGACCGTAATCTCTCTGCAGCAATCCTGCAGGATCATCTTCGCAGCGCTGGGTACTTTTCCCAGAAGACCAGCGGGTACTTTGGATCTGAAACGCAAGACGCGCTTGCGGCATTCATTACAGATTATGCTATCGATGAACCGTCAGATCTTCTCACGGAGAAAACGGCTGCGTATTTGCTCGCAGCAGAAAAACGCCTTGGGTCGGATCTCTCCATTGATGGCACCATTGAACAGGGGGCATCGGGGAGTAGTACCGCTCATGCGCAGCGCATTCTTCGTTTTCTTGGGTACTACGAGGGCCGGACGGATGGTGCGTACTCTCTGACGTTGCTCAATGCCATCCTGCATTTTCAGCAGGACAAAGGCCTTGTCGGAACCGCTATTGATCCGGGTGCAGGACGCATCGGGCCAGTAACGCGGCGTGCACTGAGTCATGCGTGGAATCACGCACTGGTCATGCGCCGTGCAGACAAATATCTCGCCATGCGTGCTGTAGAAAAGCTTATGGACGAACGCGGAACGAATATCGATGCATTTCTCGCCATCGGGCATACGGGCCCTCGCGTAAAGCTTTTGCAGCATTTGCTTTCCGATCGTGGGTATTTTCCATCGGAAAAGATCAATGCGAACTTCGGAGCTCTTACAAGGGATGCGGTTCTGAGCTATCAGATTGAGAAAGGCATTGTTACAGATTCCACAAGTGATGGAGCTGGATCAGTGGGACCAGAGACGCTGCAGTCCCTTCGAAAAGAAGAGCGCCTGGAAGCCTATCGATTGGTGCGTGCGGAAGGATGGAAAACACTGTAGAAATAGAAAATTGACCCCCCTTCGCTCTAAGGAGCTTCGTAGGGCTTCGCATCCTTCAACAGCGTTCAAGACAGGCTCTACTCAGAACATGCAATTGAGAATTTTTCCACTGGATGAGAGGATGCTTTCGTGAGAAATATTGTAGCCGCGCTTTTCATTCTAATTGTCAGCATTCCCTCTGCGTATGCTGCAGACGGCATCTCGCGCCGCGAAGGTTTTTTGCTGCTCTGGCAGAGTATTCAACGGCCTGCATTTGCTATGCGGGAGGTACCATTCACAGATGTCATTGATGGAGAGAGAGGATTTCAGGAAATTACCTATGCAAAGAACCGTGGTGTACTTGATGACGAAGATGCATTTCGCCCTGAGGACACACTGGTACTCGGCGATGCATTGCTCTGGCTCTACCGTACCCGTAATGTTGCTGAGCTTCCGGATATGCAGAAGGAACATGTGTCTGCTCTGATGGTCAGGTATCCGATTGTTGCTTCAGGAAGCGATATCTCGGCTATTGTAGCCTCTCAGGAAGAACTACTCTTCCTCATGAGCAAACTCGATTCCCTGCTGCGCGATGAGGTGCATGAAGTGAGCATGTACGGTGAGGAATTTCATGGCGACGGTACGGCGTTTGGAGAGACATTTGATATGCATGCGATTACGGCTGCCCACAGGAGCTTTCCTCATAACACTCTTGTGAAGGTTACGAATATCGACAATGACAAAAGCGTGACCGTGCGCATCAACGATCGTGGGCCGTACATTGACGGTCGTGATATGGATCTCAGCGTCGCTGCATTTACGATGATCGCTCCGCGGTCGCAAGGCCTACTGCGAGCCCGCTTCGAACGCCTTGGCGACATTGCTCTCGTTGAGGGGTGTGGTGAGCGATTACGCTTTCAGCAGCGTATTACGAAAGATGTTCGTTTCCAGCGAGGAGTACCACATCAGTGGCAAACGGGTAAATCACTCACTCTGAAGGCCAACCGATGGTTTGTCGTTCGAGGTATTACGTATCCGGATGGAACGGTCGTCCGGGTCCAAGATTGGGTGCATCCCGATGAGTTTTTTGGCTTCACGCCATCCACTCCGGGTAGATATGTCTTCCAATTTGCTTCCACCGAAGGTCGCAGACGTGAAATGCGGATGAACGCTGTGGATTGTGCTTCCGATGCTCTGGAGCAATAGGCGTTTCTTTGGTATAATCATGAGATACCGTGCTCGTATTCCTCCGTGTCCTCTTCTGGCCGATTCTCCTGCTCGCCGTCGCTGCGGGAACAACCGTGGTCAATGCCAGCATCTGGGTAGATGTATGGGAGTGGTTTATGGTTGATCCGGTTGACCGTTTGATTTTTGGTACATCAGCACTTCTTGTTCTTTCTATTTTCAAACGTCTTTGTAGATTTTCCTATGCGCAGTTGAGGAGCAGAAAACTTGTTTCCATGAAGGTTATCCTCCCGCGTTCCGATACGAAGCTCGATCAGGAGAAGAGAACAGAAAAAGATTTCAAGGAAAAGATCGCTTCGATGGAGCAGCTCTACCGTGCTCTGTGGGAAGTGCGTAATCTCGACTTCTGGCAGACGCTTCACTTCTGGATCACTCGTGACATTCGCGTGAGTTTTGAGATGTATGTGGATAAGGGGCAACTTACATTCTTTGTTGTCACGCATCCCAAGCTCGTATCCATCGTCGAGAAGCAGATCACCGCATTTTACCCGGATGCCGAGGTTTCTCTCGAGAAGACTCCTGAAGTGCAACCCAAGGGATATCGCCTCGTCGGTTACTATCTGAAGTTTCAGCGAGGATTCATGTATCCGCTGCGTACGTATGATCTTATGCAGGACGATCCGCTGAATGGTCTCGCAAACGTTCTTTCAAAAATGGAACGCGATGAAGTAGCTGCCATTCAAATTGTCCTGACACCGGCAATCCGCAAGAGGTGGAACACCAAGGCAAAGCTAGCTGCCTCTTCGGGTTTCAAAGGAAGAAAGCATAGCACGTTTGCGAGCATTCCGATCCTCGGCTTTCTTCTCTCCGGATTTTCGGAGTTTGCTACGGGTAAAAAGACCAACGCCCCAGGTGCGAGTGGCGGAGATTCTTTCGTCCGTATGGTGCAGCCTGAGGAAGACCTCTACAAGCGCATGGCTGAAAAAGCCGGCATGAGTTTCTATCATGCTTCGATCCGTATTATGGCTTCTTCCAAAGTACCGCAGAGAGCACTTGAGCTTACCAACAACATCCAGGTTGCCTTCAACGCATTCAAGGATTTGTACGGCAACGTTCTTGTGAACAAACGCATGATCCTCCCCTTTCTTCCGCACATACTTAATGGTCCGATCATCCGGTGGCTCTGGAAGAATCGGACGAATTGTTATGTGCATTCGGACTGTATGCTCGTGGAGAAAGAGCTCGCCGGACTCTTTCACTTCCCCGACAGCCGCTACAACAAGATCCCCATCATCCAGTGGATCGGCTACCGCGTATTGCCCCCACCTCCGGATATTACCACTGAAGGCGTTCTCCTTGGCTACAACCGCTATCGTGCTGTTGAAACACCCATTTACTTCAAGGGATCGGATCGTACGCGTCATCAGTACATCATCGGAAAATCCGGTTGTGGAAAGTCATCACTCGTAAGCTGGATGAGTCGGCAGGACATAAAAAACGGCGATGGTCTCTGCATCGTCGATCCGCACGGAGACCTTATCGAAGATGCTCTCGCACACACACCGAAGGAGCGTGCAAAAGATATCATTCTCTTCGACCCTTCTGATAATGACCGACCGATGGGATTGAATCTTCTTGAGGCCAAGACTCCAGAGGAGAAAGACCGCGCATCGCTCGATGCGATGGAGATCTTCATCAAGCTCTTCGGTAACGAGATCTTCGGTCCGCGCATCCAGCATTACTTCCGCAATGGCTGTCTCACACTCATGGATGATGAGGAGGAAGGGGCGACGCTCATTGATGTGCCGAGAATGTTCGTCGACGAGGAATTTCAGAAGTACAAAGTCGCAAAATGTAAAAACGTTGTTGTCCGCAGTTTCTGGGAGCATGAAATCGCAAAGACTGGTGCCAGAGAAAAAGAGGAAATGATTCCGTACTTCAGCTCGAAGTTCGGACCGTTCATCACCAATACTACGATGCGTAATATCATCGGACAGCCGAAATCAGCTTTCAACATCCGGGAGGTTATGGATACGGGGAAAGTGCTCCTCGTGAACCTCAGCAAGGGAAAGATCGGTGATATGAATGCGCAGCTCCTTGGACTGATTTTCGTGAATAAGGTGAATATGGCCGCCATGAGTAGAGCAGATATGCCCCGTGCGCAGCGCCGCCGCTTCTACCTCTACGTCGACGAGTTCCAGAACTTCGTCACCGATGCGTTTGCGACGATTCTTTCCGAGGCCCGCAAGTATGAGCTTGGCCTCATCATGGCGCATCAGTACATCAGTCAGCTTACGGGAAAGACAGAAGCCTATGGTCAGGCCAGCTCTAAGATGCGCGATGCTGTCTTCGGTAACGTTGGGTCGATCATGAGTTTCAAGATCGGTGCGGATGATGCAGAGTATATGGCGAAAGAAATGGCACCTGTTATCTCGGATCAGGATGTCATCGGCATCCCGAACTTCAGTTGCTATTGCAAATTGAACATCAATAACATCACTTCACGTCCTTTCTCCATGCAGACGATCTACGACGAGAGCGAACGCAACGAAAAGCTTGCCGCACTCATCAAGGAGTACAGCCGCATGAAATATGGACGTAAAAAGGTGTTTGTCAATCAAGAAATAGAAGACAGAATTGGTATTGTGCGCTAGAACTTACCGCCTTCCCATTCCCAAGCGCTTTTTCTCGAGAGCGAGTTCTTTATTCTCGATATTAAGCTCCTCTTCGACTTCCTTAAGTTCTCTACTGAGGAAGATCGTGACTACTGTGCGCAGAATGATGATAGCGCCGAGTTTGCCGAGATCGTCCCATGTTGGGTGCACAATGCTCTCGACGATGTCTTTACCTACGAGAAACTCCAAGCCCAGTGCGAGGTGCTTACCTAAGTGCACACGGATCATGGGGAGCTTATGATCGTGGTTTTTGCCGCTCATCAGAAACTCATAGAGTGCACGGACACACCCATAGGCCATGATCAGGACACCGACGTATCCGATCATCGTTGAGATAATGATGCTCACGGCATCGAGTCCCATGATGAGTCCGCTGGATTCGATGGCCTCCACCATAGGAGAAACTGCACGCAGAGAAGACTCCTGCGGTAGATGCAGAAGACCTGAGAGAGGGGACGCAGATGATGTGATTTCCGAGAAGGTCATCTCGGAGGGGAAGGGTACAACAAGGATGTCCATTTGTACATAATAATTACTGCAATGAGGTTTGCTAGGTTAGCTCAGTTTGCTAGGTTTGCTGGGTTCCGAGCAAACTTAGCAACCCCAGCAAACCCTCACTATTCCAGTAGATTCTCTGCATTCCGGTCGCTACTCTGTTGCCATGGTCTCCTTCTCCCAAGCCCGTGACATGTTCCGTCTTCAGCGCGAAGCCAAGCGCGTGAAGAAGGATTTGCAGAAGATTCAGGTGGAAGCCGAAGCTGGCGGCGTGAGTGTCATTGTTTCCGGAGAGCAAGAGATTCTTCACATCACCATCACTCCTGAAGTTTCACGTGATCGCATCCCTGCTCTTCTCAAGGATGCCTTGAACAGAGCCATGAAGAAGGCACAGGTGGTCTCTGCAGAGAAAATGCAGGGCGTATATAAGGAAATGGGTTTGCCCACAGAGCAGGGAATGCGTGGGATGGGTCAGTCATAATTTCCAATTTCCCGATTTTCGTTTAGTCTTCATTTCCACATGCGCAGATTTCTCATCATCATAGGACTGGTAATCATTGCCTCCTTCGGCTGGTATCGCTGGTCCATAGCTCCTTTGGATTCCGGCGATGAAGGTCGCACCACTGTACGCATTGAGGCAGGAAGTTCCACACAACAGATTGCCCGCGTGCTTCATAGTGAGCGGTTGATTCGTTCCCCTCTGGCGTTTCGCATCCTTGCGCGGCGCATGGGTAGCGACGGAAAACTGCAGGCCGGTACGTTTATTCTCATTCCATCCATGAGTGCAGCAGACATCATCGAAGCACTTCTCCATGGAAAGGCACAGGAAATCGCCGTGACGATTCCCGAAGGATTCACGGTGAGTGATATTGACCGTTTGTTGATGAATAAAGGATTGTCCGGAACCGGATCATTTCTCGAGTGTGTACAATCATGCGATCTTCAGGAATTCGGTTTTCTCCCAACAAAAGAAGGCCTGGCGGACCGCGGTGGTCGCACCGAGGGATATCTTTTTCCGGATACGTACTTTGTGAATGTAGACCAATTCTCAGTAGAGAAATTCCTGTATAGGCTCCTTCATACATTCCGCGAACGGATTATCGATGTATCCGGCGACAAGGTTGCAGCATCGGGAAGAAGCTTGCATCAGATCATTACCATGGCATCGCTCATCGAAGAAGAGGCTATCAACGATGCTGAACGACCAATAATCGCCGGCATTCTCTGGAAGCGCTTCGACCAGAAGATGGGGCTCGGGGTCGATGCCACTGTTCGGTATATTCTCCATAAGCCCACGGGCACTATTACGGCAGGTGATCTCAATGTGGATTCACCCTACAACACGAGAAAATTCCGTGGACTTCCTCCTGCCCCAATCGCGAGCCCCGGCTTGGCAAGCATCTCCGCATCACTCAAGCCTGCTGAGAGTAAGTACTGGTATTATCTGCACGATCGTGAAGGAAAGATTCACTACGCAGAGACGAATGAGCAGCACAATCTCAATAGGATTCAGTATCTGGGGAAAGGTCTTCCGGCGTCATAATCTTGCTCCGATTTGAAAGTAGTTCATTCATCGCATTTGTGCTATAATAGATGAAACGTGGCCTACCATCACAAACTCAAAATCGGCGTTATGGGATCAGCCTCCGGTCCGCAGACTGAGGATCAGCATGCGCGATCGGCAGCGCGAAAACTTGGTCAGGAGATTGGTCGCAGAGGGCATGTGTTTATCAATGGTGCTTGCCCAGGTCTTCCCCATGATGCTCTTCTGGGAGCCCAGGAGGCAGGGGGACTCACCCTTGGTGTATCGCCTGCATTTTCCGAGTATGAGCATGTCAATGAGTATCTCTCACCGCACGATAACGACATCATCCTCTATACGGGACAGGGGTTCATGGAACGTGACATCATCAATATCCGCAGCTCCGATGGCATCGTTATTGTCGGCGGAGGCATCGGAACGCTGAATGAATTTACGATTGCCTATGACGAGGGACGACCTATCGCCGTGCTTACGAATACCGGTGGTATCAGCAATGCCATCCCGCATGTCGTTGAGGAACTCTGCAAACGCGCGATTCCTCCGAATATGGTCTTCGATGATGATCCAGCTAAGCTTCTCGATAAGCTGGAAATAGTTATTAAAGCTTTCCCGCTTCCCATCCATGAAGATGGAAGGGTGAAAGAGATGCGGCAGGGACGCGGGTAATTTCCTACTCATTGACGAGCTTCGGCCCTTTGGTGATCCATCGAATGGGGCTTCCTTCAAATGCAAAGACTGTGCGCATTCTGTTTTCCAGAAACCGCAGCTCACTCGCTTTCACGCTCTTTGGGTCTTTCACAAAGACCACAAAGGTCGGTGGCAGCTCGTCTGCCTGCGTGATGTGCTTGCTCCCCGCGAGCTGAGCCATCGGCTGACTGCGCATCGCTGTGGCGTACCAATCATGAAGATCCTTCGTGGAGATGCGGCGTGTGCGGTTTCTTTGTACTGTCTCGATGAGATCGAAGAGCTTGAGAAGTCCATCACGGGTTTTTCCCGAGCAGAGGATCACCGGTGCAAACTTGCAGAAGGGGAGCGTGAGATGCACATCATTGATCGTGTTTTTCTTCTGCTCGAGCTCCATGCCGTCGCTTTTATTCACCGCGATAATAAGTCCCTTGCCTTCCTCTAGTGCGAGTTGAGCAATGCGCTTGTCTTGGCGTGTAATCGGTCCTGTGCCGTCGAGCACAAGGACAGCAATATCACACTCGGCTATTGCCCGTACTGAACGGAAGTAGGAGAGCGTTTCTATACCGGGTTCAGCCTCTTTCTTGCGACGAATGCCGGCGGTATCGACGAAGATATATTCCTTTTCGTTGAAACGAATAATGGTGTCTACGGCATCGCGGGTTGTGCCGGGAATATCCGAGACGATACGAGGAGAAACGGCTCGTTGAGGATCAGACATCAGTGCATTGATGATGGAGCTCTTGCCGACGTTCGGTTTTCCGACGACAGCGATACGAGGGGATTGGGTTCCTACTTCCGGGTTCGTAGTTGCTACTTTTGTAAAATGCAACTTCTTCAGTTCTTCAATAATCCCATCTTCGAGTGCGCTAAATCCCGAGCCGTGAGCGGCGCTGATAGGAAGAAATTTTTCACCGATTCCGAGCTCGTAGTACTGTGGCAGGATCTCATCGATCTTTGCGGCATTATCGATTTTGTTGACGACAACGATGACCGGAACATGTTTCCGTTTTCGCTTACGCAGGACTTCCGCTACCGCATGGTCTGCGCTTGTGAGGTCTTCTTTTCCCGAAAGAACAACGACAATGACGTCTGCATGTTCTACGGCAAGCTCCGACTGCGCTTCAACGTCACTTTCAAAATCGAGATCTTCTGTACCACCGCCCATGCCTCCCGTATCAATGAGAAGATAATCCATACGTTCGTTACTGATCCTGCTGGCGATGTGATCTCTGGTCGTCCCAGGCACATCGCTGACGATAGCTATGCGGCTACCTACGATCCGGTTAAAAAGCGTGGATTTTCCCGTATTTGGACGGCCGACGATAGCGACGAGAGGAAGTGGCATGTGTGAACGGGAATCGTAGCATAGGCTGAAGGGCTGCACAATAACCCGTTATCGGAATATCGGGGTATCGGCATATCCACGCAGGCTATAGGAGAAAATTATCCATTCCCCAGTTCGTTCCAGGATAACCGCTCGGTACATTGTTCCTCGCTGACACCTTGCTTCCTCACCATCGCTTTAATCGATTGCACGGCTCTATTGACGACGTCTCTTGCATTCTGTTTTGTAAAACCATGTTTGGCTGCAATCTCCGGAAAGTTCATAGACTCGGTTGAGCCATTCAAACCATAGTAATCTTTCACTATATCTCGAGCTTGGTCATTCGGTATTTGCTCAACCAGCGCAAGAAGCTTTGATCGTATAGGAACACATATTCCATCAGGATTGAACGATGTATCTTCGCATTGCACAAGGTCATGACCCGTCGGGAACTGGGTTGCGTCTCTGTGTGCATATGACCGCAAACGCTGCATGTGATGCATCATGGCATTTGAAGCAAACGTCGAAAATTTTGTATCGCGCGTATAGTCGAATCGCCGAATGCTTGATTCCAGTGGAACGTGAAGTTCCTCAAAAAGATCCCGTACATCTTCTCCATCCCTACGCAATTTTCTTGCCCAGTGTGCGCAGAGCCGAATGTTGAGATCTGCAATACTATTATTGATAGCCAGAGATTTCTCTTCGGCTTTTTTGAGCCATCGCTGCTCCCGGGGCTTCAACGCATTCCGATTACCATCTGCAGCGAGAATAATCCCATTCATTTCGAATCTTGTGAAATTCATCAAGCGAAAGAAATGACGCTCTGCTGCAGGCGTTAAAATCGGATGATGCAGTGTATGCGCATACTCTCTCAGTTCGCCTCCCTCAGCAAAGTAATCAGGATCCGGTTCATTTTTATAGAGATCATGCACCGGTCTTCGGATCTTCATCTTCGCCCCGGGCTCATGGAATTCCGGACTGTCGACGTACCACACTCCACGAGGATTGGCCTCGACTTCTTCGTCCGCAACCAATGTTTCCAGCATGGGATTATCCTAGAAAATTATGGGGTGTTGTCAAGAATCTATGTTTCACACATTCGCGTATTCCCGTATTCGCATATTCCGCTACTCTGGTTCTGATGTCCCGCACCTACGATCCACTGGCAATAGAAGCGAAATGGCAGAAGCGTTGGGAGGACGCGAAGGCCTTCGAGGCGGATCTCAGCGATGCCAAAGAAAAGTATTACACGCATGTGATGTTTCCCTATCCCAGTGGTGACAAGCTCCATGTGGGTCACTGGTATAACTACGGCCCGAGTGATACTTTTGCCCGCTTCATGCGCATGCAAGGGAAAAGCGTATTTTCGCCCATGGGGTTTGATGCCTTTGGTCTTCCTGCAGAAAACTATGCCATTAAAACAGGCGTACATCCGGATATTTCCACCCGGAAGAATGTAGAGACGATGATCACCCAGCTCAAGCGCATCGGTTGCATGTACGACTGGAGCAAAATGGTGAATACCAGTACTCCCGAGTACTACCGCTGGACGCAGTGGCTTTTTCTTCAAATGTTCAAGAACAAACTTGCGTATAAGAAAAAAGGGAATGTGAACTTTTGTCCGAGCTGTCAGACGGTTCTGGCAAATGAGCAGGCGCAGGAAGGCAAGTGCGAGCGGTGTGGCACAGACATTATTCAAAAATCTCTCGAGCAATGGTTTTGGAACATCAAGAAATATTCTCAGAGACTTCTCGACGGTCTTGATGCGCTTGATTGGCCGGAAAAGACCAAGCTCATGCAGAGGAACTGGATCGGGCGCAATAAGGGCGTTCAGATTCCTTCGAAGATCAAGGATCTCGGAGATGTATTTGAAGTCTTTGACTCGGTGCCGCAGACCTTCATGGCGCAGACATTTACAGTCATCGCACCCGAGCACCCTTTGGTCGAAAAAATGGTGAAAGGCACTCCGCAGGAAAAAGAGGTGCTTGCGTTTGTTGAACGCATGAAGAAGCTGAAAGCCACGGAGAAATATAACTTTGAAGAACACGTTGAAGGCATCTTCACAGGTCGTTATGTAGAGAATCCCTTCGGCACGGGAGATCTTCCGATTTGGGTCGCCTCATTTGTGGTAATGGATTACGGCACAGGCATCGTGCATTGCAGTGCCCATGATGAGCGTGACTTTGCATTTGCAAAAAAATACGGTATTCCGCTTCGTCCGGTCATGTTTCCGGCGGATCCGAATGAAGCCGAAAAAGTGAAAAATCTGGAGTATTGCTACGCGAAGGATCCTGATGGAATATTATCCAAGCCCGATGCATTCGCAGGAAGGAAATGGGGAGAAGTCCGCGAGGACATCATCAGTCATATGACCAAGACCGGTCTTGGAAAGCCTATAACGCAATATCGTCTTCGTGACTGGCTTGTCTCTCGCCAGCGTTACTGGGGAGCGCCCATTCCCATTGTCTACGATCTGGAAGGAAATCCGCATCCGGTTCCCGAAGAGCATTTACCTTGGGTTCTTCCTACAGATGTTGAATTCAAGCCGACAGGGGAGTCGCCGTTACGAAATTCCCATGAGTTCAAAGAGCGAACGGAAAAGATTTTTGGCAAAGGGTGGACACCGGAATGTGACACGATGGACACATTCGTTTGCAGCAGCTTTTATTACTTGATGTATTTGCAAACGGAAGGATTCGGTCCGAAAGCTGAAAGCCGAAAGCTGAAAGCCGAAAGCTTTATTGATCCCAAAATTGAAGCATCCTGGTTACCTGTGGACATGTACATCGGTGGAGCCGAGCACGCCTGCATGCATCTTATCTACGCGCGCTTCGTCATGATGGCTCTCAAAGATTGGGGACACGTTTCGCATGACGAGCCATTTGCGCGTCTTGTTCATCAGGGGGTGATCACCAACAAGGGCGCAAAAATGAGCAAGAGCAAGGGCAATGTCGTTTCGCCGGATGCGTTTGTAGATAAGCATGGCAGCGATGTCTTTCGGATGTACCTCATGTTCATGGGTCCCTTTACCGATGGCGGTGATTGGAGCGATACCGGTATCAAGGGCATTGATCGGTTCGCATTGCGGCTTTATAAGTTAATCGAGAAAAATACGGTAGAGCCCTATGCAGAGAAGAAAGAATTGAACAAAAAAGTTATTCAAGATTCACAGGAAGTATTGTCTCTGCTTCATAAGAGTATCAAGAAAGTTGGCGAGGATATCGCTGGTTTCCGATTCAATACCGCTATCAGTGCGCTCATGGAGCTACTGAATCTTCTTGAGCAACAGGAATGCGTGAGTATGGAGACTCTGCAGACACTTACAAAACTTCTCGCACCTCTTGCGCCACATCTTTCTGAAGAACTTTGGGAGATGATTGGTGGCAGTGGGATGATGATAAGTGAGCGTTGGCCGCAGTTCGATCCGAAGATGCTTGAAAGTTCTACAATGACGATCGCCATACAGGTGAATGGCAAACTTCGTGGGAGTATTGAAGTTGACGCGAGTGCAACCAAAGTAGAGATCATTGAGGCTTCCAAGAAGCAGGAGAATGTTGCGAAGTTTCTTACTGATACTCCCATCCTTAAGGAGATCTATGTTCCGAAGAAGCTGGTTAGTATTGTGATTGCGCAAAAGTAGATCAATAGCATCTATTTTTGTCTCACAGAGTGCTAGGATTCCGAGCCATGGCAAAGCATACGAATCGCTTATCGGATGATGACTTCCATCCTCCACCGAGGCTTATCCTTGGGCATACCCTTGACCGGCTTACAGATGGCCCGATGGCCCCTGAGGCTGTGCAAGCTGTCCGAGATCACATGCAGGATCGTATGGATTGCCTCCTCTCCGGAGAGTTGTCACAGCTGATTGCTCTGTATCCATGGAATGGATTTTCCCTCAGCGGTTCTCCAAAGCACGATATTGTGTCGAGAAAATACGACAATCAATTCGATGTCTGTCTCGAGTCTATTCGCATGCCAACGATCAAAAGTGATTCCAGATCGGTGCCTGTTAAAAGACAAAGTATTACCGCAGCGCTGGAAGGCAGGCTTTATTACGAACTGGAAATCAAGCATCCGACTGTCGGGCGGTCGTTTTCGTTTGGAGAGCTGAGTCCCGAGAAAAAGCCCGTTTGCATGCCGAATCCAGTTACAGGCCAAATACTTGAATTTGCACCGCGTAGTGAAAGGGTGCTTCTCGTCAGCCTCGTCGCGCAGCGCATGTTGATCGGTAACTGGCTCAAGTCGCAGGCGTCTATTCAGTTTTTGCCGGATCATGCCAAAGAGGAGATTCTGCACCGTGCGATGGTGCTGAGTAGGTGTGTGGCGTAGGTGATGGGTAAAAAACACTGTATTGCTCTAGTAAAGACTATGCAGCGACAGGCCTTATAGATTCTCTCGCTTGCTCAACAAGCGGGGCAAAATTATCTTGCATCGCTAATGGATTATTTTCAGATGCAACGATGACAGCACGTGCAGCACCTAGGGGTGCTAAGGAGACATTATTCCAACCAACAGCATAAAATAATTGTTGCAGCTTCTGTCTGGTGAAGACCCGATGTTGTCGGAGGAACTCGGGAAGCGTTTTTTTTGTGATTTGATCGTATTCGGAGTCGGCTTTGAGGTGTTCGTGGGCATGACTTTCATCTACATCTCCGAGTGTATAATCCATCATAAGGTGAACGGCGTTTGGTGCGATCACGCGGAGGTCATCAAGAAAATTCTTTATGCGATCATCCGTTTCCAGATTGTGCAGAAAAAAAGCAAAGTTCACAACGCCGATATCATCGATACCGTTTGCTGATTTTTCGCGCAAGTTATGGATTCTTGCTTCAACTTCGTGGGTACTTCCCACGACATCCAACACCTCTCCAATGGCGGCATAGTGGCTGACTCTATAGCCGAGCGTTCGTTTGTTCGGATTGTTTCCGGTATGACTGGCTCCCACATGCAACGTGCGCATACCAAGGGTGGAGCGCTCTGCACTTTTTTCAACGATATGTGAGAGTCTCCAGTACTGAAACGCGGCTGAGCGCGCATTTTCGGAAGGATGCTGCATTCCCTTGCATTATAGAGCAAAATACGGACTTTGTTGCAAGCGTAGCTTCGTCAGATTTTTGTTGGATTTTCCCTGTATGTGTGTAGATTCATTTCCTTATGGTCACACCTCTTTCCTTTTCCACCTTCGTCGAATCAACAGGCAGCAAGCACCTCGAGCTTCTCGATAACAAGAGAATCTCCGATCTTACGGGCTTGGATGAAGACCGTATCTGGAAATCAACAAAAACGAGGTCTCGCTATATTCTGAAGCCGCAATCAAAGCCGGTGGACTTGGCTCTTGAAATTACTGAGAAGTTTTTGCGTGAGTCTCATATTCATCGTAATGCTATTGCCGCTCTTGCACTTGTCCATACCCATTACGAGGGTAATGCCAGACAGGAGATGGCGGAAGCGGTTGCCGATCTCATCGGCATTCATCGCAGCCGTATCAATGCAATCGCTTTTGGGTGTACGGGTTTTCCGGAAATTGTGCATCAGGCAGAGGCTATGGCGCAGCAACTCTCTTCCGATGCGCATGTGCTAATTCTCAATGTGGAAACTCCCGACCGCATGATGGATGCGCGCGATTCGCGTGCAACGCCCATATTCGCTGCGGCAGCAACAGCGACAAGCCTTTCAAAGGGCGAAGGGCATCGTTTATTTTTTGCAGAGACGCAGGAAGTTGTTCCGCCCGAGAATCCGCAAAATGTTGAGATCTTCCGTATTCAGCCCGAGGAGGCGGAAAACTTCAGCGGAGAGCGGACACTACGGACTATTTTCCGTATGGATGGTGACCTTGCATACAGGAACGGTGGAGCGCTTATTGAAGAAGCAACGCGAACATCCCTGCACCGTGTTATGCAGGATCCGGTGATGCACGGACGCCGTGTTCTCGTGGTGCCTCATCAGGAAAATGCAAAGATGATCAAAGCATTCGATGACATGGTTGGACCGGAGATGACGGAAGGGGAGTTTGCCGGTTATGGCATTTCCGAAGTACGATTCGTCAATGGTATGGAGGGAATGGGCAATACCATTTCCGCAACCATCCCTTCTACTCTTGCCCGTCTTTCGCAGTTACAAGGCATCGATCCAAAAACCGGTGATGTCGTGCTGTTTCCGGCTGCAGGTATTTGCCTGGCACACCCGGGAGACAAAATGTCGCAGGGCATCGGGGCGATGGTTTGGAATCAGAGGTAGTGTTATTTCAATAGTCTTAGAAGAATTGCTCGGGCATCACTGAAGTAGTCCGTGAGATCCGCTGGGGTAATTTTTTGACCAAGGGGTTCAACTACTTTTCGCAGAAGATGATCTAATGATGGGGTTTCATCACTTGGAAGATTTCCATGCAGTCGAGCGGATATTTCCCCGCGCAGATTCATCTGCACATTCACCACCTGTCCATCTGTGCACACACCAAACAACGATAATTTATGTCTCGCCTGTTCCATTGTTGTCCGCAAATCGAAATCAACATCGGGAAGTGAGTCTTTTCTGTCACAAAGATTGAATCCGCTGATGCGACCGTGGGAGATGGGTACTCCGCTATTTTTCACCTGAACCCACTCGCTAAATGACTGATTTCCTGCGGGGGAAATCTCGATACTACCCTCGATATTTTCATGCTGTGGATATGCACAGCTTTCTTGCGTACTGAAATCAGCAAGCATGTTCGTGAGAGAAAGAGCGCCGCGCTGGCGCATTGCGGGGTCCATAACAAGAAGTTCATCATTTTCCAATGCGAGGCCAATCCAGTGTGTTGAATTGCTCGCTCCTAAAAAATCCATAGGAATTCCCTTCGCGTTAGACTGATCAGCTATTTCCTGTAACTGGTGGCGGCAGCTGCCGCCAAACGTGCGTATGCGGCGACCCTCCACTTTCTCAAAAAGAACCTCTGCATTGTTGTAGGGCGTCTTTAGAATCACTTCCTCGAGGATATTTTGCGCTTTGGACATCCGGCTTATCGTATGAGATTTTATGACTTCAGCAAGCCAAATGCTGTATGTTCTGGATCTTCTTCCCTTCCTCCTTCAAGCTGCTTCTACCGTGACTCCCAAAGACCTTTTCACCGCCCTCGACCGCTATGCCCCCTTTACCGATCTTGCTGCTCTCAAGGCCGCAAGTGCAAAGCCGCTACGTAAATGTATCCGCGTGAATACGCTGAAGACGAGTGTGGAAACAGTAAAGCAGTGGGCGGTGGATCACGGCTGGAAACTCGATCCCGTACCGTGGTGCACTGAAGGATTCTTTATAGACCGCGAGGACCGCTCCGAAGCTCTCGGCAAAGATCTCCTGCATCTTCTCGGTCATGTGTACCTTCAGGAGGCTTCGTCGATGCTCCCTCCGGTATTGCTGGATCCTCAGCCGGGTGAAACCGTGCTCGACATGTGCGCCGCACCGGGAAGTAAGACCACACAGATCGCGGCGATGATGCAGGGCAGGGGAGTCATTATTGCCAATGAAGTGCAGGAGAAACGCATGTGGACCCTCAATACTGCATGTCAGCGCTCGGGAGTGACCAATGTTATTCTCACGAAAAAAGTCGGTCAGTGGTTTGGAAAGCAGATGACCGAGCAGTTCGATCGCGTGCTCTGTGATGCGCCTTGCACTGCGCAAGGGACGGTACGCAAAGACAGCGATGCACTGAATTTTTGCGGTCCAGAAAATATTGCCAAGATGGCACGGCTCCAGACGGAAGTTCTTGAAGCTGCGATTCATGCTGCGAAAGTCGGCGGTACGATCGTGTACTCCACCTGCACGCTCACACCCGAGGAAAACGAAGGTGTGGTGCTGAATATGTTGAACAAATTTTGTGATCAACTCGAGATCGTTGAACCTCAAATACGTAATGAGAAATTAGTAATGAGAACTGCGATCGGGGATTCGCAAAAAGTACAGGAGTATCTGAAAAGCACAGGGTATTTCTCTTTGCTCAATTCTCCTTCCCCACTTCTCCGCATTTGGCCGCAGACCTATGATAGCGAAGGCTTCTTCTGTGCTGTTCTTCTAAAAAAGGCACCGACGAGACCACGCGAGCACGTTCCATCTGTGCCGCGCCGAGAGGAGCGGTTTGCCAAAAATATGGAGATGGAAATCCGAAAGCGCATTTCGGACATCTACGGCACGGATTTTGTGCACGAAGGGGAGATGCTTGTGCACCGCGGTGATCTGGTATTGCTGACTACGGAACTTGCGGCATCACTGCACTTTCCCATTGTGGATTACGGTATGGGAATTCCGTATGCGAAGGGCCTTAAGGACGGTCGCTTTCGCATTACCGATGAACTAGCTACGGCTCGCGGCATAGAGGCGACGAAGAGTGTGCTGACTATCAGCGAAAGTGATCTTCAGGAACTTCTCGAAGGGCAGAACATCGAATGCAGGGACGATGCGCATGGCGATATGATGCTGCACTGGAACGGACTTGCTATAGGGAGAGGGCTTGCAAAAGAGGGGTACCTCAAAAATCGTCTGTCGCGGTGGATTGTGCAGCTGAAGGGATCGTAGAAGGATAAAGATGGAAATTGTCGTTTATCGCTTGCGGTAGAGACGCAACGGCGTTGCGTCTTTACGGTGAATTATTCACCATCGTTATGATGGTAACCGCCAAATTTGGCACCGACTCCTTTTCCTTTACGAGGTGCATGATCCTGCCGGTCACCGTCATGGTGCAGGGGCAGACCTGCAGCATACCGCGCAGCGAGAATATCAACTTTATCCGGACCAGGTTCTACCACGGTGTATTCGGTAACCTAATTTTTGGGCTCAGGAAGGAGTTTTTCTATTTCCCCGTCATCGTGTGCTTGGGGCTTACGTGCCTGCTCCCGCTCCATAGCGGCCAGAAACGGGTACTGCTGTGCGTCAATCGTATCGGCAGCCGGCTCTGCAGGTGACTGGGGTCGTACGATTCTCTTTGCTGGAGTGGGTGACCAAAAGACCAGATCATCAGGTTCTTTTCCTGCTCTTTCTCGCTTTGCTTTCGATCTCTCTCGCCGCTCTTCTTCTGTTTCCCAGAGTGAGACTCCATCTATTTCAGGATCCGGGTCACCTCTTCTTTTCAGGACTTTTTCAACATTCAGGGGTTTTGCTTTTCTGTGAAACTTGAGTGCCTTCGTCTCCTCTTCATCGCTCTCTGCAGTACCTTGGACGCTCTCCGATTGGCTGTTTTTGGCTTTCGCTTGGATTTCCGGATCCACAATCTCCAGTTCCTGCTTTATGGCATCAGCAATACTCTCAATAAGCTCTATCGGCTTTGGCTCTTCAAAGGCCGGTAATGCAGGTTGTGGTTTTGCAGGACTATTCACTGTCCGGAGATTCACTCTTGTTTGTCCGTGCTCTAAAACATCCCGAAGAGAGAAGCGGGTCGTCGTTTCCTGCAGAGAGATTCCTCTTTGTAGCAGAGCAGCTGGAGTACCTTCATGTCTCTCATCGAGTCGCAGGAGGAGCATTGAGATCAGTATACCATTACGCACTTTCCGTCTCTGCAGCAGCTCCTTTTCCAGTGCCTTTTCGAATGATGACCTCGCGAATGGTAACAACAACCTCAACTGATCCAGACTCAATTCTTCTGAGGGTTGCATCACTTACCAGCATTTCTTTTGTGCCAATAGTGAGTTGTGCTCTCGGAGCGCTATTACCGGCGATGCGAGCTGTAATTGCATCTAGCGCTTGTGCAGCCCTCTCCAAAGTTCTTGCCTTTGGACTATCCTCCTGCCCTACAGGAATGAGAGCTGTCTGGTCCAGAACCCGCTTAAGCATAGGGACCGATGCTTCCATCAACGCTCTGTCTGCGTCACTGATCGACTGTACTGCTTTTTCATTGCTTGCATCGCTCTGATCGACTTCCTGAGATTGTTTAGCTTGAGGTTTGGCGGCGGCATTTCTGTCCCTTCTCTCCACAAGCGTCTCCGGCCTGTATTCTGCATCTGGTTCAGCGTCAGTATTTGGTTCATCTCCCAATTGCTCTCCCCGATGTCTGAATACAACGCCGGTCTTATCCGGGCCTGCATCATTGCCAGTACCTCCTTCAAGAGTATCGCGAAGTTCGGTTTGTACATCTCGTACTTCTGCATCGACCTTTGCATCCGCTTTTGGGGGCGGGATGAGGATTGCCTTGAGATCGTCTGGGAGAAGATCAAAAACTGCAGTGCCACGGTTGTCTTCATCTGGCTTGGTTGTTCTGTGGTTTGGCATGTTTACAGTATCACGTTTATCTTTCCCTACTATATTCGCGAACCCTTCTTTCTTTTTTAGTCGTATCCACGCGACAGCAAGTGGCGTGAATTGCCGTAGTTCATCGTTGGTCCTTTTTCCTGTAATTTTGGTGTGATCCGGTAGTCTGCGTTCTACTTCCGCAAGCAGTGAAGCCTCTCTTTTCGTCAGCAGACGTACCTTCTTTACATTTGCCTCATTTGCATTGAACTTTTCAATGGATCCTCTGATAGCAGCAATACCCGCAAAGTTCGTAAGCATAGCAAGCGGCTCCGTGTTGATACCTCGCATAACAATGAGACCATGCACCTGAACGAGGTTTTGAAGCATTTCCTGTGTAAAGGCGCGTCTTTGACTTTTGACGACTGGCGGGATGCTTTCAACCACTTCACAAATACGCTTTTGTTCCTCAGGTGGAAAATGCTTCCAATCATCTCCAAATGCGGTTTCCAAATTTTCGAAGACCTCACGGTTCACTCCTTCGGGGAGTTCTGTTACCGGTGTATCCAATTAAGATTCGGTTAGCATAGTATGGAAAGAAGGGGGGTATATTAGGAGCTCTGGCTTCTCATGCAAGCTTTGTTTCAGTCTTTTCTTCGAGGGATGCTTCGAGCTTTCCGATGGCGTATACCCATGGATCCGGTTTATCTGTTTCCACTGCTTTCAGTAGGCGTCTGGCGAGGAGGAGAAGCTGGTAGTCCGCATCCTCAAGCCTTGGGTCTCGTTCTTTTTTGGTCTTCTTCACTTTTACCATCTTTGCAGGCAATGGCCTTCGAGGTGCATCCTGCAAAAACTTCCAACGTGGATCAACAACAGGGTCCACTTTGCGTGGAGCTCTCACTTTCGGCTCACCAGAATCCGTCTCGCCCCCTCTGCTTCTGTAGGCGTAGTGGGCGGCGAGACCGAGTTCCTCCATGCGCTGCGCAATTTTTTGATCATCGCCGTCGCATTCCATCCTGACGGATCGCATGACCCATTTCACCACTCCCTGCTTCAGCCGTCCTACCTTTCCATCATGATGACTTGCTTCAAGGATCTTTGCTGCAATCGCAATCACCTCGTATTCGTCGCGCCAGAGGCGGAAATTTGCCCAAGGAATCCCTAGTCTTGCGATTATGGGGTGTACGTCATCTTCCAGTCCGCCGTTGGACTGCTCGTTGATGCCGTCCATGTAGCGGATGATCAGCGCTGGAGATGCTATAAGAACTTCTTCCGGTTTGAGAGGTGTGAGAGGTTCGGGAGCAGGAAGATCTACAGATACTCTCGTGCTTGGTACTCGTAGTATTATGTGAGGAGATGCTTCAGGTTCTGGTCCAGTTTCAGATGGGCTTTCAGGTATTTCATTAATGCTGAGAGGCTCATCAGGAAAGAGCAGCTGCTGTCCGATAAGTCTGTTGTAGCGGGCACATTCAGATTCGAAGGATGCTTTGATTCCGTAATACTCCGCACTCAGAGTGCGGGGGTCAGGGTTCCTTGAGGTGTACCATCATCGGGTGAGTGAGCACATCACCAAACGCCACAACAGGACGCTTCTGCTCTACCACTTGGTGTGTCCTGTGAAGTACAGGAAAAAAGCTCTGACAGAACCAGTGGAACAGGCACTGAAACAGGTCTGTCTGGAAATTCAAGAGCGCTACGAACTTCGGTTCATAGAGATTGGGGCGGATCTTGATCACGTCCATTTCCTCATCCAGAGCGCTCCGGTTCTCTCCCCAACAAAGATTGCACAAATCACGAAAAGCCTCACATCCAAACATATCTTTGAGACCCACCCGGAGGTCAAAAAGATGCTCTGGGGTGGCAATTTCTGGACGAGCGGCTACTACATGAACACGGTTGGACAGTATGCGAACGAAGAGGTGATCAGGCGCTACGTCCAGAACCAAGGCATGATCTACAAGCAGATTCATCGGCAGCAGTGCGCGTCGAAGCGCACCAAGGATGGTGCGCTCGAATCTTCTTTTATTTGTGAGACGTACTGACAGTACGTCTCTACGGTGGATCTTTTCCTACCATCAAACCTATATGCCTCTATAATCATCCTCCATGGACCCCGTTACCGAAATCAAAGCGCGGCTCCCCATCGAGCAATTGGTCTCGCAGTATGTCCAGCTCAAGCCTAAGGGCCGCAGCTTTATTTCGCTCTGTCCGTTTCATAATGACAAACACCCAAGCTTTCTTGTCTCGCCCGACAAAGGCATCGCGTACTGCTTCGCCTGCAGTTCCGGCGGTGACATCTTCTCTTTTTACCAGAAAATTGAAAATGTGGATTTCCCACAGGCCATCCGTGATCTTGCGGAAAAGACCGGCGTCACACTTCCGGACAGGGGCAAAGCTCCCGTGATCGAAAAAGATGAGAAGGAGCGACTACGAAGTTGCACAGAATCTGCGCAGGCGTTTTTCCTCGCGTCATTCCAGGCTTCCGCTCCAGCAAAGGATTACATCGCAAAGCGAGGTGTCCCGCAGGAGCTTATGGAGAAGTTCGGCATCGGTTACGCACCGGATTCCTTCAGTGCGCTTTACCAGCACTTGCTTAAAGAGGGATTCAGCCGCCGTGAGATAGTTGCTGCGGGCCTCGGCATACAAAAAGATCTTGCGGAGGAAAAAATCTACGATCGGTTTCGTAATCGCATCATCTTTCCCATTAGTGATGCCCAAGGCCGCATCATTGCCTTCGGAGGCCGTACCATCGGCGACGATGATGCCAAGTACATCAATTCTTCCGAAGGCCCGCTCTATCGTAAGTCTGCCGTGCTCTTCGGTTTGCATCTGGCCAAAGAAGCAATTCGTGCCGAGCGTCGCATTGTTATGGTCGAGGGGTACTTCGATGTGGTTGCGTGTCACAAGGCAGGCGTATGCAACGTTGTAGCCGTGAGTGGTACTGCACTTACCGAGGAGCACGCACGCATTCTCAAACGTAGTGCGGACTCCGTTGTACTGTGTCTGGACGCTGACCGCGCCGGACAGGATGC